>JAEDIV010000097.1 GCA_016296675.1 Clostridia bacterium
GAAGTTCTCAACCGTCAGATCCCCGTCGTTGACTTTACCGCGGCCATCGAGCTCATCCTCGACACCGAAGGCAAAGCAGCCGGCGCGGTTCTTCAGAACATGGAAACCGGCGAAATCCTGATCGCGCGCGCCAAGACCGTCGTCATTGCAACCGGCGGCGCAGGACGCATGCACTATCAGGGCTTCCCCACCTCGAACCACTACGGCGCAACCGCCGACGGCTTGATTCTCGGCTACCGCGCAGGCGCGAAGCTTCTGTATCAGGATACGCTTCAGTACCATCCCACCGGCGTTGCCTTCCCCGCGCAGATCTTCGGCGCGCTTGTTACCGAGAAGGTTCGCTCCATGGGCGCAAAGCTCATCAACTCTGAAGGCGAAGCCTATATTCATCCCCTCGAGACCCGTGACGTCAACGCCGCCGGCGTTATCCGCGAGTGCTCTACCAACGGCAAGGGCGTAGACACCGGCATGGGCAAGGCCGTATGGCTCGACACCCCCATGATCGACATGATCCACGGTAAAGGCACCATCGAAAAGCGCCTGCCCGCGATGCTCCGCATGTATCTTAAATACGGCATCGACATGCGCGAAGTTCCGATTCTGATCTACCCCACCCTTCACTATCAGAACGGCGGCCTTGAAATCACGGCAGACGGTCAGACCACCCGCGTAAAGAACCTCTTTGTCGCCGGTGAAGCCGTCGGAGGCATCCACGGACGCAACCGCCTGATGGGCAACAGCCTTCTCGATATCATCGTCTTCGGCCGCAATGCCGGTCAGCAGGCTTCCAAGGCTGCAAAGGAAACCACCGTCAAGGAGCTCTCCCTTGAGCATGTAAAGAACTACGAAAACGAGCTCAAGAATGCCGGCATCAACAGCGATAAGTATTCTCCCAAACTTCTCCCGAACTACGCAAAGGGACGCAAAGAGATATAACTGCTTGAGGGAACGATTTCGGAAATCCTTTCCCCGAAATACGAATAGCGCTGTCTCAATAAAAGCATAAAACACGAAACTGGGACGGGAAACCCGTCCCCTACAACGGAAACACGATGGTTTCTTCCTGTAGGGGGCGGGTTTCCCGTCCCGTATTTCATGTTTATAAGAAGCATTTCGCTAAAAAGAAAATCCAAACTTGTTTTGAGACAGCTTCTTTTTATACGATAATAAAACTGTATTCTTCTCAAAGATCAACAAGCTGTCCTGCCGGAATGCATACCGCTTCTCCATCGTTTACGCGAATCCAGCAGTCGCGTGCGTTCGGGTTGAATACAAAGGTATTGTCTGCTGAAAACTGCAGACGCTCAAGATCATCCATCGCATCCATGAACTCAATATTGGTGCAATACCATATGTCTTCTTTGCCAGAGACAAGCTTACAGAAATTCTCCATCAGCTCCCAGTTGTTTTTGTCGTCGAACTCGTAGGAATGGCCCCAGACATACATAAGATACAGATACTGCTTTTTGAAAAGCCCGATAAACTCCTCGCCCAGCTCGAGCAGCCTCTGGTTGTGATGGCAGGTTGCCTGCCATCGGTAGGGATTTTCCGGAAGAGCAAAGTGTCCGCTTGAGCCGACAACTCTGCTGTATCGGATACCGCACATAGGAAGAAGCGCCTCGATATCCTTTGTGACCGAACCGTTCGGGTAACTAAGCCCCCTCACAGGATAGCCCGCAATGCCCTCAAGCGCGCGCCTGTCAGCCATTACTTCTTCCATCACATTCGTCATGGGACAGCGCGCAATGGTCGGATGGGTCGCGGTATGGCAGGAGATCTCATGCCCTTTATACAGATCCCTGATTTCTTCCGGCTGGACGCGATTTGGGTCGTGAAAAAGGCCGCTGTTGATATGGAACGTTCCCTTAATGCCGTATTGATTGAACATGGCGACAAGGCGGCGGTCCTGGATTTTTCCATCATCGTATGACATGGTGAGCGCCTTGTGCTTGCCGCCGGGATAACAGTAGTAAACCTTGTTCATATCCTTCATCTCCTGCATACAGACTGTATCTGTTTTATTCTCGCTGCGTATCTTTATTTCCTGTCTTGAACGTACGCTTCTACACAAATTATGTGTATTTCGTTTAAACAGGTATTTTATTTATGCGTCAGGCATTCTGAAAAGATCGCAATCGATATACAGAATATCGCAAAAGCCGATCGTTTCTCCGGATTCCATCAGGAGCTCCTGTTCGTAGTCTTTGATCTTCCTGATTTTTCCCTTCGCTATCAGATATCTGCCACCCCTCTTCTTTTCATCGGGCACAAAGAAGGACACGCATACTTCAGGCGTCTTTTCGATATTCTCCTTTAAAAACCGCAGTTTCTCACCAAGCTCCTTTTTCTCATCCTCCGAAAGAAGAACCCTCGAATCGGTAAGCCGCGCTTCTTCCTCGATCGCTTCATCATATCCTGTCAGCGCTGCGAACGGCGAAAACTGACAGGCACGCTCACTCATGGGCATACGGGGATAGGCATTTGATTTCGGGTATTGAAGATGGATGATATCCTTGTATCTTTCCATATACTCTCCTCACGCTTTATGGCCGCCGATTTGCTGGTTTCTGTCCTTGGCTGTCGCGCCTTCCTGAAGATTCATGCCTCTGAGGATTGCGTTTGCGCCAAACTTTCTTTTAATGTACAAAATCGCATGCTGGCGCTTTTTCTCCCTTTCCAGCACTTCATCCTCCTTTTCATAATCCGTGAACATGTTCAGCTGTTCGCACTTTCCGCTTCCTTCGTCATCTTCCGAAAGCACATGGTTGGCGACAACGTACATGCGCCTGACCAAGAGGTTGTGGTCAACAATCCGGTCATACAAAGCAGAAATCGCTTCCAGAATCAGTTTGGCGGACGCTGTTCGGCGGGAAAGGTTGATGCTTCCGTGCGCAGATTTCGGGATTTTGCGGCCGTAGGGATCGGTTTCATAGGGGCCTTCGTACTTCTTTGCGCGGTCGGGATCCAGCGTGTTTTCGATATCATAGCCGACCGTCAATACCATCTGGTCGCACGTGATGCGCTTATCCACCATTTCAAGCGCCAGCTGATCCGCCATTTCGCGCACGATAATCCGACCCTTGTCAAAATCATAGGGCTCCTCGAGCACCTGCCTTTGGCTGATGGAATGCGTTTCCGGCTTGTATGCCTTGATATCGGAAATCCTGCACGGCTCATATCCCCACGCATGATCAATCAAAAGCTCAGCATTTACGCCGAACGCATCATACAAAAGCTTTTCGTTGTAATAATCGCCGGCTTTTCCGATTGAACATCTTGCAACGTCCCCCATCGTGTAAAGGCCCATCTTTTCAAGTTTCCTGGTGTATCCGCGGCCTACGCGCCAGAAGTCCGTCAGCGGCCTGTGATTCCACAGAAGCATTCTGTAGCTCATCTTATCGAGCTCGGCAATCTTAGCTCCGCTTTCGTTTGCCGGAATATGCTTGGCAACGATATCCATGGCTACCTTTGCGAGGTACAGATTTGTTCCGATGCCGACTGTTGCCGTAATCCCGGTTTCATTCAATACTTCATTTACGATTTTTTCAGCAAGGGCTTTGGGCGTGGTTTTATAGGTTTTGAGATAATCCGTTACATCCATGAACACTTCATCGATGGAATAAACATGGATATCCTCCGGCGAAACAAAGCGCGAATAGATGGAAAATATCCGGGTGGAATACCGCATATACAGCGCCATTCTCGGCTTGGCAATCAGAAAATCAATTTCAAGAGAAGGATCATTCGACAGCATACGGCCGCTGACGGATTTCCCTTTGAACGTGCCCTCCGGCGCATCCTTGAGTCTTTGCCTGTTGGCTTGCCTGACTTTTTGAATCACTTCAAAAAGCCTCGGCCTGCCGGGAACACTGTATTTCTTCAGGCTCGGGGAAACCGCAAGGCCAATGGTTTTCTCAGTTCTGGATTCGTCCGCAACCACAAGACAGGTGTCCAGGGGATCCAGTCCCCGCTCGATGCATTCCACGGAGGCATAAAAGGATTTAAGGTCGATCGCAATATAGCTTCTTTCCATCTTTTCTTTGCCTCCTTCTCATTCATGCATATACATTTTATCGGATTCATCTCGCTTTGTCAAACATATGTTCTGTTAAGCTTAGCCTCTCTCTCATTTTCCGGTACCAACAGTTACATCATCTTTCTCATGTAACCATTCTTTACCCGATGGAATTACGGTTATATCGTCATCATCATGTAACCGTCATCCATTTTCATCCTTTTTCCTTTCACGAAAAACATTTTTCTTTCTAAGAACACTCCACTTATCCGTTTTATGGTATAATGAATGCATGCTGATTCTCTCTGAAAGGAAGCCTTCCACATTATGAAAATCCTTTCTCCCTCCTATTATCCGCTTTTTTCCTGCATCGCAGGAAAATGCCGCCATTCCTGCTGCATCGGCTGGGAAATCGGAATCGACGAAGAAAGCTATGAAAGATTCCGCCTTATCGACGGCGGAAGCGGAAAGGTTCTTGACAAAATCCATTTTTCGAATGGAACGCATCAGTTCAAAACAGATGAAAACGGCAGATGCGCATTTTTAAATAAAGACGGGCTCTGCGATCTTATTTTGAACTATGGAGAAGCTGTTCTTTGTCCGATCTGCGCCGATCATCCCCGTTTCCGCTCGTTCTTCTCATCGTTTACCGAAATCGGGCTTGGACTTTCCTGCGAAGCGGCGGCAAAAATCATTCTTGAAAACAAAGATCCGTTTACTCTTCTTCCTCTGCCCGGCGACGGACAGGAAATCTCTTTAACCGAAGATGAAAGAGAGCTTCTTTCCGTAAGAAATGAGCTGATCGGACTTCTGGAAGATCAATCCGCGCCAATCGAAAGCAGAATCCGCGCGTTGTTTGACGCGTGCGAAGCCGATGCAGACGCGCTTTCCTTTGACGAAGTGACCGAATTTCTTCTGTCGCTTGAACGGCTTGACAAGGACTGGGGCGATCTTCTTTCCGATCTCAAAGGCGTTTCTCGCGCGCAGATACCAGATGATCTTTCATTGCCGCTTCAGAATATGTGCATCTATTTTGTATACCGCCATATGCCTTTGGCGCTGGACAAGGGCGATCTTCTGAGCGCGATGCTGCTGTGCGCGTTTTTATGTTATCTGTCTCTGGAACTTGTTTCACGGTTCCTTATGAAACACGGATCTGTTTCATCCGAAGACATGATCTCAATCGCGCGCCTTCTTTCCGGCGAACTTGAATACAGCGATGAAAACCTGTATCTGATTATGGACAAAATGCTGGATATTTTCGAATAAAAAAAAGCGAAGGGCTTGCAACAAACGGCAATTCCTTCGCTTTTTCCATACATTTATTCTTCGTGTCCCAGCTGCGGCTCTGTGAACAGCTGTGCATGATACAGGCTGAAATGCCCGGAGAGCATGAACGCTACCGCCGCGGCAATGCCGAAAAGCGGCAGATACTCGGCGCCGAAAAGCTCCACAGACATGATAATTGCGGCAATGGGCGCATTCGTGATGCCCGAGAACATGCCAATCAGGCCGAGCGCCGCGCCGAGCGCCGGAGGCATACCGATAAGACCCGCAAGCGTGCATCCCATGGTCGCGCCGACAAAGAACGACGGAACGATTTCGCCGCCCTTAAATCCGCAGCTGAGCGTAATCATGGTAAACAGTGTTTTTACAAGGAACGCCCACGGAACCGCTTTTCCGTTAAGCGCGTCAAAAATCACGTGCATACCGCCGCCGTTGTAATCGCGTGTTCTCAAAACAAGCGAAAGCGCAACAATGACCAAACCTCCGGATACAACTCTCAGATAGTCGTTTTTGATCAGTTTCTTCATATACTTGCCGCCAACATGCATGCAGACGCAAAAGACGATCGCCATGATCGCGCAGGCTACGCCGATTCCAGCCGCCTCAAGATAGGAAACTGTGCCGACCGACTGAAGACCGCTTGCAAGATTCCACGGCTCCTCAGGCGCGCCCACAAGCTTTGCAAAAAGTGAAGCCGTAACGGACGATGCAAAGCACGGAAGAAACGCTCTGGAATTTATACGCCCGACCTCGATGATCTCAAGCACAAAAATCGCCGCCGTAACGGGCGTTCCGAAAAGCGCAGAAAACAGGGCAGCCATGCCGCACAGTTCAAAAATACGCCTGGAATCGGATTTCGGATGCGTAAGATCGCCGACCGCTGCGCCAATGGCTCCGCCCAATTGCAGCGCCGCGCCTTCTCTTCCCGCTGAACCGCCGAAAAGATGCGTAATCGCCGTGGACAAAAAGATTGCAGGCGCCATCAAAAATGGAACACGTTCCTGCGTGCGCACGGTTTTGATGATTTCATCCGTTCCAATGGAGAGCGGCAGTTTCATTGCCCGATAGAGAAATGCAATTACCAGACCGCCCGCCGGCAAAAACCATATGAGATAATCATTGTGCGTACGAATGTGCGTTGCTTTTTCGATGCAAATGGCAAAAAATGCGCCGATGACGCCCAAGAGCGCACCGATCAGAATGCCCGTGAGCATCCATCTAACAAACGCCCACAAATACAATAAAGATGCGTGTATTGATCGTTTCATCACAAAACCCTTCTTTATAAAGACTCGATAAATTCCAAAGAACAGTTTTTAAGGCTATTGAGATTCTCCGCGTCCACCACAGTATCCTTATTTGTGTGGATTCGGTCTACATAAAGGATTCCGCGCTTTGTTTTTTTGCAGGCCATCACGGCGATTCCCAGTTTGAAGCTCGTCTGATCAGAATTGGCATGCGCCTTTTTTTCGGAAAGAAAATGAACGTCATTGAGCCCCGAATACGCGCGTCTGAACGCATCATACACCTCTTTCGCCTTGAATGCTTCCCTTTCGATGACGACGAAGCTCGATCCAAGTCCCACGCAGTCAAAATTGATGATGGGCGTATGTAAGTAAATCTCCTTATGAGCTTTGGCAAAAGCCTTGCTTCCTTTTTTGCCGCGCTCCTCATTGTCAAAAAGGATGAACGCCGCTTTATCCCTGGCTTCCGGCTTCAGCCCCTTCGCAACGGAAAGAACCGCCACGACGCCTGAAGTATTGTCGTTATAATTCTTCCGGTTCTTTCTGCCCCTTATGAACAGGAAGAAAAGAGCATAGTAAGTAAAAAGATATGCATACAAGGGAATCAGGCAATTGACCGTCTGACTGTAATCCAGCTTTACATAGCGCATAACAAGAAACGCAGCCAGGAAAGAGACCAGAAGAAACGGAATCAGCATACCGATCTGATATATCCAGAAAAGCGCTTTATCCTTTGGAAGCATCAGATTCGGCCACGGGGACTGCCAAGGCGTATCATAATGCGCAGTAAAGATGACCTTTGCTGTCTCAGCATTCCCGATTACGATATTCTTGTGTCCATGGTCCTCTGAAACAGAGGCATTCAGCCCGCATTCCCCGGCGTCTTTGATCACCCAATTTCGAAACGCTTCCTTCTGTTCATTCGAATTGCGGACCGGGAATTTTTGAATTAAGCTATCAAAAAACGCCTTCATTTGCATGTCCTCCGCGAAAGCTTTTGTACCGCGCTATTATACCACCCGGTCTGTTAAGCATCAAGCGCAATCGGGTGTCACATCAAAGCTTGATACGTTAAAACAAACGTGCTATAATCTTTCCTCAAGGATGTGAGCAATCACGCATATTACCTATCGCGAAGAACGGATTTCGAAGGAAGAATACATCTCCTTTTTGAAACGGACAGAACTCGGAAGCCAATATCCCAGGGAGCGGTTTGAAGAAAGAATTGAACGGCTTTTAAAAAACGCGCCTGTCTGCATAACGGCGAGGAATGAAAGCGATCTTCTGATCGGCGCAATTTTGGGTATTACGGATTTTGCATTCCGCTTGTTTCCGTGATCGTTTCAGTCCTGATTCTGAAAGAAGGCATTACACCCCTTCAGATTACAGGCGGCACGCTGATTCTCCTGTTTACGCTTTTAAACGAAATCCATCCAAAGAAAACCTGACCGGTTGCACATCTTCTTAAAAACAGATATAATACAAACAACGCTGCTTTTTCCAGGAGGAGATTTATGAAAAAACGCATGCCATGGGCAGATGCGCTTCGCGGCCTTCTGATCCTTATGATCGTATACGGGCACACCGCCTCAAACGGCGATATGCTCAAATACTATGCGTACTCCTATCATGTAGCGGCTTTTTTCTTTTTGTCCGGCTTCCTGTTTTCAAAGGGCGAAGGCGGCTTTAAGACGTTTTTCAAAAAGAAGTTTTGCCAGCTTATGATCCCTTATTACATATTCTCCGCAATCAGCATTCTTGTTTTCGCGCTTCTGGGTTCATTTGCCTCGGAAAAACTAAGCGTTACCATCAAGCACAGTGAGATCTATAAAAACGTCCTGGGCATGCTGTATGCAAGCGCTGTCGAAGGATACATGAAGTGGAATCTGCCGCTTTGGTTTCTGCCGTGCATGTTTGTAAGCCAGCTTCTGTATTACCCGATAGCGGAACCTGTAAAAAAGCTTATCCGGAAAAAGCAGCCTTTCGTTTTTCCGCTTCTTGTCCTGTCCTTAATGCTTCCGTATCTGGATTACTTTGTTTTCCGCGTTCGCGCGCTTCCCTTCCATATCGAATCCTCCGTTTTTCTTATGCCGTTTTTCCTTCTGGGCGCATGTATCCGCCATATGAACGTCGATTTTTGCGCAAACAACCTGAAAAAATGGGCGATATGCATTTTGCTTCTTGTTTTGGGCGCGCTCGCCGCACTGCGGTTCAACACTCAGGTGAATTATTTTCTTTCCTCCTACGGAAAAATCACAGTGTTCTATTTGGCTGCGTTTTTATCTGTACTTGGCATATTCATGCTTTTTCAGCGCATATCCCTGTCACCGCTCATTTATCTTGGTCAGAACACAATGCCCATTTTACTTATGCATAAATTCCCCGTCGTGCTTTTCCAAATCCTTCTCTCGTCTGTGTTTACAAAAACCGGTGCTGTGCACACCCTCGCTTCCGGTATAATTGCGGTCCTCAGCTGTGCTTTATGCCTGTGCGCCGGCCGAATCATTGAAAAATTTGCGCCGTTCATGCTGGGTAAAGATAAAAAATAAACTATGCGGGAGGTACATTTCATGGAAAACAAGGTCGTTCTCGTGCTCGTAGACGGTATGCGTCCGGACGGCGCATGCGCATGCGGACATCCGTTTGCCAATGCGCTTAAGTCCCTTTCGACCTGGTCAATGACCGCCAAAACCGTCATGCCCTCTGTAACCCTGCCCTGCCATATGTCGCTTTTCCATTCCGTCGATCCCGACCGTCACGGCGTGACCACAAACACTTATGTTCCCCAGGTTCGCCCGATCGAAGGACTGATCGACAGGCTCGATAAATTTGAAAAAAAGTGCGCTTTTTTCAATACCTGGGAAGAGCTTCGCGATCTTTCAAGGCCCGATCATCTGCACACCTACGCCTGCATCAATCAGCACAAGCAGGAAGACACCGATACCAAAATCACCCTGGCCGCCATCGACTATATAAAGAAGGAAGATCCGGATTTCACCTTTATCTACCTTGGCGAAACCGATGAAGTCGGCGGACACTCGGTCGGCTGGATGACCGATACATATCTTGCGTGCGTAAACAAAGCCTTTGCCTGCATAGAAAGAATATATGAAAGCCTTCCTCAAAACTATACGCTGATTGTCCTTGCGGATCACGGCGGACACGACAGAAGCCATGGAACGAGCATGCCCGAAGATATGACAATCCCCGTTTATATGGCAGGACCGGCATTTGAAAAAGACAAGGAAATCGATAACGTATCCATCAAAGACATAGCCCCGACCATTGCCAAGCTTTTACATGTCACTCCCGCCAAGGAATGGGAAGGAAATACGCTTGTTTAAGCGTATGCGTGAGCAACAAAAACGCCTTTTTCAAGGCGTTTTTCAAGCCATCAAAAAAGTACCTTTTTTGATGGAAAGGGCCGATCCCCTGAAATCCTTCGGGATTTCCGGGCGGGGATCGGAAAGGGGA
>JAEDIV010000098.1 GCA_016296675.1 Clostridia bacterium
CCTACATAACGAAGAAGCTGTTTTCTTCCTGTAGGGGACGGGTTTCCCGTCCCGTAATCTTTGATCATTTCATGGAGATACGCGATTAACGGAGTTTGAATGTATTTTGAGACAGCGCCTTTTGTATTACAGTTTCAGATCCGGAAGGGAGGCAAAGCCTCTGGCAAGGTCTTCTTCGGTCGGGATATAGTCGTCCATCTCGCCGTCGTTGTATTTGGCGTAGGCGTACAGGTCGAAATAGCCGGTGCCGGTGAGACCGAAAAGGATGGTCTTTTCTTCGCCGGTTTCCTTGCACTTTAAGGCTTCGTCGATGGCGACCTTGATTGCATGGCTGCTTTCGGGAGCGGGCAGGATGCCTTCAACGCGCGCAAATTCCTGCGCGGCTTTGAAGACGCTGGTCTGCTCAACGGATCTTGCTTCCATAAGGCCCTGATCGTAAAGCTCGGACAAGATGCTGCTCATGCCGTGATAGCGAAGGCCGCCTGCATGGCTGGGGGAAGGAATGAAGCCGCTTCCGAGGGTATACATCTTGCTAAGCGGGCAAACCTTTCCGGTGTCGCAGAAGTCGTAGGCGTACTTTCCGCGAGTGAGGCTGGGGCAGGAAGCGGGCTCAACGGCGATGAACTGATAGTCCTTTTCGCCGCGCAGCTTTTCGCCCATGAAGGGAGAAATGAGGCCGCCGAGGTTACTTCCGCCGCCGGCGCAGCCGATGATGATGTCGGGCTTGATGCCGTATTTGTCCATCGCGATTTTGCATTCCATGCCGATGACGGACTGATGGAGAAGCACCTGATTCAGTACGCTTCCGAGCACGTAGCGGTAGCCTTCCTTGCTCGTGGCGCTTTCAACGGCTTCGGAGATGGCGCAGCCGAGGCTTCCGCCGGTTCCCGGGAATTCCTCATTGATTCTGCGTCCGACGTTTGTGGTCATGGAGGGAGAGGGCGTGACGGATGCGCCGTAGGTACGCATGACTTCGCGGCGGAAAGGCTTCTGCTCATAGGAAACCTTGACCATGTAGACATTGCAGTCAAGGTCAAAATAAGAGCACGCCATGGAAAGCGCGGTGCCCCACTGGCCGGCGCCGGTTTCAGTGGTTACGCCCTTAAGGCCCTGCTTCTTGGCATAATAGGCCTGCGCGATTGCGGAATTCAGTTTGTGGCTGCCGCTTGTGTTGTTGCCTTCGAATTTATAGTAGATCTTGGCGGGCGTGCCCAGCTTCTTTTCAAGACAGTAGGCGCGGACCAGGGGAGAGGGACGATACATCTTGTAAAAGTCCAGAATCTCCTGGGGGATCGGGTATTCGCGGGTGTTGTTGTCCAGTTCCTGATTGACGAGCTCTTCGCAGAATACTTCAGAAAGCTCTTCTTTCGTCATGGGCTTCAAGGTTTCCGGGTTCAGAAGCGGCGCGGGTTTCACTTTCATATCCGCACGCACGTTGTACCAATATTTCGGCATTTCGCTTTCTTCGAGATAAATCTTGTACGGGATTTCTTTAGACATAAGTGTATATCTCCTTTCGCTGTCCTCAGGGACAGAAAAACCCCTGTCCCAGTATCTTTTTTGCTGGGACAGGGGAAATTGTTCTTCTCCTGCGGTGCCACCCGGCTTGACGCAATTTTAAGCGCCCTCTCCATCCGTACCATCATACGGCGATCTATGTTAACGGAGGATCAGCTCCGGCTCATATACTCGGCATATCCGCCTTTCAATTCGCCCTCAAAAGACCATTCGCCGCCGCCTGTCATTCTGCGCTTTCACCGTCCGCAGATCGCTTTGATGCGTAAGCATGCAGTTACTTTTCTTCCTCATCGGTTTACCCTATTAAAGCACACAGCGTGCGAAATGTCAATACATCTCAATTTTTTAACATTTCGATCCGGATTTGTGCTTCTGCTTGCAGGCGGCACGCGGATTTGATATAATACAGCCATAATAAAGAAAGGCGGATGGAAACGTGGAAAATACATTCATAGGCAAGCGCGTTCTTCTTGCCTTTCCCGATGAGAAGGGGCTTTTGTTATCTTCAAAGCTGGCGGATGAAATGGCGCTTGTATGCGCAGGAAAGACAAAGAGCTTTGAAGAAGCGGCCGCTTTTCTTACGCAGGATGAGTGCGATTTTGTGTTCATGAGCGTCGTTCTTCCTTTGCTGCCTGTTAAGAGCGAGGATAAGGATATTTTCGATCTTCCGCTTTATAAGCGCCCGGCCGTCCTGTTTTTCGCGCCGGAAAACGCGGGCGATGTCATGCTTTCGGCATATGTACCGACCGTAAAACTTCCCTGCCGAATTGAGGATGCAATCAAAGCGATGGATGAAATCTATCCTGTTCGGGTGAAGGACAAAGATGTTCAAAAGGCGCGGGAAATTCTAAAGCGCATGGGCTTTCCCGAGCACCCTGCCAGAGAATACATCGCCTATGCCTGCGCGCTCTCGTTCAATGACAGAAGCGTTGTAAGGAACCTTAAAAGAAGCGTGTATCCCGCGCTCGCCCGCGCCTTTTCAAAGAAGGAAACCGCCTTTCAGGATCCCATGCGCCGCCTGATCGACAAGACGTTTTTATCCGGCGATATCGAAAATCAGTACAGGCTGTTTGGAAATTCCATTGACGAAACGCGCGGCAAACCCACGGTCAGCCAACTGATCGCACTGGTCAGTGAAATGCTCAGAATGGGAAAAGCATAAATGAAAACGACGATTTATCTGATCCGCCACTGCGAATCTGATCATTCGGTGACGGACGCAAAAACGCGGCCTTTGACCGAAAAAGGCATGAGGGACGCAGAAAGACTGGCGGAAGTTCTGAAAGATACGCCTGTTTCACGCATCTTTTCAAGTCCGTATCTTCGCGCCTGTCAGACGGTCATGCCTGTTTGCAAAGCGCGCAATATTGAGCTTCAGACTGACAGCCGCATGCGCGAATGGATGGGCGGACGCCCGTTTGCGAACGAGCATTTTGAAAGCCGTATGCAGGAGATGTTTGAAAACGAATCCAATGTATACGGCGGCGCGGAATCCTTAAAGGCGCTTAAAAAGCGTACAAATGAATTCATTATGCATCTTTTGTCCCGCTTTTCCGGCGAGACCGTCTTTATCGGCACGCATGCGCTTGCGATGACGGCGGCCTTGAAAAGTTTTGACGATCGGATCGGGCTTGATTTTCTTATGAATATGCTGCCCGTTACTCCGTATCTTGCGGTAATGGAGTTTGAGAAATTTGAACTAAAGTCACTTCGCTTTCTGGATCCTTTTGACAAGGGGGAGAATGTATGAGATACGATTATGATGTGATTGTGGCGGGCGGCGGCGTTGCCGGATGCGCTGCAGCAATCTCAGCGGCAAGAGAAGGAAAAAGTGTGCTTCTGATTGAAAAAACGCTGCTTCTGGGTGGCCTTGGAACGATCGGGCTCATCAATTTCTTTGTGCCGATGTGCAACGGCCGCGGAAAGAACATCGTAAAGGGTATGTGTCTTGAATTTGTGGAGCTTTCGAAAAAGTACGGCTGGTCGTTTGTTCCGGACGAATGGAAAGACGGCGAGCCGGAGAAAGCCACCACCGTCCGAAATGTCTGCCGCTATTCGCCCAATATGTTCGCCCTTGCGCTCACGGAAGCCGTCATAGGCGAGGGGGTTATGCTGCTTTATGACAGTGTGGTCACGGAAGCCGTTACGGAAAACGGCGTTGTCCGCCGCGTGCGCGTGACCAATAAAACCGGCGACGAATGGTATGAAGCAAAGATGTTCATCGACGCCACGGGCGATGCGGATCTTTGCAAATATGCCGGCGCGCCGTTTGTGGACGGCGAAAATTTCTACACCTATATTGCCTATGAGGCGACGCTTGAAAGCTGCGAAAAGGCCGTGAAGGAAAAATCCATCGGGCATATCTACAATTGGATCAACGGCGGAAAAGCCACGCTGTATGGAAAATTCCATCCCGAAGGTATGAAAAAGTACGCCGGAACCACGGGCGAAGAGGTTACGGAGTATGTTGTGAAAAACCAGATGGAGCTTTTAAATTCCCTGCGCGGTCAGGATCCCGATTCAAGGGACGTGGCGGTTCTGCCCACCATGCCGCAGTTCAGAACCACGCGCCACATAAAGGGTATGTACACGTTGAAAGCAGACGACGCGTACAGGCATTTTGACGATTCCGTCTGCCTGATCAATGATTTTGATCGGCGCGATTATCTCTATGAAGTCCCCCTTCGCTGCCTGATCACAGAAACATACAAAAATCTTCTGGCTGTCGGTCGCGCCGCCAGCGCAGAAGGGTATGCGTGGGACGTTCTGCGCGTCATTCCCCCGGCTATTCTGACCGGACAGGCGGCTGGCATTGCCGCAAGCCGCGCCATTGACGAAGGACGGGCAATCCAGGATGTCGATATTTCCGGCCTTCAGAGGGCGCTTGAAGAAAAGAACGTTCTGATCCACATGACTAGGGAACTGATGCCGGAGGAGAGAATGTAAAGGCTCTTTCTTTTGATCGCACAAATCGTTGCCGCGGGAGGCGAAACGCCTCCCCTACAAGGGAAACGAAGAGTATCGTTTCAATTGTAGGGGACGGGTCTCCCGTCCCGCATGCTCGTTCTCTTGATCGCACAAATCGTTGCCGCGGGAGGCGAAACGCCTCCCCTGCAAGGGAAACGAAGAGTATCGATTCAAATGTAGGGGATGGGTCTCCCGTCCCGCATACGAAGCGTTTCATGAATCGGGAGAACAAATACCTCTGTCAATCAATACGAATACTATGAAAAAGGAGATATCCATATGGAACTTTACAGAAAGCTGGTCGCATCAAGGAAGGTAAAAACATACGTATTTCTCGTTCTTACGATTCTCTATTTTGCCGGCCTCGTTGCGTTTTTCCTGCATCCCGGCGTCGGCACCGTTCTCTGGGCTGCGGCGCTGATTCCTTCCATCATGATCTACATCTATCAGAAGCAGCTGGAGAGGGAAGAGAAAGTCAGAAAAGCGGAGGAAGAAGCGGAAGAAGCCGGGGAGGACGACTCCAGCGAAGAAAAACCGTGATTTTTTACGAAATCCCGCTATTTTCTTCTTTTTACAGGGAGTATAATACTTCCTGTATTTTTTTTGAAAGGGTCACTGCCTATGAACAAGAGTTTGCATGATAAAATTCTTAAAATCGTGTTGTCCGGTCTGTTTGCCGCGGTTATCTTTGTTCTGACTGCCTTTGTTCCCGTTCCGCTCGGGCACGGCTACGCGAACGCGGGCGATGCGTTTGTCGTTTTGTCCGGCATGATGCTGGGTTCGTGGGCGGGTCTGGCTGCAGGCGGGGTTGGAAGCGCGATGGCGGATTTGTATTTGGGCTATTCCGTGTACGCGCCGGCAACCTTTGTCATCAAAGGGCTCATGGCTGTGTGCGCCTGCCTGCTCTCAAGATCGCTGAAAACGGGAAAAAGTCTGATAATCAAGATCGGTTTTGTCTATGCAGTCTGCGAAAGCGTCATGGTGCTTGGCTATTTCCTTTTTGAGACTGTTTTCTTTGGAATCGGTATCGCCCTTGCTGATGTGATTGGAAACCTTCTTCAGGCCGTGTTCGGGCTGGTCGTTGGAACTGCGCTTACATCGGTGGTTATGAAAACACGCGTGATAAATGAATACATGAAATAGAAAGAAAAAACGCCGCCCAAAGCGGCGCTTTTTTTGATATATTTGTCTGTTTCAAAGGCCGATTCTGCCCTTGCGCGCGGGAAATATGCTGACTATAATAAAGGTAACAGGATTTTCCATTACCAGGAGGAGGCGTTTATCCAATGATCCGTCGCGTTCAGACTGAAAACGGCTGGGTACGCGGCCTGCCCGCCGCCGATCCCAGGATCACAAGCTACAAGGGCATTCCCTTTGCCGACAAGCCCATTGGAAAGAACCGCTGGCGCGCGCCGCAGCCCTGTCCCGATTGGGAGGGCGAGCTGTTCTGCGCCGATTTCGGGCCGATCGCCATGCAGGCCAACTGCGCGGGCGACCCGATGAAGGACATCTATGCCCGCGAGTGGGCTGTGGACGCGACGCTTCCCATGAGCGAGGACTGCCTGTATTTAAACGTCTGGGCGCCCGCCGACGGAAGAAAGAATATGCCCGTATACGTCTGGTATTTCGGCGGCGGACTGCAGGTTGGAAACACCACAGAGATGGAGTTTGACGGCGAACGCATTGCCCGCCGCGGCGTTGTTGTGGTAACTGTCGGATACCGTTTGAACGCGTTCGGTTTTCTGTGCCATCCCGAGATCACCAAAGCGCAGCCCGACGCGCCCGCAAACTTCGGCTTCCTTGACCAGCAGGCGGCGACCCGGTGGGTGAAAAGAAACATTGCTGCCTTCGGCGGCGATCCGAATAACATCACCATCGGCGGTCAGTCTGCCGGCGGTATGAGCGTCTGTGCGCAGATGACAAACCCTGACAATAAGGGCCTTTTCCAAAGAGCGATCATCCAGTCCGGCACCTTTGCCCGTCCTTACGGCGACCGGTTCGGCCTGTTTCCGCGGTCGATGGAAGAATCCGAACAGCAGGGCGTTCGGTTCTTTGAGGCGCTGGGCGTAAAGACGCTTGAGGAAGCGCGTGCGCTTGACGCGCGCACGATCGAGAACAAATCGCTTGAGTGGCCGTGGGGCTGCTGGGGCGAGGCGGTGGACGGCGTGTTCAGCGTATATCCGAGCGCCGAGTGGTATCTGCATCCTGATCGCGTGATCTGTCCTGTACTTCTTGGACAGACTTCGACCGAGTTCATGGCTGCGCCCGACTGCAAAACGGATGAAGCGCTTGTGAAGCTGGCTGAGGACGTATTTGCGGACAGGAAAGAAGAATTCCTTTCGCATTTCACCCGTCCTGCGACCGAGGAGAGCATCTTTAAAGAAGGCAATATCCATGCCATCGACTTTGCCATTCGCGCAGCAAGCGTGAACAATCAGAAAAACGGCATCGATCAGCCGTTTTATGCCTATAATTTTGATGAGGACATTCCCGGCTGGGACAATCCCGGCACGTTCCATTCGGTTGATCTCTGGTTCTTCTTTGAAACCCTCGCCAAATGCTGGCGTCCTTTCACGGGCAAGCATTATGATCTTGCCAGAAACATGTGCGATTACTGGGTGAATTTCATAAAAACCGGCGACCCCAATGGACTCGACAGTCAGGGAATAGAGCTGCCTTACTGGCCGAGGCTTGATGAAAACAAGCCTGTGCGCATGCTCTTTAAGGACGATTCAAGGCCTGTCGGATGGGAGCTTGCGGAAATTGAGAAATTCCTGATCGGAGAATACCTGAAAAGGGAAGGATAAATCAAGACCACCGGCTAAGCCGGTGGTCTTGATTATGCTGTTGTAATCTTGAGCACATTTACATATTCGGTGGGCAGTGTGTCCGGAAGCTTTACTGTGACGACGCCGAAGGATTTCATCCATTCGACTTTGCCGAAGCCGAGCAGTTCAATATCTTTGATGGTTTCGTCCTTAAGGCTTCTGATCACGGCGGTCATGCCGCCCCTGGACGCCATCAGGAAAGCGAAAACAGCGTTTTCTTTTCGGGTGAAGCGGATGTCGGATGTGTTCCAGTGGGTTTTGCTTTCGACAAAGCCGTTGATTTCAACCTTCGTATCGCCTTCGCCTTCCACGGTGTAAGGGCGCGTGTCGTAAACGGCTTCTGCACAGATATCAAACCATTTTCCGAGTTCTTCCAGTATGAACACGGCTTCATCGTCGATCGTGCCGTCTGGACGCTGAAGGATATTCAGAAGCATCGTGCCGTTTTTGGAGATGATGTCCACCAGCATCTCGATGATCTGCTCCGGGCGCTTGAAAGGCGCTTTCGCGTCGTAGAACCAGTTGCCGATGCAGGTGTCGGTCTGCCACGGACGGTCGGCGATGCCGGGCAGCTGGCTTTTTTCAACGTCCATGATGCCGACGGAATAAATTTCGCGCCGGCGGTCTTTCTGGGTGTAAACAGCTCTGTTTTTGCCGTATTTTTCGATGGATTTGTTGTAAAGATAGGCGGCGATTTCAAGGCCGCAGGCATAATCCGCATCCTTCGGCTTTGCCCCATCAGCCATGCCCAGCCAATGCTCGCCAAAGGGAAGAGAGCCGTCGGTGTAGAGAAGATCGGGGGTATACAGGTCAATCAGTTCTTTCATGACCTTGACCCAGTAGGCATGAAAGGCTTTGTTTTGGGTAAACCAGGGGCTGGCATCGGTTGTGCCGTCGACGTGCTCATAGTTGTCAAAATAGAAATCGCGCCACTCAGGATCGTTTCCGTCGTAAGGAATGCCCTTGTACGGGCCGTGATTGTCCGCCATTTTGTTGACGCGCCACCAGCTGAAAGAAGCGGACAGGTGCTCTGTAAGGCCGAAGGGCATGCCGTATTTCCTGGCTGCGTCGCGCCACATGCCGCAGATGTCCTTCATCGGGCCGACTTCTTTTGCGTTCATGCGGTTGTATTTGGAGGGAAAATTGAAAAAGTGATCATGATGCATGGCCTGCGCCACAAAATATCTTGCGCCTGCCTTATAGTACAGCGCCATCAGTTTGTCCGGATCAAAATTCTCGGCTTTCCAGAGCCTGCAGATGTCTTTATAGCCGAATTTTGACGGATGGCCGTAGTGGCGCACATGGTACAGATACTGGGGCGTATCCTGGATATACATATTGCGCGCATACCAGTCGCCGCACATGGGCACGCTCTGCGGCCCCCAATGCGACCAGATGCCGAATTTCGCATTTTGAAACCACTCGGGAACCTGCATGGTGTAAAGGGATTCGAATGTGGGCTGAAAGGCCATAGCTGCATTTCTCCGTTCTTCATTTTTTATCATTATACTGTGAATACAGGTATGCGTCAATTGAAATTGGGCCGGAAACGAAATGAAAAAGATAAAAGCACAATCGTATATCATAAAGACAGAAAGAAACGAAATGGAGAGGTTCTCATGTCGAAAAGTATGCTGAAAAGCATCGCCAAGGGGATTGTATTCATTGCCCGGATGCTTAGCATGTCAAATTTTTTGGATGTGTTGCATTTTTCCGCGAATGTGATAGAATAAAGTAAATCACTTACGAGGGTAAATGCATGATTCTTACGCACGAAAACATTTATAAGGGCGTATCGCCCGAGGACACGTTTGTTGCGCGCACCGACAAAAACAAGATGCTCGGCGTGTGCACGGTGATGAAGCGCAATCTGGAAATGCTCTTTCCCGAT
The DNA here is from genome assembly GCA_016296675.1 of Clostridia bacterium. Taxonomy (GTDB): domain Bacteria; phylum Bacillota; class Clostridia; order Christensenellales; family Aristaeellaceae; genus SFHK01. Next base: position 9,205 of record JAEDIV010000098.1, read on the forward strand.
TGCCCCACGCAGTATGTCATCCGCACCGAGGGCGATCCCATGTCGCTTGCGGCTTTGTACGGCGCTGCGGTTGCGCGCATCCGCATGCTGCATTTCAGAAAAAACACGCCTGCCCGCGCCTATGCCGAGGTGGAAGTGGACGACGAGGAGAGCCTGCATGTGCTTGAGGCGCTGGGATTTCAGATGACAGACGGCGTGATCCGCATGCGCAGAACCGTGACGGGGGAGGAAAACTATCATCTTCTTCAACCCGGCTGCACGATCGTACGCGATTTTCTGAACGATCCCATGGAGCGCAAATTCTTTCTTGAAAGATACAACGCCTGCTATGATCTCAACAATGACGATGAATGGCTGAATGAAATTATTGCGCAGCCGGATTTTGCGCGCATACTGATGGTATCCACGGAAGATTTGTGCGGCGAGCTGCTTGTCTGGACGGAAAATGGCAAGGGCGTTATCGGAATGATTCAGACAGCCAGGCGCTGGCAGAGAAGAGGCGTAGCGAGCTATCTGATGGACGATGCAAGGCTGTATTTCAAATCCATCGGCGTTAAGGAAATGCAGATGGATGTGTGGAAAAATGTGCCCGGCGCGATGCCGCTGGCCAATGCTGCAGGATATATCGGTGATACGCCGATTTTGTATTATCCAGAAATGGATCTTTAAAAGATAAAAAAGACGCCGCGTTGTAATGGTCGGGGGTCGTAAAAAAGTAATATCGTGTTTTTGCAAAAAACGGCATGGCTTCGGTCATGCCGTTTCAGATCATCAACAAACCTCCGGGAGAGGTATG
>JAEDIV010000099.1 GCA_016296675.1 Clostridia bacterium
CTTCCAGCTTGGTGGCAGCAGAGTAGTTGGTGGTGTAGGCACCGGGAACGATGCCGTCCTTGTTGATGGAGCCGTCATCGTTGAATTTCTTGTCATCTTCGAACTTATAATCATACTCGAAGAAGGAAGAACCGATGTAGCTCATGATCTGAGTGTCATTGTTGTCCGCGTAGGTGAACTCGTTCCAGTTGCTGGGCATAACGGAAGTGGTGGTGTTGTACTCCGCCTGCTTAACAGCAACCTGCTCAGCAGACACGGTGAACATGCTCATGCTAAGCATAAGGCACAGAACAACCGCGAGAACAGACTTCAGGTTTTTGTTCATGATATTTCCCTCCATTTTATTCTTCTTCACCTTCAGTTTGCTTTTTTGCAGTTCTCGGAAAATGAAATTGCACCGTCTGAAAAAAGCTACATGAATGCAAAGCATAAAAAAATTATAGCATGCTTTACTAGGCACGTCAACCATTACAAGTAAAAGTTTTTCATAGATAGCTGTAAATTACATGATTCCCTTGATCAATACATACCACAAAAATGAAGTCTTTCCTTCCCTGAACGAGCTTTATGCACAGTATAAAATTAGCCATGTACATTTACCGCTTAATCGTTTATAATAAAACAAACAGAACCCGTCAAACGCGCAATAACAATATGAGAAGGAATGAATATGGAAAACATTCACATCGGCCAATGGAAAGTAATGGCGTCCCTTCCCTATCAGGCAGATTTTTCATCGTATATCAAGGAAGGCCTTCTGATAAACCCTGCAACCAATCTGGTTCCGTGGATCGACGCCTCCGTTCCCGGAAGCATCTACCGCGATCTCATAAAGGCCGGCTATATTGAAGATCCCTATTTCGATTTAAATTCTCTTCATGCAGAATGGGTCGCCGGCCGCTGGTGGACATACAGGGCTGCTTTTACAGTTACGAAAGCGCAGCTTCAAAACACGCTGTTTCTTCGTTTCGGCGGCATTGATTATTCCGCGCAGATTTACATAAACGGCAAAAAAGTCGGCGGGCATGAGGGCATGTACATTCCCTTTGAAAGCATCATCAATGATTATGTAGAAGCAGGCGAAAACACGCTCGTGTGCGTTATTGAACATGCGCCCATTTGTGATCCGCAGCCGGGATATACCTCAAAAACGCGGTATCTCAAGGCGCGCTTCAACTATAAATGGGATTTTGCCGTACGCCTTATGGATCTTGGCCTGTATGAGCCCGTGACCATCACTTCTTACAAGGCTGTCCGCATAAAGCACAGCTTCATTCGCCCTATATTGGAAAACAGCCGCTGGAAGGTAGCATTCCATGCAGAAGCGGAAGCGTTTTCAGACGCATCTGCAACGTTCAATTTTGCCATTGACGCAAACACAGAAAGCGGCACAGTTCCCTTCCGCTGTAAAAAGGACGTGTACCTTACAAAGGGGATCAACGAAATTTCGTATGAAATCAGTCTTTCTGATGTACAGCCGCTTCTTTGGTGGCCGAACGGCTATGGCAAACAGGCGCTTTCAGACGCATCCATAACCGTCTGTATAAACGGAAAAACAGACGATTCAGTTACCCGTAAAGTCGGCTTTCGCACGCTTGAATACATCCATGCTGACGGCCGGGAGGATGCGCTCAAATACCTTGTGGTCATAAACGGAAAGCGCATTTATTTAAAGGGCACCAATATGGTTCCCCTCGATTGCATGCATCTGACCGATGAAGCGGAAATCGAAAATAAGCTTAAGGCCGTAAAGGACGCAAACGTCAATTACCTCAGAATCTGGGGCGGCGGCCATATCGAAAGCGAAGCATACTATCGCGCGGCAGATAAATACGGCCTTATGATCCTTCAGGAGTTTACCATGTCCTCCTCCGGATGCGACGATGTGCCGTCAAGAAATCCTGAATTTCTTTCACTCCTAAAAACCGCAGCCATAGAAAATGTGAAACGGCTTCGAAACCATGTTTCCCTCATCTTCATGGACGGCGGAAACGAGCTGACCGACTGGCGGTATCTGGGACGCGAAGACCACGAGGGACATCCGGCAACGTTTGAAGATCCGACCCTTCTGATGCTTAAGGAAATCGTCGAAGCATATGCGCCCGATATTCAGATGCTTCCTTCCTCGGCTTCCGGCCCGAACGCGCTATATAAAATGGGCGATACCGGAAACAATCACGACGTGCACGGCCCTTGGGGCTATATGGGTCCATACAGACATTACGAATACTACGATGCTTCCGACTCCATCATTCACGGGGAATTCGGCTGCGGCGGCATTAGCAGCATGGATCAGATCGAAAAGATCTTTAAGGAGGAAGACCGAAAACTTTCAACCATCCAGGAAAACCGCGCTTGGGCGCATCACTCGGGCGGCTGGGACTCCTACAGCATGCGCGAGCGCACGATGTTCGGAGATCTGAAAATGATTCCTCTTTCCGACTACATAAAGGTCAACCAGTTTGTACAGGCGGAAAGTCTTCGCTATTCTCTCGAATCCAACCGCCGCAGGCAGTGGAGAAACGCAGGTCAGATGACCTGGCAGTTCAACGAGCCGTGGCCAAATGTACAGTGCTCAAACGTGCTCGAGTACTACGGCGGCAAAAAACTGGGCTATTATGCCGTGAAGGAAGCATACGAAAGCGTTCTTGCAAGCCTTAAATACAAAAAGCTTTTCTATACCGCAGGCGAATCTTTCGAATCGGAAGTCTGGCTGATTAACGATAAACCGGACGCCGATTACGTCATTGAATACACAGTCGCCGCAGAAGACGGGAAAACGCTTGCAAGCGGAAAATTCGAGGGATGCGCCAGAGAGGATCGCTCCTTCAAAGCCGGCGATATCGCATTTGTTCTTCCAACCGACATCACGGGAAGCTTCACCATTTCCCTCAAAACCCTGTGCGGCAGATATACTTCAGAAAAAATGTATCTCATGCTGATTGCCGATCTTGAAATTCCCCTTGTTCTTACAGAGGAAGACAAACGGATGATGGAGCTTTTCAAAAAACGAAACGCGTCCAATCCCTTTGACGCAAAGAAAGCAAGCTACATGTCTGTAATAAAGTTCGTCGACAAATGGCGTGATCTGATCCGTAAAAACAACTGACCGAAAAAATTCAAAAAACGCATATCGTAAATCCCTGTGATCCTTTCACATTGATTTGCGATATGCGTTATTTTGTATGCTTCTTTATTTGGCATACAGCATGCGAATCAAAAACCCGATCAGGCTCTCCGGCAAAATCCGCTTAAGGAAAACCAGCGCCCGATAGCCAAAGCCGATGGTGTACAGGGGCCTGACTCTTTTTTTCATCCCGACACGGGCGATCCATGCGCCTGCCTTTTCGGCGCTCATCCCGTTTTTTTCGTCCTTTTCCATTTTTGAAACAGACCTCTCGATTTTTCCGCCATAGCATTCATCGCCCTGATGCGTTTTTATCCTTGATCCGGTAAAGCCGGTCTTCGTGTCTCCCGGCATCACGGCGGTAACTGTTATGCCAAACGGCGCAACCTCGTTTCGAAGCGTCGATGCATAGGCGTTCACCGCAGCCTTCGAAACCGAATACCATGCCTGGAAGGGAATCGGAAACACCGCAGCCACCGAGCTGATGAAAACAATCCTCCCCTGCCCTCTCTTTCGCATGTGTCCGACACACGCGCGCGTGAGTCGATCCGCGCCGAACAGGTTGACCTCCATAAGGCGGTGCGAATCCTCAGGATCGGTAAACTCCACAGCGCCCGATATGCCAAAGCCCGCGTTGTTGATCAGAAGGTCGATCTGCCCTTCCTTTTCAATCACCGATCTAACGGCGTTTAAAACGTCCTCTTCCTTTGCTACATCGCATGCGATATGGTTTACACCCTCAAAGCAGCGGTTGGTTCTTGAAAAATCATATACCTTCCAGCCATTTTCAAACAGCGTTTTCGCCGCATAATAACCGATACCGCTGCCCGCGCCGGTTACGATTGCCGTTTTCATCATGCTTTCAAAACCTTCTCCATAATATCAAGCGCTTCGTCAATCAGATCTGTCGTCAGGCTTGCCATATAGCTTGTGCGCAGGAGGCAGTTTCCGGGCTGTGTCGCCGGGGGCAAAACAGGATTGACATACACGCCCCCTTCAAACAGCTCTTTTGCTTTTCTGAGCGTGTTTTCTACTTCATAGGTATATACGGGAATAATCGGCGTTTTGCTTTCGATGATCGGGATTTCCTTTTTCCTGAAGCCTGCGCGGGCATAGGCGCTTAAGTCGGACAGCCTCTGAACCAGCTCCGGCTCCTTTTTGATGATTCTAAGCGCCTGAAGCGCTACCGCGCAGTTCGCCGGCGGAATTGCCGCGCAGAAGATATACGGGCGTGAGGAATGCATTACATAATTGACAACCTCTTTGGAAGCTGCCATATATCCGCCCAGGGAAGCAAGTGATTTGGAAAACGTTCCCATATAAATATCCACTTCGTCCTCAAGGCCGAAATAGCTGGCGGTTCCGCGTCCGCCTTCACCCAATACACCAAGGCCATGGGCATCGTCCACCATCACGCGCGCGCCGTATTTCTTTGCAAGTCTGCAGATCTCGGGAAGGTTGGCAATATCACCGCCCATGGAAAATACGCCGTCGGTCACGATCAGCTTTCCTGCCTTGTCCGGGATTTTGGCCAGTTGCATTTCAAGTCCCTGCATGTCCGCATGGGGATAGGTCAGCATTCTGCCATAGCTTAAGCGGCAGCCGTCGTAGATCGAAGCATGGTTTTCCTGATCGCAGATCACATAATCGCCGTGACCGACGAGCGCCGAAATGATGCCCAGATTGGACTGGAAGCCTGTTGAGAAGGTAACGATTCCATCCTTTCTCAGAAATTCAGCCAGCTCCTTTTCAAGCTCCAGATGCATCTCAAGGGTTCCGTTCAAAAATCTTGAGCCCGAGCAGCCGGAACCATACTGCTCAAACGCCTTTATGCCCGCCTCAATGATTTCCGGGCGCGTGGTCAGGCCCAGATAATTGTTGCTGCCAAGCATAATTTTTCGGCCGCCTTCCATGATAACCTCTTTGTCCTGCCTAGACTGAAGCGCATGGAAATACGGATAAATGCCTGCCTTTTTGAAATCGTCCGCCAATGTATATTCATAGCATTTGGTAAAGATATCCACAATTCAACACCTCGAAAAAAAGAATGTGAACATTATACTCTCGCAAGTTTTTCTTGTCAAGTATTTAACAGTCGAGTCATATTTAAGTCGCATTTAAGCAAATAAGACTGTTTCTCGGCATATTGCTTCCATTAGTCTATAAAAAATCGGAAAGAAAACATGTTCCTTCCGATTTTTTATTTCAGATTTCGTCTATAACCAGCTTGTACGCGTTGTCCGCAACAACACTTTCTTCATCCGCTTTGATGACAAAAATCTTCACCCTTGAATTTTCCGCGCTGATCTCAGGCGCATTTGCGCGGTTTTTCTCCTCGTCCATTTCGATCCCCATAAACGAAAGACCGGAGAGAATTTCCTTTCTCGTTTCCGCGTCATTTTCGCCGATGCCCGCAGTAAACGCAATCGCGTCCACGCCGCCCAGCTGAATGGCGTATGCACCGATGTAATTCCGAACACCTTCAACGAAAATGTCAATGGCCAGTTTTGCGCGTTTATTGCCTTCGGCGGCTGCTTTTCTGAGATCACGCATGTCGCCGCTTAAGCCCGATACGCCCTTTAATCCTCCTGTCTTTTCAAAGCCCTTGAGGATCTCCTCATAAGACATACCTTCTTTCAGAAGATACGGCATGATGAAAGGATCAATGTCGCCGTTTCGGCTGACATTCGTAACGCCTACCTGCAGGGAAAGACCAAAGGTATTGTTCACGCTCTTTCCGTCTTCTATCGCACACAGAGAGCTGCTGCCGCCCAGATGGCAGGAAATGACCTTTTTAAAGTCTTTCAGCTGACCGGCCACATAGCTGTGCGACGCACCGTGATAACCCATCTTGCGAACGCCGTACTTTTCATACCATTCATAAGGAACGCCGTAAATATAGCGTTTTTCAGGAATGGTTCTGTGAAACGCCGTTTCAAACGATGCAATGAGTCTCGCTTTCGGCGCGGCAAGCTGAAACGCTTCAATCGCGCCCAGATATGCGGAATTATGAACCGGCGCAATCGAAAGACCTCTCTTCATGGACGCGATCACGTTTTCATCAATCTCGTGAACGCCCGGGAAATCCTGCGCCAGAACCGCCTTGAACGCAACGATATCCGCCTTGTCCGCCCCGCCGATATCGTTTAAGAACAGTTCAATGCCTTCCTTATAGTTGCGCGCTAAAGCATGCCCGTCGAATTTTTCATTCCCGTTTATATCCTTGAAGGAATACATTGAGCCGTTTGCATCCCCCACGCGTTCCACTTTGCCAACAGCGAGAACGGTCTTCTCGGGGTAAACATATACCTTGAATTTAAGGGACGTACTGCCCGCATTGCACACGATAATCTGCATATTTTTCTACCTCCTGATACCCGGATAAGTATACCAGAGGCCAAACGATTCCGCAATAAAAATCTTTACAGATGCCTTTTGGACTGGTATACTTATTACCAAAGGAGGGATAATCATGAACGAAGTTCTGTCCGCGATCAAATTCCGCAGATCCATCCGCGCCTATACAAACGAGCGTCTTACTCAGGAGGAACTCAATATTCTGAAAACCGCTGCCGTTGAATCCCCCAGCGCCCGCAATCTCCAGCCGTATCACTTCGCCTTTGTTACAGACAAGCAAGTGCTGAGCGAATTCACGCGCGACTGTCAGGCTGCGCTTGCCCGCCGCGAGGGCGCCGGTGAACGCGTGAAGGACCCTTCCTACGATGTGCGCTACGGCGCGCCGCTGGTTGTGTTCATCTTTGCTACAATCCCCGGCAATTTCACCCTCGTTGACTGCGGCATCGCCTGCGAGAATCTCGCGCTTGCCGCCCATTCCATGGGCCTTGGAAGCGTCATTCTGGGCATGCCCAGAGATGTTTTCCATTCGGAATTTGCTGAGAAGTGGTATGATAAACTTTGCCCCGGTCAGAAGGGCGAGTTTGCCATCGCCATTGCCATCGGCCATCCGGCAGCCACCAAGGATGCGCACCCTGTGCGCGAAGGCTTGATTACAGAAATCTGAAAGGATTACAGAACATGACTGAATACCGTTTTGCAAAAGACGAGCATCGTCAGGACATTATCGATTTTATCAATTACGTATTTTCCCAGGCCGCCTGTCCCCACGACTTTAAAGAGCTGATCCCGAAGGTCTATGCAGACGGACGCGGATACGCAGACATCCACGCGATCGTCCTTGAGGACAGATATGTGCGCGGCGTTGTTGCGCAGCTGCCCAATACCTTTACCTATGCCGGAACTCCTCTGCACACCGGCTACATCGGCTCCGTTTCCACCTATAAATACACCCGCGGCAGCGGCTACATGATCAAGCTCATGGAAATGCAGGCCGAAAGCGCTAAAGAGAAGGGCATCGACGTTATGCTCCTTGGCGGTCAGAGACAAAGATACGAATACTACGGCTATTCCCCCATCGGCGGAAATTACCGCTACGATTTTGTCCATGCCAATATCCGCCACGGCTTAAAGAACGTCTCCTCCGAGGGCATTGAGTTTATCCCCTTCAAAGATGCCTGCCCCTGTGCCATTGACGCGGCTTACGCCGTTTACGAAAAACAGCCTGTCACCGGCGGCCGTCCCCGCGAGGATTTTGAAATTATCAATTCCAGCTGGAAGTCCACGCCCTATATTGTCAAAAAAGACGGCGAAGTCAAAGGCTATGTCATTTCCGGCGGTCCCGAAGGCATCGGCGAAATGACACTTTCCTGCCCCTGTCTCGTAAAGCCGGTCATCAAAGCCTGGTTTGAGCGTTTTGGCATTCGCCGCCTCAGCGTTTCAGCAGCCGCTTATGACGTAAAACTCAACCGCGAACTCGCTTCCTTTGCCGAGAGCCACAACCTGACCGCCGCTTTCCATGCGCGCGTTGTCAATCTTAAAAACGTGCTTACAGCCACAATGGCACTCAAAAAAGCCACTTCCGGCTTAAAGGACGGCGAAATGATCGTTCAGATGGACGATGAAACTCCGCTGCTCGTAAAGGTCGAAAACGGCGAAATCAGCGTAACCGAAACGACTGCCACGCCCGCCGTCAAGCTCGATCGCCTTTCCATGCAGCAGTTCCTCTTCAGCTACAACCGCTTTACCGCACCCGAAATCGAAGCCCCCGCAGGCTGGCTCCCCCTTCCCTTACATCTGTACGCCGCAGATCATTTTTGATCGATTCTTTAAGACCGGCATATTTTTAAGCGGCCTCCCGTAAGACAATTTTAACGGTATAATCGTAGAAATACGACTATACCGTTTTTAATTCACCCCACCTTAGAATTATTCTCTCCAAACGAGTTATTTTCTTTTTAAAGAATTCTGCTATAATTGTATTCGGATAAGCGCTCATCCAAAAATAATTTGGAGGAAAGGAAATGGGTGAAAACGCGAAGGCAAACACTCAGTTCAAAATTGTGCCCAAAGTAATAGAAGCTTTTAAAGAGGATTTTATCGAAAACAGATGGTTCAAAGCCACTTTTTACGAATATGCAAGCGAGCAGCGAAGAGAAATTGAGACGTTGCTCATGGAATAGTTTCCACCCTGCCATATATGTCTAAATAGAAACAGCGCATCCTTTCGGATGCGCTGTAATTGCGTTTCAATTAGTCGGCGAGGATCTTGATAACAACGCCGGAACCAACGGTGCGGCCACCTTCACGGATAGCGAAGCGGAGTCCTTCTTCGCAGGCGATGGGGGTGATCAGGTTGATTTCCATGTCGATGTTGTCGCCGGGCATTACCATTTCAACGCCTTCGGGCAGCTTGATGTTGCCGGTAACGTCGGTGGTTCTGAAGTAGAACTGGGGACGATAGCCGTTGAAGAACGGGGTGTGACGGCCGCCTTCTTCCTTGGTCAGGACGTATACCTGGCCCATGAAGTGGGTGTGGGGATGGATGGTGCCGGGCTTGGAAAGTACCTGGCCGCGCTCGATCTCCGTGCGCTGTACGCCGCGCAGAAGTACGCCGATGTTGTCGCCCGCCTCGGCATAGTCGAGGAGCTTGCGGAACATTTCTACGCCGGTTACAACCGTGGTGCGCTTCTCTTCGCTCAGACCTACGATCTCAACCTGATCGCCCATCTTTACTACGCCGCGCTCTACACGACCGGTGGCTACGGTGCCGCGTCCGGTGATGGAGAAGACGTCTTCTACAGGCATAAGGAAGGGCTTGTCGGTCGCGCGCTCGGGATCCGGGATGTAGCTGTCAACTGCGTCCATCAGTTCGAAGATGCACTTGCACTCGGGCAGCTCCTTGGCGTTGCCGCCGTTGGTCAGAGCTTCCAGAGCCAGAAGAGCAGAGCCCTTTACTACGGGGATTTCGTCGCCCGGGAACTCGTACTCGCTGAGCAGTTCGCGGATTTCCATTTCAACGAGGTCGAGAAGCTCTTCGTCGTCTACCTGGTCAGTCTTGTTCATGAATACGATGATGTAGGGTACGCCTACCTGACGGGCGAGCAGGATGTGCTCACGGGTCTGGGGCATGGGGCCGTCTGCAGAAGATACTACCAGGATCGCGCCGTCCATCTGCGCTGCGCCGGTGATCATGTTCTTTACATAGTCAGCGTGGCCGGGGCAGTCTACGTGTGCGTAGTGACGCTTCTCGGTCTGGTACTCTACGTGAGAGGTGTTGATCGTGATTCCGCGCGCTTTCTCTTCGGGCGCCTTGTCGATTTCGTCATAGCGCATGGCCGCAGCCTGGCCAAGCTGAGAAAGGGTCATGGTGATCGCAGCGGTAAGTGTGGTCTTGCCGTGGTCAACGTGGCCGATGGTTCCGATGTTTACGTGCGGCTTGGTGCGCTCAAATTTTGCCTTGCCCATT
>JAEDIV010000100.1 GCA_016296675.1 Clostridia bacterium
CGCAGGTTTTGATCCTGCCGCGGTTTTTATCTGCGCACGCGGTTTTTCGCTTTCATGTTTGCAAGCACTACCCCGGCGCTCGCGCCGACCAGCGCTCCCGCCATTTCTTCAACCGCCATCACCTTTGCATCCGCATGCGTCCCATCGATCGCAGAATACAGGCCATATCCGATCAGAATATAGATTATTCCCACCAATGCGCCGGTAATCAGCCCCTTTTCCCCGCCGCGCCTGACGCTCAGAAATACGCCCGCCAATATGGAAAGCACCTTTATTCCCTGATTGACCAGCCGGATCGCTTTATCGTCCATCCCCCGCAAAACCACCCACCCCGTCAGAAGCAGCATGGCCGCAATTGTAATGACTGCGGCGGTCATTACGCCCTTGATTACGCGCTTTACATACACAAAATTGATTTTCCCGTTCATTTTTTATCCTCCCGCTGCCTGTCTTGATGAAAGATTCTATGCGCCCATCTTCTCTTCAAACACACATCCCTTTCGTTGACACGCAACTTTTCGCATGCTATACTTTTTGCATGAATCAAGCATTAAGGAGTTACTCATGGCTTTTACACATGAATACCTGAAAAGCATATTAGGATCTCTTACCTACGCCCGCTCGCTTGAAGCGTTCAATCAAGGCCGGGTTTTGAAATTCGAAAAAACCGCATCTGAGCACGGCCTCCGCATCCGCGCCGTTGTCGGCGGCGCGTTTCAGTACAAAGTGGAAATTGACATTCCCAAGGATGACGATGTCATTCTTTTAAGCTGCAACTGTATGGCGTATGAAGCATTTGGCCGATGCAAGCATATCGGCGCGGCGCTGTTTGAACATATGCGGCGCGAAGAAGCAGAAGCAAAGGAAAAAGCGGCAAGGAAATCTGAAGAACACGGGAAAAAAGAAAAAGAATCCATCTCCGCCTCTTTCAGGGACTTTTCTGCACCTTCAAAAAGCACGCCCTTAAAAACCGACCGAAGCGCATATCCCGAAGGGAAAATCTACAATAATCCCAGCGCAGCGCTTCTTTTGAACAAGTATCCGTCGCCCGGGAAAAAGCAGCCGCCGGCCATGGGAAAAGTCAAACTCGTTCCCCAGCTGTCCGTCTCAGGTTCCGCCGCCTCCGTCGGCTTTACCGTCGGCTGTGAACGGCAGTATGTCGTCAAGGATCTTATTTCTTTCGCCCGTTCCTTGGAAACGCATGAAACCGTGACCTATGGTCCGAAGCTTACGCTTTGCCATACAGAAAACGCATTTGACGAAAAAAGCAGGCCGCTTCTTCGCATGATTGAAGCGTTCGTTAATGAAAGGCAGATTTACGCATCCGCGCCTTCTACATCTCCGATTGCCGTCCGCCAGATGCCCCTTACAGGCCGCGCGCTGGACGAGCTTTTTGATCTTTATATTGATGAGGAAGTTTCCGGCAAGGAAAGCGGCCAGAAATGGCATTTCAGAAATGAAAATCCCGATCTGTCGCTTGTGTCCGATCAGACCGGAAGCCACATCCGCTTAACCCTCACTCCGCCCGCGACCGCTCTTCACGGCGCAAGATATGATTATTGCGTCGTCTTAAACAACATCTACCGCATGACCGGCGACTATGCAGGCGCGATGCTTCCGCTTATGGAGCTTTCCGGCGGAACGGAATTTCTGTTTTCACGGGAAGGCGCCATGCAATTCTGCGAATCGGTTTTGCCTGTTGTTGAAAAACACGCGCCGCTCAAAGAAGGCAGCGCACTTGAGGCATACCGCCCAACCAAAGTGGACGTACGCTTCTATATCGATATGCCCGTAAGAAGCCGCCTGACCGCCCAGCCGTTTTTCATCTATAACGGCATGACGCTAACGCCCGAAACACCCCTTTCCGCACATCCCGACATCAACCGCGACCGGTATACGGAGTCTGCAGCAGTAGGACAGCTGATTCTGCATTTTGATCCGCCGAGCGAGCCGGGCGAAGCATATACGCTTGAAGACGAAGACAGAATGTACGACTTTTTGTCCGGCGGGATGGAGAAATTAAGCGAATACGGCGAAATCTATATTTCGGACAAACTCAAAAACATCAACGTCAAAAGGTCCAAGACCGCATCCGTCGGCGTATCCGCCGGCGAAAGCGTATTGAATTTACATATCGATACAGGCGAATTCCCTCTGAACGAACTGGAAGAAGTCCTAAAGGCGATCAAGGAAAAGCGCAGATATTATCGCCTCGAAGACGGCCGGTTCATGAATCTGAAAGACAGCGGCCTCGACGGCCTTGCAACGCTTGCTGACGGCCTTGGATTGTCTTCCAAGGAGCTTGAAAAAGGCAGCCTTGAAATCCCGATGTCCCGCGCGCTGTATCTGGACAGCGCGCTTAAGCAGGAAGAAGGCGTCGCCTTTGACCGCGACGCATCGTTTAAAAAGCTGATCCGCGACTTCAAAACCGTGGATGACAGCGATTTTGTCGTTCCCGAACGTCTGGACGGCATCTTAAGAAACTATCAGAAAACAGGTTTCCGCTGGCTCAAAACGCTGGACGCCTATCGCTTCGGCGGCATTCTGGCCGACGATATGGGTCTTGGAAAAACGCTTCAGGTGCTGACCTATCTTCTGAGTACAAAGCTCGAACGCAAGGAAGACGACTGCCTGCCCCGCCCGACGCTCATCGTGTGTCCGGCTTCTCTCGTGCTCAACTGGGGCGAAGAAGCAAAAAAATGGATACCGGAGATGAATGTGTGCCTTCTGTGCGGCGATGCAGACGAGCGAGCAATGCAGATCCGTGCCCGCGAAGACTACGATATGATCGTCACCAGCTACGACCTTTTGAGGCGCGACATCGACCTTCATGAACAAGGCCGCTATTACGCCTGCATCCTTGATGAAGCGCAGTACATCAAAAACCATGAAACGCTCACCTTCAAAGCGGTCAAGCGCATTAAATCCGTAATCAATATTGCCATGACAGGAACGCCCGTTGAAAACCGCTTAAGCGAACTTTGGAGCATTTTTGATTTCCTGATGCCCGGCTATCTCTATAAATACGCTGCGTTCCGCGATAAGTTCGAAATCCCGATCGCCCGAAACGCGGACATAAAAGCACAGAAGACGCTTCAGAACCTTGTAAGCCCGTTTATCCTCAGGCGCATGAAAAAAGACGTTCTGAGCGAGCTTCCCGAAAAAGTGGAAACCGTTCAGTACGTCACGATGGATGAGGCGCAGAGAAAGCTCTATCTTGCGCATGTTTATGAGCTTAAAGAGGTCATCGAATCCTCCTCAAACCGCGACAAGCTCGAAATTCTTTCCATGCTCACCCGTCTTCGCCAGCTGTGCTGCGATCCCGGTCTTTTCATCGAAAACTATGACGGCGGCAGCTGCAAGATGGAAGAAATTGAACGAATGCTTGAGGAGCTGACGGAAAGCGGCCACAATGTTCTGGTCTTTTCGCAGTTTACAAGCATGCTTTCGCGCATTCGTCAGATGCTGGATGCCAAAAAGATTGGTTATTTCCTTCTTCAGGGCGATACGCCCAGGGAAGAAAGGGCCGAGCTCGTCAAGCGCTTTAACGCCGGCGAAGCGCCTGTTTTTCTCATCTCCCTGAAAGCCGGCGGCACAGGGCTCAACCTCACGCGCGCCGACACGGTTATCCATGTAGACCCGTGGTGGAACATCGCCGCGCAGAATCAGGCCACCGACCGCTGCTACAGAATCGGCCAGAAACGTAAAGTGCAGGTGTATCAATTGATCGCCAAAGACACGATCGAAGAAAACATCCTGAAGCTCCAGTCGCAAAAGCGCGCGCTGGCGGAAAGCGTAACCGAGGAAGCCGACGGCGGAATCATGAGCATGTCGAAAGAAGATCTCATCAAACTGCTCGACTGATAAAAACATTATTTTTAACACAAAAAATCTGAACCTTTTTGAATCCGCTTCGTCTTATATATGTCCGGCTCGAGCGGACACAAAGAAAAAATAATTATGAAATAAAAGGATGGAAAACCAAATGAAAAAGCTTCTCTCTCTCGTTCTCGCCTTTCTCATGATTTTTGCAATGTGTGCTTTTGCTGAAGACACTGCGACCGAAGAAGTTGCAATCGAGTATCAGACCCTTGAAGGCATCGTAACCGAAATCACCGAAACCTATTTCATTCTCGACACCACTGATATGGGCGAAGTTCAGGTCAATTACGACGAAAACACCGTCTTCTCCGAAGATATCACCTTCGCCTGCGGCCAGTACGCCTTTGTCACCTACGGCGGCATGATGACCCGCTCCCTCCCCCCGCAGATCTACGCTGAGCTCGTAACCGTCAGCCGTCTGATGGGCTCTGTGGTATCCACTGATGAAGAAGCAAACACGATCACCATCATGACCGAAACCCACGGCGAAGTCCTCGTTCATCTGACCGGAACCGATTCCGCCCAAATTTACACTGAAGGCGACCTCGTTATGGTGTACAACTCCGGCGCAATGGCCATGTCCCTTCCCCCGCAGATCGGCGGCAGCATGATTATCCGCCTCTACACCGTGACCGGCTCCATCACCGAAATCGGAGAAGACTATATTGTAATCGACGAAAACGGCGTGGTCTATCAGGTCAACTTTGCGCCTGACACCACCGTCACCGTAAGTTCTGCGGAACTGAAAGTCGGCGACCATGTAACCGTTCATTTCAACGGCATGATGTCCCGCTCCATTCCCGCGCAGATCACCGCCATCACCCTCACCGTAAACACCGTATCTTCCGAAGAATAAACAAAACAAAAAGCAGCGGCTGGACAAATCGTTCAGCCGCTGCATTTTTTATCTTTAAAACTCAATCTCATACCTTTTTCCGTTCGAAAAAAGGATGCCTTTTTTCAGCTGTATCTTGAGAATGCAGGTGTTTTCATTTTTTTCGTTCATATGGCCGTTATTGATCCACGCCGAAAACGCATTTTTGAGTTCCTGAAAAATCCTGTCGTTCTTGGAAAGGCACACCCAGCCCAGATTTTCGCCTTCGCCTTCAGCGGTAAACCATTCCCCGCAGACGGCTACGTCCTTCTGATTTTCGATCTGCCGGATTTTCCCCGATCTTGCATCCGTGATCACATAAAAGGCGCCGCCTCTGTACATCGCGTTTACCGTGCGTACGCGGGGCTTTCCCTCCTCAACCGTCGCAAGCGCAATCAGCGAATC
Source organism: Clostridia bacterium (assembly GCA_016296675.1). GTDB lineage: Bacteria > Bacillota > Clostridia > Christensenellales > Aristaeellaceae > SFHK01. The sequence continues at coordinate 5,162 of JAEDIV010000100.1, forward strand.
CTTTCCAAAACGCTCATTCATCATGCGTGCCGTCATCAGATCCAGCCTGGCCAAATGAATCCTCTCCTTCCATATTCACAATCGGTATAGACAGTGAAACCGTGAACACTCCGTCCGACACACCGGCTGAAAACGCGCCGCCGTGACGGCTCAGGATCTTTTCGCACGATTTAAGTCCGATCCCGGAGCTTTCGGCGCTCTCACGTTTTTCCCCTACAGCATTGACCGTTTCAAAGACAAATCCGCCTTGTTCCTTTCGCATGCTGACGAGCACCGGTTCCGCTTTATCCGCATATTTTCGGATATTGGAAACGATATTGTCCACCACGCGCCTTAAAAACGGCACATTTGCCTCAATCAACATTTCGCATTCGGGTTCTTTTACACGTATTATATACCCATCCGTTTCAAGAATCAAGGCGCTTTCCGCCCAAAGCTGTGAAAACAGCATGCCGCCGTCCATAATCTCCGTATCGATTTCCTCGCCCGAGGACTGATACACCAGGAAATACTCAAACAGCTTGTCCGTCATTTCCTTGATCTGATACGCCTTTTCCCTGCCCGAGCGGATATACTTTTGCGCCTGCTCAGGGGATGCGCATTTGCCAAGGTCAACAATATCCAGATATCCGATAAGGCTTGTCAGCGGCGTTCTAAGGTCATGCGACATGGCCGTCAGAAGCTCAGAAGCGCGCTTTGTCATCTCTTCTTCCTTTGCAAGCCTTTCAATAAAGCTTTTGCGCATTTCTTCCATGTCAAGCGCAAGCGATGTGATTTCGTCGTTTCCCCGGATGGTAACAGGCGAGGACAGATCGCCGCCCTCCATGGCCTGCAGCTCGCGGCTCAAAAGCGCGATATATCTGGTTTTTCCGCGAATGCATGCATAAAGGATGGTCACAAACAGCAAAAATGAAAACACGCCGCTTACATATATGACATAGGTTGACGCTCTGTACATCGGAAAATACATCACCTTCACAACCCGCGAGCGCACTCTGTCTCCGCGAGACGCGATGGCGGACGAATACCAGTAGTCGGCATACTCCTCCTGCAAAAGCCCATACACCGAAGGCGCATCGGACACCGAGGAATACAGCGTCACCTCTTTTTCATTGTTCGCATACGGATTTGAAGGCGCATATACCGCGATCATCAGATCCTTTTTATCTTTAAACCAGTGTTTGATTGCGCTCTCGCTCGTTATGGAAGCATGCTCCTTATTCAAAAACGCAATCAAATCATCCAGATATGCCTTTTCCGCCTCGATGATCGCTTCTTTTTTGTAAATCGCATTGGAAAGAATATGGTCTGACGCATAGTTTATGCCAAAAAACGCCAGGACAGACAAAAGAAACGAAACGACCGTGCAGATAACAAGCACAATTCCAAGTTTTGTTCTCGCACGCCTTTTAGTCAATTCTGTATCCCTTCCCCCACACAGTTTTGATATAGACAGGGGCTTCCGCATCAGGCTCGATTTTCCGTCTCAGATTTCTGATATGCACCATAATGGTATTATTGCAGGAATAAAAATACGGTTCATTCCAGATCGACTCATACAGATTCTGAGCAGAAAACACCTTTCGGCGGTTTTCCGCCATCAGAAGCAGCATCCTGTATTCAATATCCGTCAAAAGCACGTCGTTTCCGTTTACCTTGACTTCGCAGGCGTCCTTGTCAATCGTAAGATCACGGATCACAATTTTCTTTCCCTGCCCGCTTTCTTCCTTTCCTCCGTACACATAATATCTGCGGATCAGCGCCTTGACGCGCGCAGTCAGCTCCGTATAGGAAAAAGGCTTGGGCAGATAATCGTCGCCTCCGGAAGAGAAGCCCATGCTCTTGTCGCCGTCCTGGGATTTGGCCGTCAGAAACAATACCGGCGCAGAGGAAGACGCACGGATTTCCCTGCACACCTGATAGCCGCTTTTGCCCGGCATCATCACGTCCAGAATGTAAAGATCGATATCCGGGGATATTTGATTTACGGCGTCGTTTCCGTCTTTGGCTTCAACGACATTAAAGCCTTCGCTTTCAAGCAGAATTCTGACAACCTCACGGATATCGCTGTCATCATCCGCAATCAGAATGGTTCTGACATTCGCCATATGGATCACCTCTTTATAAAAGTATTATACCGGATTTTATCTTTCATTTCCATCCCCGGCATCCGAAAATTAAGAATTCCTAAGAATTATACAGGGTGATTCTTTTGAATTGATGTGCTATAATGCAAAATGTAGTCAGCAGGAAGCGAAGGGGGGAACAATCGTTGATCAAAAAGCTTCTTCTTTTCATAATGATTTTTGCCTTCATTCCCGCCTCGTATGCAGAAAGCAGCGCCGCCCTTACGGTAGACGGCCAAACGGTCTCCTTCACCGAGGCATATATCTATATCATAAACGCCGAGCAGGAATACGCCGACGTAGCCAAATATTACGAAGATTATCTCGACATCGATTACTGGTCGCTCACCTATGCAAACGGCATGACAGTTTCCCAGATGATCAAGTCCGACGTCTTTGACCAGCTCAAATCCATGAACGCTTTTTATGCAATCGCGTTTGAAAACGGCCTTTCGCTTACCGATGCTGAACGCGCCTCATGCAGAACCGACGCTGAAAACGCTTATCAGGCGCTGTCTGTAACCGACGCTGAAAAAATCGATATCGACGATCTTTCATATGTCTTTGAAAAACAGCTGCTGGCCGACCGCATGTACAGCGTATTTCTTGAAAACATGCTGATCGACGAAAAAGAAATCCGATCCTCAATCGATCCTAAGGACTATACCGTTTACGACATCGAATACCTTTTCCGCACCTTTGACGACTTTGACGAAAGCGGAAAAAGCATGCCGCTCACGGAAGACAAGCAAGCGCTGATTGAAAAAGCTTTTTCCGAAGCTCAGAATTGCCCGTCATTCAGCGATGCGCCGAATCATTATCCTGCGCTTGATATTATCTACGGAACCACGTCCTTCCTGTCCGCAGACGAAACCGTCGATCCTGTGCTTATCCAAGCCGCCCAGTCCCTTGCCATTGGTGAAACATCCGGAATTCTAAAAACAGACTTCGGTCTTTTCTTGATACGACTGATTGACAACACCAGTCTTAAAGCGTATGAGCAGGCGGTTCAAACAGCGCTTTATGAAGCGAGAGAAGCCGCTTTCGCATCTGAAAAAGAATCCATCCTCAAAAAATGCGAATACGAAATCAATGTCCCTTTCTGGAACACGCTCGCGCCCGGCGTGAAAAACTGACCGGGTTTCCATATAAATGATCACTTCAAACAATAACGGAGGCGAATAACGCATGAAAAAAATCACATCCATTCTCCTGACCCTTGTCCTTCTGGCATCCTTCTCCCTTTCCGCTTTCGCAATGACGGAAGAAGAAGCAAAACAGGCTGCGCAGGCCGTCGTAAATACAACCACGGATCCTGCGCTCGTAACCAGCCCCTTTATAAACGTCATCGCCGGCGTACAAAACAGCGTTGTCGGTATCAACAATTATCAGACCTATACCTACTCAAACTATAACCCTTACTACGGCTTCGGAGGTTTCGGCGGTTTTGGTGGTTTCGGCGGTTTCGGCGGCTATGACGGCTACGGAAGCGGCGAAAGAGAATCCGCAGAGAAGCTGGCAGCCACCGGCTCCGGCGTAATCGTATACAAGAATCTCGTGCTCACCAATTTCCACGTCGTTCAGGATGCAACCCGCCTGACCGTTTCCACGCTCGTCTCCGAAGATGAGTACGCCGCCACGCTCATCTCCTATGACGAGGCGGCAGACCTTGCGCTCATCCACGTGCCGGAGCTTGCGCTTCCTGCCGTTCCTCTGGGCGACAGCGATCAGCTGCAGGTCGGCGAATGGGCGCTGTGCATTGGAAATCCCCTGATGGAGGAACTTCGCGGCACCGTTACCGCCGGTATTGTATCCGCCATTGACAGACAGATCGACTCCAACACCACAACAGACAAATACGGTCTTAAGCGCACCGTCACCAATTCCATGATCCAGATCGACGCAGCCATTAACTCCGGAAACTCCGGCGGCGGCATGTTCAATGTGCTTGGCCAATTGATGGGCATTCCCTCCCAGAAATACTCCGGCAGCTATTTCAGCGGTTCCAGCATCGAAGGCATCGGCCTTTGCATTCCGATCAACACTGCGAAACCCCTGATCTCTGAAGCCATCGTTTCCATCGAAACCGGTGAACTTACCGAAAACAACAAATCCGGCAAGTCCGTTCCCAGCACCAACCCCGGCGCAAAGAACAGCAAGCCCGCCCTCGGCATTTCCGTTCATGCCGTCACCAACACCAACGACTACTTCGTCTACGAAGGCGCGCTGCCCGGCGGCATCATGATCGACGAGGTGCAGAAAAACAGCCCCGCTGAAGCCGCGGGCCTTATGCCCTACGACATCATCGTTGAAGTGGACGGCGAAATCACCAATTCCACCAGCGTCATCACGCAGGCGCTCAACAACCACAAAATCGGCGACACCCTCAAAGTCAAGATTTATCGCGTTGAAAACTACGAAAACGCCAAATCCATTTCGGATCTCGGGGAAGGCGAGTACATCGACTTTGAAGTAGAACTTTTCGAATTCAACATCAACACCTGATCTGTACAGAAAAAGCAGCCGGCATCAACCGACTGCTCAGATCATCAACAAACCTCCGGGAGAGGTATGGAGAGGGAGCGCACTTCCTCT
>JAEDIV010000101.1 GCA_016296675.1 Clostridia bacterium
GTACGCCTAAATCGCGCGTTTTCACAAAGCGTAGCGACTGAAAACGCTTCCCCTTCCCGATCCCCGCCCGGAAATCCCGCAGGATTTCAGGGGATCGGCCCTTCCCATCAAAAAAGGTACTTTTTTGATGGCTTGAAAAGAGCTGCCTTTTAAAGCAGCTCTTTTTATCTGTTTTATTCTTCGTCGTTCCTCTGAACCGGTCTTCTCAAGAAGGAAGGCGTGTCAGGAGAGAAGCCTCTTCTCGGGCGCTGTTCAGCAAACGCGGAATTGCGGGGCGCATTTTCGCTCTTGCGCTCAGGAATTCTGGTGTTGGCCTGAGGGCGCATCGGGCGCTGCTGGGGACGCGCGGGGGCTCCCTGCGGACGCTGGGCGGGACGGGCCTGGGGACGGGGCTTGGGCGCTTCGGGACGCTTTTCATAAAGCGGCGGGAGGCTTACGCTTCCTTCTTCTTCCTTTGCTTGCGCACCATCCGTAATATCAGCATCAAAAGTGCGGCTGAAGGGAGAAGTTTTTTTGACCGGAGCAGGCGCAGCCTTCTCAAATCCGGTCGCGATAACGGTGATGCGAACTTCATCAGTCAGGGACTCATCGATGCCGGCGCCGAAGATAATGTTGGCTTCGGGATCGGCCGCCTGAGTGATGAGCTGAGCAGCTTCGTTAACCTCGATGATAGAGGTGTCGGGGCCGCCGGTGATGTTGATCAGAACGGCTCTTGCGCCGTCGATGGAGGTTTCAAGCATGGGGCTGGAAACCGCCTGCTTGGCTGCTTCGACCATGCGGTTTTCGCCGGTTCCGGAGCCGATACCCATATGGGCAAGGCCGCGGGATTCCATAACGGTGCGAACGTCGGCAAAGTCGAGGTTGATCATCGCGGGAACAGCGATGAGGTCGGAGATGCCCTGAATGCCCTGACGGAGGGTATCATCGGCGATCTTGAAAGCTTCGGTCATAGTGGTGCCCTTGCTTACGATGGATAGGAGCTTCTCATTGGGCACAACAACCAGCGTCTCCACATTGGCCTTGAGCTGATCGATGCCGTTTTCAGCATTCTTCATGCGCTGACGTCCTTCAAACATGAAGGGCTTTGAAACAACGCCGATGGTCAGGATGCCCAGATCCCTCGCGATCTCCGCAATAACGGGTGCAGCGCCGGTTCCGGTGCCGCCGCCCATGCCGCAGGTAACAAAGACCAGGTCAGCGCCCTTTAAGGTGTTGGCCAGTTCTTCTCTGCTTTCTTCGGCTGCGCGCTTGCCGATGTCAGGATTTGCGCCGGCGCCTAAGCCCTTGGTCAGCTTTTCGCCGATCTGGATCTTAATCGTCGCCTTGGAAAGCGCAAGCGCCTGCTTATCGGTGTTTACAGCGATAAACTCTACGTTGCGAAGGCCGCTGTCGACCATTCTGTTCACGGCATTGGTTCCGGCTCCGCCTACACCAACAACTTTAATAGATGCAAAATTAGAAGTTTCAAGTTCGAATTCCAGCACAAGGCATCCCCCTCGCTATAGATTGTAATTCTTTTATCTTCTGCCAAACAAACCGCGGAAGCCGTCTGCCAGCCGTCCGGGGAGCGTTTCTTCTTCAGGCAAGCGCTGTTCAATAGAGGCAAAAATCAGATCAACAAGTCCCATCGCGCTTGAATAAACGGGGCTGTTGAATTGTGCGGCTTTCGCCTGCGGCACCTTGACAGATCTGTTGAGATAGGCGCCGAGGTAATCTTTTCCGCCGCGAATCATGGCAAGTCCGCCGCCGGTGAGATAGACAGGCGTACGGCTGACGACAAGTCCCTGACCGTCTTCGTCAATGGTTCTGTCAATCATGTCGCACATTTCGTCCACGCCTTCGCGCATGCATTCGTTGACGGCCAGTTCGTCAAAGGCAATCTTTCTTCCGTATTCATCAAAGAAATCCGGCGGATTGATCGTCTGAAAGCCGTCGGGCGCAATAATGAAACTGCGCTTTAAGCGTTCCGCTTCCGCGCCCTTGATCGCGAGCGCTTCTGAAAGCTTTTCCGTCAGATGCGCACCGCCGATCGGCAGCATCGCATGGTAGAGAATGCCGTCACCTTCAATAATGCTGATTTCCGTAGAAAGGAAACCTGAATCAACAAAGATCAATGCGCGCTCTCTGTCTTCGATGGAAGTGAGCCAAAGCATCTCTCCGAAAGAAGAAGACAAAAAGCCGTTTATGCTGATCCCCATGGAATCCATGAGTTCTACCATGTCGTCAATGAAAAATTGCTCTATGGTGATAAACGAGATGCAGGCAGTCAGCCTGTCGCCCGCCATTTTCAGCGGATGCATCGTCTTTTCACCGTCGTCTATTCTGAACCATACAGGAGATCTGTGAATTACATTGCCCGGATTTCTCTTTCTCTTGTCAAACTTGAGTACATCCGCAGCCATATCCTGTACGTGGTCGATATCCTCTTCCGTTACCCTGCCTGTTTCAGGGTCGATGGTCACCGTTGCTTCCTGCGTTTCTACGTGAATGTATTCGCCCGGAACGCCAATGTATATATCTTTAACCTTTGTATTTGCATCCTTCTCTGCAGCGCTGATGGAATTGTATATCGCCTGTGCAAGCTTGCCCGGCGTTACCCAGTCTCCGTCGCGGTATCCGTCATACGGTACCGTTCCGCTGCCGATAATGTCGCAGCGATGATAGCTGCCGCTTTCTGCAATCAAAGTAACGATTTTGGACGTGCCAAATTCGATCGCCGCTACCCGTGTCTTCATCTTATCTATTCTCCCGCTATAAGCCCGTAAATCGTCCTCATCATCCTGTACCCCTAATTATACAGGATAAACCGCCTCTTTGTAAACACTTTTTCCGTGAAATATTTCATTTATTATTCTTTTTTATTACATTTTTACATTTCTCGTCAAATCTTCCTCCTATTCTTCCTTTCGGTATCCAGCGTAATCACCACTGATTGTAATTTTGCCTTTGACACCGCCGCTTTTGATGATCTCTTCAACCATCCTAAGCGTCTGCTCAATATTCTTTCCGTCAAAGATCTCGATGATCTGATTTGTATTGGTTACAAGGTAGATATCTTTGAGATCCTTTACATTAAGTTCAGAATAGGTGCTATGATAACCCAGGCTCTGAATTGCCGATGCAATTCTTATTATGTCCTTAAGCTGGTTTTCCTTTCGCAAAACAATCGTTTTTCCCTTGTAATAATTGGATACGTCCGCTCCCGTTACATAGACCAGTTCATTTGACGGCATCTGGCTTGAAACACTCATAACCATGCCTTCCTGATCAATCTGGATATAATTTCCGCCGCCGGCAATAACGGCGATCGGCTTACGGACCGAGACCGTCAGACGGAGCGTTCCGTTTGAAACGCGTTCAATGTCTTCAAATCGCGCAAATCCGGTAGAATTTACGCCCATTTCAACATCCCCCGTCAAATCCGCGATACTGTCGATCTGCGCGCCCATTTTGAGCGTTGAGGCGCGGATGATCTCCGCCTTCTGTTCAGAAGACAAGACCTGATCTGCACATTCTACTTCGATGTTTTTAAGCTTATTCTGACCCCCGATTAAAAACAGCAATACGACACAGGCAACAACGAGCACGACAAACGCCATGAATCGTGAGTATCTTACTTTGTATTTCTTTGTTTTCTTCGTCATATGCTCATCTCCTGTATATGATTAACAATCAATTGTCAGAGTCTTTCCTGTTCTGATGAGATATTGAAAAGAATGCCCACCGCGCCCATGACGATGGAAACGGAAGTTCCGCCAGCTGAAAAGAAAGGAAGCGGAAGACCCGTTGTCGGCATAATTCCTGTGACAACAAAAATGTTCAAAACTGTCTGAACGCTGATCGTCAGCACAATTCCGGCGCCAAGCATGCTTTTGAAGCGGTCTTTTTCATTCAGGCTGATTCTGAATCCCAGAAACAGGAACGCCATAAACAGACCCATCACGAGAAGACATCCGATAAATCCCATATCCTCCCCTACGATTGCAAATATGAAATCGCTTTCCGGATACGGGAGAAACGAATACTTCTGTCTTCCGCGGCCGAGGCCCATACCGAAAAGGCCGCCGCTTCCAAACGCCATGAGAGACTGTGCAAGCTGATAGCCTTCATTTGAAAAATACTTGAATGGATCCAGAAACGAAATCATCCTTGCCCGGCGATACGGCTCAGAAAATGCATAATACGCACCGACAGCAAAACCGCATATGCCGACAATCGTCAGATGCAGCCATCTCGCTCCTGCGATCATGGTCATAAGCGCGGAAGTGATTATGATGGATCCTGCCGTTGACAAATTCGGCTGTATCAAAATCAAAAGAAACATTGCGCCCGGTACGACAAAAAGCGGCAACAGGCCCTTTAAGAAATCCGATATATCCCTTTTAGGGCTTGAAAGCACTCTTGCCATAAACAGCACCAGCGAATATTTCGCAAGCTCTGACGGCTGAAAGCTGACAGGCCCGATTCTGAGCCATCTTCTTGAACCATTGATATACACGCCGATGCCGGGAATTGCAACGAGCACAAGCAAAATGAAGCTTACAAGAAGCAGCCATCCGCTCACAACAGGGAAAGAAAGAATCCTTACATCCATCTTCCAAAGAATCATCATCAGGATAAACCCGATCATGATGCCAAACAATTGGCTGACTACATCGGTAAGCTTGGATCCCTTCGCCCCTGCATTATAGAAGCTTGCCGCATACAGGACTATAAGTCCCGTCACCATCAGCAGTAAAAATGTAATTACCAGGCTTTTGTCCGGAGTTTTTCCCTTTGTATCTCTGAATACTTTAGCGCCGCGTAAGCGGCCGGCAGTCAAGCGTTCGTTTCCTCGATCGCATTTACAATGCGCTTGAATTCACGTCCGCGCGCTTCGTAGTCTTCAAACATGTCAAAGCTTGCGCAAGCCGGTGAAAGCAGCACATTCCCATTCGCTTCAGCATGGGAACGAGCGATCTTTATTGCTTTTTCAAAATCGTATCCGGCGTATTCGTAATCGGTAAAGCCTACGCTGTCAAGCGTCTGACCGATTCTTTCGCCGGTCTTCCCGATCAGAACCGCATATTTCACAAAACTGTCTTTTAAGATCCTGCACATCTCAGTGAAATCGGAATCCTTCTCAGAACCGCCCAGGATAATTACCGTATGCTCCTTCATTGTTTGAATGGCTTTGATGGTGGAATCCGGGTTGGTGCCCTTGGAATCGTTTATGTATTTTACGCCGTCAATCACCCTTACGGTTTCGATTCTGTGCTCAACGCCTCTGAAGGTTCTGAGCGTGTGCCTTATTACAGGCGAAGGAACGCCCGCGCACATCGCGCATGCAGTCGCAGCAAGAGCGTTTTCAAGGTTGTGCGGCCCCGGGATATACACATCCTCTACCGCACAGACAGAGGTCTTTTCGCCGTTTTCATTGACATATACAATCAAGCCGTTTTCTACATACGCGCCCTTTTCAACAGGATTCGTTCTTGAAAACCAAATAACCGTTGAATTGATCTTTTCTGCCATCTTACGTGTATAGGCGTCATCATAGTTCAAAACGGCATAATTGCTTTTGTCGTGCTTTTCGAACACGCGCATTTTGATGTTTGCATAGTTTTCCATCGTTTTATGACGGTTCAGATGATCTTCCGTAAGATTCAGAACCGCTGCAATTTCAGGTCTGAAATCGGCGGTGGATTCCAGTTGGAACGATGAAAGCTCGCAGACAATATAGTCGTCCTGTTTCATGCTTCCGGCGCTTCCGCTGTAGGGAATACCAATATTGCCGACGACATGCGTGGTTTTTCCGGCATTTACAAAAATCGCGCCCAGAAGCGAGGTCGTCGTGGTTTTTCCATTGGTTCCGGTGATTCCAACGACATGGCCCTGTCCGAGTCTGTACGCAAGCTCAATCTCTCCGATCACTTCAATACCCATGTCCTTGGCTTTCTTAACCGCCGGATGATCATAGGGAATGCCGGGGCTGATGACGAGCATATCCATGCCTTCAAGCACATTATCAATTGCTTCGCCAAGCCGCCATTCGATATCTTCTGTTTTAAGCACGTCAAGCGCGGAGCCAATTTGCTCTGCGCTTTTCAAATCGTTGATTCTAACCTTTGCGCCGGCGCTGCTTGCCAGCTTCGCCGCATGGATTCCGGAGCGAGCCATACCCCATACGAGTACTTTCTTGCCTATCAAAACGTTTACCTCCTCTGCGCTCACTTTACATAACCCAGAAGCGCAAGAATGCACAAAAGTGCAGTCATAACGTTGTACATGGAAACAATTTTGGTTTCCGGAATTCCGCTCAATTCAAAATGATGGTGAAGCGGAACCATTCTGAAAATTCTTTTTCCGCCGGAGACGCGGCAGTAAATCACCTGAATGATGTCGGAAAGAGAAGAAATCATCATTGCAAAAGCGATAATGGGCAAAATGAGCGTAAGACGGGTGACAATTGCGACGGCAACAAGCGCGCCGCCGATGGCAAAGGAACCGACGTCTCCCATAAATACGCTTGCAGGATGCGTGTTGAACCGCAGAAAGCCGAGAATCGCACCGCACATTGCGCCGGAGAAAAGCGCCGTATTATAAAGATCCGGATCCATTCCGTCTTTTCCTGCGGCAAGGGACATTGCAATGAGGGCAAAGGTTCCGAAATTCAGCATGCTGCTGCCCGCGCACAGTCCGTCAAGGCCGTCAAGAAGATTGGCGCTGTTGACGACGCCAACAATCACAAGCACCATAACGGGCACATAAAGGATCCCCAGATTGATCGTATGCTCGGTAAAGGGAATGATGAGCTCCGATCCGATATAGGGATTCAGATATGCAAGAACCGCCAGGACGATCGCAATCAGCGCCTGAGGCACGATCTTCTGCATCGGCGTAAGACCGACAGAACGTCTCTTTACAACCTTCACATAGTCATCCGCGAATCCGATAAACGCAAAGGCGAGCATGGAAACGATTTCGATAATCAGAAAATGGCCGTTCATGCCCTTCCGCGCTGCCATGATAAGCGCAGTAACGACAGATGAGAAAATAAACACAAGGCCGCCCATCGTCGCCGTACCCTGCTTTCCCTGATGCGAACGCGGGCCAAACTGATTGATGGTCTGCCCCACCTTCAGTCTTTTGAGCCACGGAATGATAAACGGCCCTGCAATCATGGAAAGCGCAAAGGAAACAAGTACGGTAATAATCAACTTTTGCATAATGGTTTTCCTCCGTTATCAGACGCCGGCTTCATCCAAAAGTTCCATCACGATGATTTTTTCATCAAACGGATATTTCACTCCGCAGATTTCCTGATAGGTTTCATGTCCCTTTCCGGCAAGTACAATGGAATCGGATTCATTGGCGATGGAAAGAGCATATCGGATGGCTTCGCGGCGATTCTCAATCACTACATATTCTCCGCCGGTTTTCGCAATTCCTTCTACAATGCTTTCGATAATCGTCATCGGCTCTTCATTTCTCGGATTATCACTGGTAATAATGGAAAGATCCGAAAGACGTCCGGAAATATCGCCCATGATCGGCCGCTTCGTCTGATCTCTTCCGCCGCCGCAGCCAAAAAGGCAAATGAGCTTTCCCTTCGTTGTTGGACGAACAGCTTTCAGAATATTTTCAAGCGCGTCCGGCGAATGTGCGTAATCCAGAATCACACGGTACGGCGTCTTGGTATCCAGAAGCTCGATTCTGCCCGGAACCGATTTGACCGCCTCAAGGCCTTCCTTGATGTGCTCAATAGAGATTCCCACCAATTCTGCAAGCGATGCGGCAGTTAGTGCATTGTATACATTGAAAATTCCGGTCATTTTCATATGGACTTCCGACTTCATGCGCTTGTGGAAGCAAAGAAGGAAGCTGAGTCCGTTTTCGGTAAACTCGATTTCGCGGGCATAGACATCCGCCTGTGCGCGAATACCGAATCGGGTATATGCAATTTTCTCCTCCTGCGCACGCTTTAATACCATTTCATCGTCAGCGTTTATGGATAGCGCTTTCGACTGATTGGCTATCAGAAGCTTCGCCATCAGGTAATTGTCCATCGTCTTGAAATAATCCAGATGATCGATGGAAAGATTGGTAAACGCAGCCGCTTCAAATTCTACGCCGGCGACTCTGTGCATGTGAAGCGCATGCGCAGAAACCTCCATGACGACATATTCGACATGTTCTTCAGCCATCTCATAAAGAAGATGTTGAAATTCAATCGGATCGGGCGTTGTCTTGCCTGCGTCTCTTTGCTTATCGCCGATCAGTGTGCACACCGTTCCGATCAAACCGACCTTATATCCTGCTTTTTCCAGAATCGATTTTAAAAGAAAGCTCGTGGTTGTCTTTCCCTTGGTTCCGGTAATACCGATCATCTTCATTTTGCCGGACGGATTTCCGTAAAACGCAGAAGCGATATAGCTCATCGCCTCTCGGACATTGCTGACCACAACCTGCGGGCAATCGATATCCAATGCGCGCTCTACAATCAGCGCAGACGCCCCCTTTTTGACAACGTCCGGCGCAAAATTGTGCGCGTCCATATGAAGACCGGAAACGCAGAAAAACAGCGTTCCTTCTCCGATCTCCTGTCTCGAATCCATGCAAAGGGATGTAATCTCGGTGTTTCCCTCTCCGATCAGATGATAATCGACGGGCATATCCTGAACCAACTTAGAAAGAATCATTTTCTCTCCTCCACTTGCATTCCTGCGTAATCATTCATTGCCCGGCAAACGGAAAGTAACCGCTACTTCCGCAGTCGGGAATACGTTCTCCCCTGCTCCGGGGTTTTGGAAAGCAGCGATCCCTGTGCCTTCCACTGTCATTTTCAGTCCGTAAGATGTGAGTACACGATTTGCCTGCATTACTGAAAGCCCTGTTACATCAGGCACCGCTATAAACGCATCCTGATCGATTTTTGCCTCTTCATCCGTATAAACAGCTATGATCGATCCTTCCTGCATTTGAGCGCCGGGTTTCGGCATTTGGGTAACAATATTCTTTCCGTTTCCCACAACCATATACTGAAACCCTTCGCTTTTGAGTTTCCTCACCGCTTCCGAAAGCGTAAGATACAAAACATCCGGCACTTGTTTTACGGGAATCTCCTTTTCTTCATCCTTCGCGATTCCCATATGCACAAGCGACTGATACAGAATGTCTCTTGCAAACGGCGCTGCAGTCACGCTTCCATAATCCGGCCGCAGATCCGCGCGGTCGACAATTACCAGAACCGCAACCCTCGGATCATCCATCGGCGCAAATCCAAGGAAGGAACCGATATGCATATCTGTGGATACTTTCCCGTCGACATAAACCTGCGCGGTTCCTGTCTTTCCGCCCACATGATAACCTGAGATATAGGCATTCTTTCCGCCGCCGTTCTCCACGACGCTTTCAAGCATCTTTCTCATAACAGCGCTCGTTTCTTCGCTGATGGGCTCAGAACGCACCGTGGGTTCGTTTTTCTCGATCAGGCTTCCCTCTGCGTCTCTTATTTCCTTGACGACATACGGCTTCATTAGTTTCCCGCCGTTTACAACCGCGCAGGCAGCCGAAAGAAGCTGAACGGGGGTTACTGCGACAGACTGTCCAAAGCCGATGCGCGCAATATCAACGCGCTTTACGTTTTCCCTCGAAATGAGGATTCCGCTTCCCTCCCCGGGAACATCAACGCCGGTCTTTTTGCCGAATCCGAACGCTTCCAGATAATCATAAAACGTATCAGTTCCAAGCCGAAGGCCAAGCTCTACAAACACCGGGTTGCAGGAATTTTCAAGAGCTTCTGTAAGGCTTTCGCTGCCGTGCGGGTTTCCCCAACAGCGCACGCGTCCACCTTCGACATATACGCTGCCCGAACAGAAGAAATGC
>JAEDIV010000230.1 GCA_016296675.1 Clostridia bacterium
AACCCCTGACCTCAACGATGCGAACGTTGCGCGCTACCAACTGTGCTAATGCCCCATATATTCTGTTTCGAACAGATAATATTATAGCGTCGGACGGCTGCAAAGGCAAGATAATTTATTGTTAATTCACGAAAATACATACAGCATCCGATTTTCTTTTCTCTCCTCCCCTCTTTTGCTTGAAAACATGTCCGGTATAATGATATAATAAGAAAAAACAGGAGGTACGTTGTATGAAAGATGGATCCTGCGGCTATTGCATGCGCGGCGAACTTCTGGACGCCTTTGGAATCTACATTTGCGATCTGAGCGTGAGCACGCTGATTCTGTTTAAGGAGCAGAGTCATCCGGGCAGATGCATCGTCGCATACAAAGACCATGTGAGCGAGTTTGTCAATCTGACAGACGAAGACAGAAACGCGTATTTTGCGGACATTGCCCGCGCGGCAAACGCGATTCACAAGGCGTTTAAGCCCAATAAAATCAATTACGGCGCATACGGTGACACCGGCTGCCACCTGCATTTCCATCTGGTGCCCAAGTATAAGGATGAATTCGAATGGGGCGGCGTATTCCAGATGAATCCGGGCTTAAAGAAGCTGACCGACGAAGAATACGAAGAAATGATTCAGAAAATCAAAGAGAATCTGTAAGATACAAGGAGGATAAACCACATGGAAGTTTCCGCTCACCGCGCATTTCAAATGCTCAAAAGCCTTGCCTATGTGCGTCTTTCCGGCTCTGAAGCAGAAAAGAAGGCTGCAAACGTAATAAAAGACGCATGTACGGAAGCAGGCGTAGACGTTCATATTGAAGAGTTTACCGTGGCAACCGGCAAAGTCAACCATGCAAAACTGGTCGTAACCGAGCCGTATCACAAGGAATACGCGGTATCCGGCTTCGAAAGAGCGCTTTCAACGCCCGAAGGCGGTCTGGACGCAGAATTCTACTATGCGGAAGATCTGGAAGATGTGCATCTTGCAAACGCAAAGGGCAAGATCGTTATGGTCAACAGCATGCGCCGCAACGATTACAAAAAGCTGATCAAGGCTGCTCCCGCCGCCATCCTCACCTTCTCCGGAAGCGTGCTGGACCGCGAAAGCGAGACGGATCTGGGCATCAAAAAGCTGCGCGAAACCATGACCGAGCCCTTCGGAAGCGCCGTTGCCCTGAACCTTCGCGCAAAGGATGCGGCGGAAATCGTTCGAAGAGGCGCAAAAAAGATGCACATCGAGCTCGATTCCGAATGCATCGACGGCGTGAGCCAGAACGTATGCGCCGTCATCGAAGGAACCAAGTATCCGGATGAAATCGTCTCCTTCGGAGCGCATTACGACTCCGTGCATTTTTCAACCGGCGTATACGACAACATCTCGGGCTCCGTCATCCTCGTTGAGCTCATGCGCTATTTTGCCGCGCACAAACCGGCAAGAACCGTAAAATTCCATTGGTACGGAAGCGAAGAGCAGGGACTGCTCGGCAGCAAAGCCTGGGTCAAAGCGCACGAGGATGAGCTTGAAAAGCATGTGCTCATGATCAACGTAGACGTTGCGGCCCCCACGCTCGGCCACAACATCGCGCCCGTTCTCGGCACGGAAAAAACCGTCGGCTATGTAGACGCCCTGATGAAGGAAATCGGCGTCGCCTGCAATGTAAGCCTGGATATCTATTCCAGCGACTGCGTACCCTTTGCAGACAAAGGCGTGCCCGCCATCAATCTTTGCCGCTTCGGCGCACCCGGCGCAAATTTCATCCACGACAGACGCGACAACCTGAAAAGCGGCTATCTGGATGAGAAATCCCTCGGCATCACGCTCACGCAGGCGCTGCACCTTGCACAGCGCACCGTAAACGCCGCCGTCTTCCCCATCGAAAGAAAGATTTCTGATGAAATCAAAGAAAAAGTGGACAAGTATCTGTTTAAGAAGGACTAAACCAAACCGAAAATACCGGCTGTATATTAAATCAGCCGGTATTTCAGATCATCAACAAACCTCCGGGAGAGGTATGGAGAGGGAGCGCACTTCCTC
>JAEDIV010000102.1 GCA_016296675.1 Clostridia bacterium
GAAAGCAGGATCAGGCTGATCCTCAAAAAACGCGATGAATCCCATTCCATTTTCCCGGAAATGATTGATCTTGCGTTCTGGATGCAGAAAAAATACAACTGCTATTTTGCCGACGCGTTCCGGCTGATGATCCCTTCTGAGATGCGGGGGCAGCGGGTGAAGGAAAAATCCGTCCGCATTGCAAAGCTTATTGTGGACGCGGAGGCGGCCAAGGCGCTTTTGAAGCGCGCGCCCAAACAGGCGCAGATTATCGATGCGCTGAAAACAGGCGCAAAACCCACGGCATATCTAAACGAAATCATCCCCGGCGCAAACGGCGCAGTTTCAGCGCTTGTTGAAAAGGGCATGATTGAGATTACGGATGACCGCGTGCTTCGCGCGCCGCAGATTGACGACAACGGACGCGCGCACGAGGATCCGCCGCTAATGAGCGGACAGCAGGCCGCCGCAGACGAACTGGTGCATGCACTGGACAACGGCGGAGGAAGATTCATTCTGCACGGTGTGACCGGAAGCGGCAAAACGGAAGTGTATATCCGTCTGATCCGTGAAATTTTCAAGCGCGGAAAGGGCGCGATCGTGCTTGTTCCGGAGATTGCGCTGACCCCGCAGATGGTCGGCTGGTTTCATGCAAGATTTGGAAAAAACGCCGCCGTCATTCATTCGCGGCTTTCCGCCGGGGAAAGATATGACGAATGGGAAAGAATCCGATCGGGTGAAGCGCGCGTGGTGATCGGCGCAAGATCGGCCGTGTTTTCGCCGGTAAAGAATCTCGGCGCAATCATCATCGATGAAGAACATGAAGGCGCGTATCTGAGCGAAAAGCGTCCGAGGTATGACGCGCGCGAAGTTGCGTGGCAAAGAGCGATGATGAATAAAGGCGTATTGCTCCTTGGCAGCGCAACGCCCTCCATCCAGACCTACATGCGCGCGATGCCGGGCGTCAGGCCGGAAAACAGGCTGACGCTGTTGGAACTTAATAAGCGTGTGATGGGCCGGGCGCTTCCCGAGTGCGAAATCGTCGATATGCGCCGCGAATTCGAAATGGGAAATAAAGGCATTTTTTCAGGCAAGCTCGTCAGCGAAATGAAAAAATGTCTTGAAAACGGAAAGCAGGCAATGCTGTTTATCAACCGCCGCGGGCACAGCACATTTGTCTCCTGCCGCGCGTGCGGTCACGTTGAAAAGTGCGACGAGTGCGATGTTTCCATGACCTATCATCAGTCCGACGGAAACATGCATTGTCATTATTGCGGAAAGGTGCTTGCGCCTCCGAAAAAGTGTCCTGCCTGCCAGAGCAGATTTATCAAGTTCTTCGGCGCGGGAACGCAGAAAGTTGAGGAGGAAGCCAGATCGCTTTTCCCCGGCGTCCCTGTCGGGCGCATGGATGTGGACACCACGCAGGGAAAAGACGGACATGCGAAGATTTTGGATGCGTTCAGAAAGGGCGAAACCAGAATTCTCGTCGGCACCCAGATGATCGCAAAGGGACTCGATTTTCCGAATGTTACTTTGGTTGGTGTGATTGCCGCGGATACCACGCTGAATCTTCCGGATTTCAGAAGCGCAGAACGCACATTCCAGCTGCTTACGCAGGTTGCGGGCCGCGCCGGACGCAGCGACAGCCCGGGCAAGGTGGTCGTTCAGACCTATACGCCCGATCACTATGCGCTGTCCTGCGCCGTAAAGCAGGATTACCGCGCGTTTTATCGCACGGAGGCGGCATACAGAAAACATGCGCTGTATCCGCCGTATACGGTGATTTCAAGACTGGTGATATCTTCAAAAGATCCATCCTGTCCCGAAAGGATCGCAGGCGAGATTCACGATCGTATCAATCTGGAGCTTACCAGAAACGACTGGCATTCGGATGTGCTGGCCGTGCAGGCTGCGCCTGCGCCGATCAAGATGCTCAGAGGAGAATATCGCTGGCAGGTATATGTGAAAATGCTTTCAAAAGGCAGAGTGAGTGAAATTACAGCCATGATGGAATCGATCTCGCAGGCGGGCGCAGAAGGCGCGAGAATTGAACTTGAAGTCAATCCCGCGAGCATGATCTGATTACAGGCTTTTATTTAAGGGGGAATACAGATATGGCAATTCGCAGAATTCTGCGCGAAGGAGACGAAACCCTTCGCAAGATCAGCCGTCCCATTACTGAAATTGACAAGCGCCTCAAGACGCTTTTGGATGATATGGCGGATACGATGTATGCAGCAGACGGCGTAGGTCTGGCCGCGCCGCAGGTAGGCATTCTGCGCCGCGTGGTGGTAATTGATGTCGGCGAAGGATTGCTTGAACTCATCAATCCGGAAATTGTTGAAGTGGAAGGAAGCTGTGTGGATGTGGAAGGCTGCTTGAGCGTTCCCGGACGCAGAGCAACCGTTGAGCGCCCGGAGCGCGCGGTTGTGCGGGCAATCAACAGAAAAGGCCAGTTGATCGAAGTGGAAGGTACGGGCCTTCTTGCGCGCGCACTGTGCCATGAGCTTGACCATCTGGACGGTATTTTGTATGTGGATAAAATCATCGAGGATGTTACCGATGAGGAGGACGGAAAGTGATGCGCGTCGTCTTTATGGGTACGCCGGAATTTGCGGTTCCGTCGCTTAAAGCGCTTTTTGAGATGGAGAATGTGGAGGTTGTCGGCGTATTCACGCAGCCCGACCGTCCCGTCGGACGCGGCCGCAAGGTGGAAATTACGCCCGTCAAGCGCGAAGCGGAGGAGCACAATGTGCCTGTTTTTCAGTTTGAGCGCGTAAGGAAACAGGAAGGACTGGACGCAATGCGCGCCTTGAAGCCCGATATCGTGGTGACGGCAGCTTTCGGTCAGATTCTTTCCAAAAAGCTTCTGGAAGTTCCGCGCCTTGGAACGGTCAATGTTCATGCCTCGCTTCTTCCCAGACACAGAGGAGCAGCGCCCATCAACTGGGCAATCATAAGCGGCGATAAGGTAACGGGCGTTACCACAATGCTGACCGACGCCGGACTTGACACGGGCGATATGCTGCTGAAAAAAGAAGTCATAATTGAAGAAAATGAAACGGCAGGTCAGCTCACCCAGCGGCTTTCCCTTGTTGGCGCAGAGCTTCTCAGGGAAACACTGAGCGCGTTTATAAGGGGTGAAATTGTGCCTGTCAAACAAAACGAAGAAGAAATGACCTATGATCCCATGATGACCAAGGAGCTCGGAAAGATCGACTGGACGAAAACGGCAGGCGAAATCGACTGCCTTGTGCGCGGCGTAAATCCTTGGCCGGGCGCGTTTTCCAGGATGAACGGGGACGTCATCAAGGTTTGGCTTACAAAGAAATATGAAAAAGCGACGGACGAAGCTCCCGGAACTGTGATCGCTGCAAGCGCGAAGGAAGGCCTGATTGTGGCCTGCGGAAATGGCGAAACCATTGAGATTGTCGAGATGCAGGCGCCCAATGCCAAGCGCATGACGGCAAAGGCGTATCTTTCCGGAAAGAAACTGGGTGCGAGGTTTGATGAGGAATAATGGATAAGAAATTCGATCAGCAGAAAAAGCCGTTTACCAAAAAGACGTTTGACGGGAAAAAGGGCGAAGGAAAGAAATTTGAGAAGAAGCCCTTTGGGAAAAAACCGTCCGACAAAAAGGAATGGGCGGATCATAAAAACGGCGGCAAATCCTTTGAAAAGAAGTCTTTTGATAAAAAAAGCCAGGAAGGAAAGACTTTCGAAAAGAGTTCTTTCGAAAAGAAAGCCTTTGATAAGAAGGGTTTTGAAAAGAAGTCTTTTGACAAGAAACCTTTCGAAAAGAAAAACGAAGGCGCACCGAAGGCAGCGTATAAAGGACCTGATGCGCGCAGAGTGGCGCTTAACGCCCTTCAGGATGTAAACCGTATGGACGCGTATGCATCCCTGGCGCTGGACAAGCGGCTTCGCGAGGCGCGTTTGTCTGTTGACGATCGCCGTCTGGCCACGTCAATTTTCTATGCGGCAGTAGAAAATAAACTGAATATCGAATATGTACTGAGCGCGTTTATAAGCGTCAAGCCCGACCCGGTAATTGAGGACATCCTGCATATTGCCTGCGCCCAGATTCTGTTTATGGACAAGATTCCGCCGCATGCCACGGTGGACGAGGCGGTCAAGCAGGCCCGCGCACTGGGTAAGGATGAAGCCACCGGCTTTGTCAATGGCGTTCTTAGAAATCTTCTTCGCGCGAAAGAAGGAGAAGGCATCAAATATCCCGATGAGAACGAAGACAGGGTAAAATATCTGTCGGTCAGATACTCTGTTCCGGAAGTTATTTTGCATCGCCTGATCAATGCGTACGGAATCGAAACGGCGGAAGCCATTGTGTCTTTCAAGCCTTCCGAGCGCACTGAAACGATTCGTCCGAATTTGATGAAGCGCGATTGTCAGCAGTTTGAGGAATATCTGAATGCACGCGGCTGGACGTGGAAAAAGGGCGTTGTGCCGGGTGCGTACCTGATCTCGCATGCAGGCAATCTGGCGGGCGATCCCGATTTTTACGAGGGAGAGTTTTCCATTCAGGGCGAAAGCAGTATGCTGTCTGCTGTTGCCGTAAACGCAAAGCCCGGTATGACCGTGATCGATGTTTGCGCAGCGCCCGGCGGAAAGAGCGCGCTGATGTGCGAAATGATGAAGGGCACAGGCCGCGTACACGCGTGGGATGTTCATCAGCACCGCGTGGAATTGATCAAAGCCATGGGCAAACGCTTAAAGCTTGACAATCTGAGAGCTGCCGTGCGCGATGCATCCGTTACCAAGGAAGAGTTCCATCTGAGTGCGGACGCAGTGCTTATCGACGCACCCTGTTCCGGCGTTGGCGTTATGACGGATAAACCGGACTTAAAATACCGTGTGACGGATGAGAGCATCGAATCGCTTATTGAGACGCAGAAAAAGATTCTGAAGGCATCGAGTCTGTATGTAAAGCGCGGCGGCGTACTTGTGTATTCCACCTGCTCCATTCTTCCCGAGGAAAATGAAAAACAGGTCGAAGCGTTTTTGTTCGATCATCCCGAATTCAAGCTGGACACGGATGCAAGTTGGGTGCCGGATGCGCTCAAGGATCGCTTTATGGGCGGCATGCTGTCGCTTCTGCCCAACCGTGACGGCGTAGAAGGCTTCTTTATCGCGCGTATGCGCCGGGTGAATATATGATGGATGATAAGATTCGCTTATCCGGCATGTTCCTTGAAGAGATTGAGGATTTTATGAAAAATGCCGGCGAAGGCAAGTTCCGCGCAAAGCAGGTGTATGAGTGGCTCATGCGCGGGAAAGATTTTTCGGAGATGACCAATCTTTCCAAGGCGCTTCGCGAAAAACTTGATAATTCCTGCATTGCCCAGAGTATCCGGATCCTTGAAAGTATTGAGTCAAAGCTTGACGGTACGGAAAAGTATCTTTACGAGCTTCTGGACGGAAATATCATAGAGGGCGTCCGCATGCGCTATCACCACGGCGACACGCTGTGCGTGTCCACGCAGGTGGGCTGTAAGATGGGATGCGCGTTCTGCGCGTCCACGCTTGACGGATGCGTAAGAAACCTGACGGCGGATGAAATGCTTGGACAGATTTTGATTGTGAATAAGCACATCACCGAGAAATTCGGGGAAGGCAGGATTCACAATGTGGTTTTGATGGGAAGCGGCGAACCGATGGACAATTATGATGAAGTGATTCGGTTTTTGAAGCTCCTGAACGATCCTAAGGGACTGAATATTTCTTTAAGAAATGTTTCCCTTTCCACCTGCGGTCTCGTGCCTGGCATCAGAAAGCTTGCTTCCGAGGGTATGCCGGTAACTTTGTCCATATCGCTTCATGCGCCCAATGATGAAATCAGAAAAAAGCTCATGCCCGTTGCCAACGCCTACAGCATGGGAGAGCTTTTGAAAGCTTGCCGGGAGTACATTGAAAAGACCGGCCGGCGAGTGATTTTTGAATATGCGATGGTCAGGGACGTGAACTGCGCGCTTGAGAATGCGGATGAGCTTGCAAACCGCCTTCGCGGCATGCAGTGTCATGTCAACCTGATTCCGCTCAATGATGTAAAAGAGAGAAATCTGTTTTCGCCGGGCGAAAAGGCGATTCAGGCATTTCAGAAGCGGCTTGAGGAAAAGCACATTTCCGTAACCCGCCGCCGGGAAATGGGCGACGATATTCAGGGCGCTTGCGGCCAGCTTCGCCGTTCGCGCTTAAATACCCCTGACGATATAAATTAGACGGAGGAACAAAATGAAGTTTTTTTGCGCAACCGACGTCGGATGCGTCCGAACGCTGAATGAGGACACGTATTACATGCCGCAGGAGGGCGAGAGTTTTGCTGCGGTTGCCGACGGCATGGGCGGGCATAAGGCCGGCGAAGTTGCCAGCAGCATGGCTGTTCGCGTGCTTAAGGAAATCCTGAGCGCGGAAAGAAGTGTGTCTGAGGACAGAATGCGCTATGCTTTCAGCCGCGCAAACCGCGAGGTTTATCTGGAATCGGAGAAGGACACGGGCAAGAAAGGCATGGGCACCACCATGACTGCGCTTTGGTTTTCCTCTGACACGGTTGTGATGGGGCATGTGGGCGACAGCCGCGCTTACCGCCTTCGCGACGGCGATCTTCTTCGCGCATCCACGGATCATTCCTATGTG
Organism: Clostridia bacterium; assembly: GCA_016296675.1. Lineage (GTDB taxonomy): Bacteria > Bacillota > Clostridia > Christensenellales > Aristaeellaceae > SFHK01. The sequence continues at coordinate 6,631 of JAEDIV010000102.1, forward strand.
CAGGAGCTTGTGAAAATCGGTGCAATTACGCCCGAAATGGCGCGTACGCATCCGCAGAGAAACGTAATCACCCGCTCCATCGGTCCTTGGCCGAGAGTGGAAGCGGACGTTGTTTCCTTCGATTATCAGAAGGGCGATATCTGGCTTCTGTGCTCGGACGGACTTACGATGTATCTGGAAGATGAGGATATCAGAAAGATTCTTGCGGACAATAAACCGCTGAATGAAAAAGTGACCGATCTTATTCAGATGGCGCTGGATGCAGGCGGCGCGGACAATGTCACCGTGCTGATCGCTGCAGGGGAGTGTGAAGCGCATGAATAAGATGCTTTCAGGCCGCTATCGCATCGCAAGCGTGATCGGAACCGGCGGTATGGCGGTTGTATACCGCGCAATGGATGAAAAGAAGCAGCGCGAGGTTGCGGTTAAAGTGCTTCGCCCCGAATACGAAGCGGACAGCGATTTTGTGCGCCGCTTTGCGCACGAGGCGATCGCTGCCAGCAAAATGTCGCATGACAACATCGTAAAGATGTATGATGTCGGAAGCGACGGCGGAAAAAAGTACATAGTCATGGAACTGATCGACGGCGATACGCTTAAGGATATCATCATCCGCCAGAGACGAATCCCGGCCAATCTCGCCGTACGCTATGCGCTTCGCATTCTGGCTGCGCTGGATCACGCGCACAAAAATGATATTATTCACAGAGACATTAAGCCGCAGAACATTCTGGTCGACCGCAACGGCGAGATCAAGGTTGCGGACTTTGGCATCGCAAGACTTGTAAATCAGGGGACGGGCACTATTTCTAGTACCAACACGGCCTTGGGTTCGGTTCACTATGTATCGCCCGAGCAGGCCAAAGGCGAACCGGCAGACGCGAAGAGCGACCTTTATTCCGTCGGCGTAGTGCTTTATGAGATGCTGACGGGCACGGTGCCCTTTGACGGCGAATCGGCAGTTGCCGTTGCGCTTAAACAGGTGAATGAGCAGCCCAGAAGCATGCGCACCCTTCACAGGGACATCTCCAAAGGCCTTGATGAAGTGGTCATGAAGGCGCTCACCAAGGATCCGACGCTCAGATACCAGACGGCCAGCGAAATGGCGCGGGATTTGAAGCGTGCGCTTCGCATGCCGGGCGGCGGATTCATTCAGGATTTTGATGACGATGATGACGATGAAAACGAGAATTCGTTCTGGCGTTATCTTCGCATTCACGGCCTGACGACGCTGCTTGCAGCGGTCGCCTGCATCGGCGTTATTGCGGCGGTCGCAGCGGGAGCTGTGAAAGTTTCGGATATTCTTTACGGCGTGGACGTTCCCAATGTTTCCGGCTATTCTTCGGATATTGCGCAGGTTATGCTGTACAATTATGAACTGCAGGCGGATATCAGGGAAATATATTCCGAGGATCATCCCGCGGGTGAAGTTATCCGCCAGGTTCCTGAGGCGAATGAGCGCGCCCGCAGAAACGACACTGTAACGATTTTTGTGAGCCTTGGCGCGGAGCCGGTGGAACTGCCCAGCACGATAGATCTTTCGCTTTCAGAAGCGCTTTCGATGCTTTCGGATTATGGGTTTGACCGTGTGTCGGTGGAATATGTGGTTGTTCAGGACAAGGAAGTTGACGTCGTGCTCGAGCAGATTCCAAACAGCGGAAAGGCGCAGGAAGGGCAGATCATCACCCTGAAAGTCAACAGCAACGAGGTGTTCGTTCCGCAGCTGTATGGAATGACCACCGCGCAGGCGGCGCAGGCGCTCAATGAAAAAGGACTCAAAATCGGAAATACGTCGACTGCATACGCCATGGACGCTGTACCGGACACGGTTGTTTTCCAAAATCCCATAGCGGATACAGAGGTATATAAGGGTTCCAGCGTCGATGTGTACATTGCTCTTCCGAATCCGACGGTGTATTACGCCGAATTTCACGTGTTTGTTCCTTTGAAGATGAATGTGAAAATCATTCAGACTTCGCCCAGCGGAATGGAAAAGGTGGCATATGACGCGCTTGTGGAGACGGATGATACGCTGATTGTTGACCTTACCAGCAATGAAACAGGCGAACACAAAATTGATGTGTACTTTGACGGCGAACTGGATCACACGAAATATGTTGTGTTCCAATAATCGGAGGATGTAAGTTGACAGGAGTTATACTTCGGGGCATCGGCGGTTTTTATTATGTTCTGGATGATCACGGCGTTACGCACCAGTTGCGTGCACAGGCGAAAATCCGCCGCGTGAAGCTCACGCCGCTGGTGGGAGACAGAGTGGAATTTGAGCCGGCGAAGGGCGATATGGACGGATGGCTTAAGGAAATCCTCCCGAGGGAGAATTCCCTTGTAAGACCCAGCGTTGCCAATATTGATCTGATTGTGCTTGTTGCAGCAGCGCAGTCTCCCAAAATTGATACGCTTCTCATCGACAGGATGCTGATCAGCGCAAAAAATGCGAAGATTGAAGCGATGCTTGTCATCAACAAATGCGACCTGGATCGAGAGACGGCGGAGGAAATCAGGCGGCGCTACGCCAAAGCGGGCATTGATGTGATGCTGGTTTCAGCTGCTGTGGGCGAGGGCATTGACGCGCTCAGAAATCGTCTTACAGGCCTTACGCATGCTTTCGGCGGCCAGTCGGGCGTTGGCAAATCCTCTTTGATCAATGCGCTGTATGCGCTGGATCTTTCTGTGGGCAGGATTTCCGATAAGATCGAGCGCGGCAAGCACACGACAAGAAGATGCGAACTGATTTCTGTAGAAGGCGGCGGACGCGTATTGGATACGCCGGGCTTCAGCCTTCTTGAAACCGATCTGATCGAGCCCAAGAATGTAAGCGGGTGTTTCCCGGAATTTATGCCGTATGAAGGCAAATGCCGTTTTTCTCCGTGCTATCATGCGGGGGAACCGGACTGCTGCGTAAAGGAAGCGCTTGCAAACGGGGAGTTCCCCAAAGAGCGTTACGACAGCT
>JAEDIV010000103.1 GCA_016296675.1 Clostridia bacterium
GGATTTCAGGGGATCGGCCCTCCCCATCAAAAAAAGGTACTTTTTTGATGGCTTGGATTCCTATCACATTATTGATAAGGAAGCTGCACGCCTTGAGAAGATGATCCCGTATGCGAACAACCGGTACGGGCCTTGGGCTTTCGATCGCCGAATGCATTGTTGATGTAATGGAAGGAAGCATCATTGTAAACAGCGAGCCTGGCGCCGGAACAGAGTTTACTGTGAGACTAAAATATTTCACTGAGCAATAGCGTTGGATTTTTCTTCCTTGGGCCGCTTCGGGCATGCAATGCGATTGATAAGCGGCCTTTCGTATGCATATGTCAAAACAGCGCCGATTATAAGCGCAAGCGCAAAACACAAAAGCGTGTATTTCCATTGCCAAATTGGTTCATTGTTCATCTGCGGATTCTCAAGGGCGTTGTAGGACGGAATGCGCCATTTCTTGAGCCTCAGGGCAATGACTGTGTGCCATATATATGCTTCAAAGGAAATGGCAGAAAGAAAGCGCATAATGCGGTTTGAGAAAAGTGCTGCCAGGGGCCGGACGGAAAAAGAGGAGAAAATCATAAGACAAGCCATGAGAAAGGATAAAGGGAAGCGCCTTTCCATCTGGCCTAAACGAATGCGCGTATATCCGTCTTCGTAAGTCTGGCCTTCAAAAAGAGCGTGGATCTGAAAAATAATGAACACCATTACAAGGGTCGACAAAAGGGAAACTGCGCGACTGGGCTTTGCATTCCTGGCCAGAGCGACATAGGCGTATGCAGCCAGCATGCCGTTTGCATATACGTCAAGCATAGCAGGAAGCTGGTTTAAATACATCTGCGTATCCGCCATGGGAGCGACAATCGTAAAGCGGTAGAAATGTGAAAAAGCGACCATAACCAAATAGGTTGCGATGGGGAATTTTTTAAAGGCTCTTGCAACAAACGGGAAAATAAGATAAAACTGCGCCTCAATCGCGATTGTCCAGAGCGGGACATTCAGACGCGTAAAAAGGTAAGTATCGGTGAAAAAGACGTGGGTCAGGGTGAGATGCGAAAGAAGGTCACGGATCATTTCGCCTTTTGAGTAATATTCGCCGCCCGCGGCATTCATAATAAACAGAATGAAGATGCAAAGGTAATAAGGCGGCAGAATCCTTGCAGCGCGTTTTACGTAAAAGGCTTTAATGGAAGGTGAATTTGTTTTGTCAAGCGCGCTTTTTGCATAGGGCATAAACATCAGAAATCCGCTCAAAAGCAGAAAAACGTCCACAAACAGGTAACCCGAGCGGACAATATGGGTAAAATCAAAGGTGAGCCCCAAAAGGGTGAATTTCGGCGACAGCCACGATTGCTGCCAGATGTGAAACCACATGACGCCAAGCATTGCCAGCGCACGAAAACCGTCCGCTGCCGCATGATAGCGTTCATCGGGTTTGGATACAATCAGAGCGTCGATTTTATCTTGAATGGACAAAATATTCACTTCCTTTGTATAAAAAAAGGAAGCTCCTTTATAAAGAGCTTCCCGATGCCGGTGGCGGGGGTCGAACCCGCACGGGTGATTAGCCCAACGGATTTTGAGTCCGCCTCGTCTGCCAATTCCAACACACCGGCGCACTTCTCTTAGAAGGCAGGCACTATTATAGCGCATTCGTTAAAAAAAATCAAGTCCTTTTCAAAAAATGACCAAGGTAGTATAATAGGTCTATATGATGATTTGCGCGGAGGTAGAAAGATGCAAAGAGACGATGATCGCCTTGTAGATGCAGCCTTAGGCGGCGATATGCGGGCGTTTGAGCTTCTCATGGAAAAGCATGAATCGAAAATGTATGCGGTTGCGCTTCGCATGTGCGCCAACCGGGAAGATGCACAGGACTGTCTTCAGGATGCAATGCTGCGCATCTATAAGGCGCTGCCCTCGTTTAAGGGCCAGTCGTCTTTTTCCACGTGGGCATACAGAATCACGATGAATACATGCCTTGACGAACTGAGAAGAAAGAAAGTAAGGCAGGCTGCGTCGCTTGACCAGATGCTGGAAGTCGGCTGGTCGCCGGTGGATGAGGAGAACTCAACCGAACGGCATGTGGACAATCAGGAACTTAAGAGAAACCTTTCAAAGGCAATACAGACGCTCCCTGAGGAAATGCGCGCAGCGGTGGTTTTAAGAGACGTTCAGGGATTCAGCTATGACGAGATAGCGTCCATGCTTTCAACAAACGTCGGAACCGTGAAAAGCAGAATCAGCAGGGGAAGAGAAAAACTCCGTGAAATTTTGTCAAAAGATCGGGAACTATTCGGAATATCAGGCGTCTAAAGAATATGAAAGGAGGTGCGGTTTTATGAGCGATGAGATGATGTGTCAAAAATTCAGAGAGCTGATTGATGACTATATAGACGATGTATTGTCTTATGAAGATCGTGCGTTTATGAAAGCGCACGCAGAGAAGTGCGAAAATTGCGCCGAAGAGATGCGGCTGGCAGATATCATCAAAAATGAAGTGAAGGGAATGGATAATCATATTGCTGTTCCCCTTGAGGCGCAGGCAGCCTGGAGAAGCGCTGTCAGAAAAGAAATCAGGAATAAGAAACTGAAAAAAGCATACAAGGCAGTCGGAAGCATTGCAGCGGCATTTGTCGTTTTGGCAGGGGCGACTTTCGCCATGCGTTCCACCGGCGCGCTTCCGCCGAAATTTGAGAAAGCGCCTGAAAATTCTGAGCCTGCAATGGTCATGAAGCTTGCTGCGGATACGGATATGGCGGTTCAGACCTATCAGACAAGTGAAAGCATGCGCAGATCGCGAAGCATCAATGGAGAGTCCGAAATCGTGATCGAAGCAGACGGTGAGACGGATGATCGGATTGTCGGAAGCCTTGACGACGCGGATATTATAAAAAGCGCAGAAATTGTTACCGAGACCGAAAATATCGACATGGATATCCAGGCCGTATATGACCTGACAGAGGAATATGAGGGCTACGTATCCGAAGAGATCCGCGATTTTTCATCTTTCGGCGGTCATGCGGACATTGTATCCAGAATCCCGCAGGATCAGATAGATGATTACATTCAGGCAGCCGAGAACATCGGGACCATTGTTTCTGTTTCCAAGTTCAGCCAGAACGCAGAGGAGATATATTACGATATCGATAATAGGCTTGAAAGCAAAAAACTGCTGGCGGAGGAAATTAACCGGGCCATTGCTCAGGCGGATGAAGAAACGCTTCTGACGCTTAATGATGAGATCAATCAGGTGTATGAAGAAATCGACGCACTTATCAGAATTGCAAACACGAGAGACAATGATCTTATGTATGCAAGAGTGAAGATTTCCCTGATCGAAAAAGCGGCGGCAGTTGTAACGCCTTCGGAGTATTCCCTGAAGGAAAGAACAGCAAGCGGATTTATGCAGTCTTTAGGCGCGATCGGAGATTTTCTTATGGATATGGCGGTAGCTGTCAGTGTGATTGCGCCGGTTGTGCTTTTGCTTGCAGCATGCGCATTGATTGTGTTTTTTACTGCGAAAAGCGTAAAAAAGAAGAAAAAGAAGAAAAAAGAGGATAGTGACGAATGAAAAAGGCAGCGATATTGATTCTTACGGTGCTCATGCTTCTTACAGCGGTTTCTGCTGTGGCCGAAACCAGAATATCCGTCGGCGGCAGCGGAACGACGCTGGTCAATGCCGATTACGCGATGGTGACACTGGGCGTTGTACATATTGAAAAAGATGTTCTGAATGCCCAGGAGAAGGTCAACAGCACCATCAATGCCATTCGCGCCGCCCTGATCGAAAGCGGCGTTTCCAAGGAAGACATCAATACCGATCAGGTACGTATCAACGCCCGGTATGATTATTCCGGGTCGGTTGAGAAAATCGTCGGCTACAGTGCAAGCTCCTATCTTGTGATCCGCACAAACGATATGGAAAACGTTGGAAGCGTGATCGATATTGCCTTTGGCGCGGGCGCAAATACGCTGGACGGCATCGAATTCTTCGCAGAAAACACCGAGAGCGCACGCGAGGAATCCCTGAATTTTGCAGTTACCGATGCAAGAAAGAAAGCGGAGATCATCGCTAAAGCGGCGGGGTTAAACATCACCGGCATTGATACCATTACGGAAAGCTATTCCTACACTTCCGAAAGCTCCAGAAATGCGGTTTTCAAAAACGCAGTTGCAGAGGATTCTATGGCTTTGGGCGCTACGGTGGTTCAGAGCGCAAAACTGAGCGTTGAAGCCAGCGTGACGATTGTGTTTATCGCAGAATAGGACAACAAAAAACAGAGCGTTTTACGCTCTCAAGCCATCAAAAAAGTACCTTTTTTGATGGGGAGGGGCCGATCTCCTGAAATGCTTCGGGATTTCCGGGCGGAGATCGGAAAGGGGAAGCGTTTTTCAGTCGCTCCGCTTTGTAAAAACGCGCGATTTTTAAGTGCATGCCGCCAAAATCGATTGAAAATGGAGAGGGAGCGCGCTCCCTCTCCATACCTCTCCCGGAGGTTTGTTGATGATTTGAACAGAGCGTTTTACGCTCTGTTTTTTTATGCGGTCAATGGCATCCAGCGCATTCGCCTTCGCATTTGCCCTTGCCGCAGGAGCATTTGCCTTCCAGGGAGATTTTATCGCCATCTACCTGCATAAGATACGCATCTTTCCCGAAAAGCGTTCCTTTTTCGCCGAGTGCGCGGAATCCGTATCTGGAGAAAAACAGCGCAGCATCGCCGGGAACGAGCGCACGCACCGATCCTGCGTTCAGATCCTGCGCCTTATAAAGCAGCATTCGTGCAATCAGATCACCGACATAGCGGTTTCTGTAAGCGGGAAGCACACCCAGAAGATCGATGGTAAACCGGCTGTCGGAACCGATATACATTCTTCCGCAGCCACAGGGGGTATCTTCTTCATCATAGATCGTTGCGAAAATTGCCATGTTGTCGTGCTCGTCCAGCCCTGCGCCTGAAAACTCGGGGATAGACATGCGTACGGATAAATGCTCGTTGATATCTGCGCCGGAAATCAAAAACTTGCCGCGATACATTTAAAGTGCCTCCGAATAAAAATCTGTTCTTCTATTGTACACAATGGCGCTTTAAATTGCAAGATGGCAAATCAATACGCCTCTCAGAAAAGAAAGGTTGATTTTTTCCCGATTCCCGGTTATAATACCTATGAATTCAGGGACAAAAACGCCTGATAAACCCCGAAAGGAGATATTGATATATGGAAAACGAGAGAGATCTGGTTGTGTTTGAGGACGATAAGGGCAATGAGATTACGATGGAAGTTCTCGATTATTTCTTCTATGAAGGCCAGGAATATGCAATGCTGACCGATTACAACGAAGAGCAGGAAGAAAAGTGCAACGCCTGCAGCGAAGCTTCCTGCGAGGGCTGTGAACCGGAAGAGGTTCTGATCATGAAGGTTGTTCCCGTTGGCGAGGATGAAGAGGAATTTATTCCTGTTGACGAAGAACTCGGAGAAAAGCTGATTCAGCTTCTTGAAGACGGCGCCTTCGACGATGACGATTACGACGACGAAGAAGAATAAACGCTGAGCCGGCGAAGGAAGCTCCTTCGCCGGTTTTTATTCGAATAAAGAGGTTCTGAATGCAAATTACGGTAAAAGCACTGGCAAAAATCAATTGGGCGCTGGATATCACAAAAAGGCTTGAAAACGGCTATCACGAGATGGATATGCTGATGCAGAACATTGATCTTTCAGATGATATCACTCTTTCAGACGCAAGGTTTACATCCCTTCTTATCGGAGACAAGCCTGCGCCCAATATGGAAAAGAATCTTGTCTATCGCGCAGTGAATGCAATCGCCGAATATACGGGCGAAAAGCGGAATGTGAAAATATCGCTCACAAAGCGCATACCTGTTCGTGCGGGACTTGGCGGAGGAAGCGCAGACTGTGCGGCCACGCTGATTGCGCTCAATGAAATGTGGAAACTCAAATTGCCGGTAAAAACGATGATGGAAATCGGAGTAAAGCTTGGCGCGGATGTTCCCTATTGTGTAGCGGGCGGCTTTTGCCGCGTTCGCGGGATCGGCGAAAAAGTGGAAGCGATTGAAAATGCGCCGGAAAAATACGTCGTGATCACAATTGTCGGCGGCGGACTTTCAACTCAAATGGTGTTTAGCGATTTTGATTTGAATCAGGACGGCCCGCTTAAGTTTGATATGCCGCTTGTTCAGAAGGCGCTGACGGATTGGGATGTAAGGACGCTTCGTGAAAACGGCGCAAATGCGCTTGAGCGCGCAGCCATCCGGCAGATCCCTGAGATCGCGAATCAGATATCGGAATTCTACAGATACGGCGCGCAGTATGCCCGAATGTCCGGAAGCGGATCAAGTGTGTATGGGGTATTCGATTCCCTTGAAGCTGCAAATGAGTGCGCGAAAATGATTCCCGGTGCGTACGTTTCGAAAACAATTGCAGGGAAATCCAGAATTTTATAGCGAAAAAACGCAAAAACGAATAAAAAGAACAGAAATTACCGATGCTATATCTATCTTACTTAAGGAGATTGTGTATGCATCGGTTTTTTATTATCATAATTCTGTCTGTGTTTTTATTGCCTTCTCATGCGAAATGCGAAACGCTGCCTGTTCGCCTGCATGTAGTTGCAGAAGATGATTCTGCTGAATCACAGGAAATAAAGATCATTGTCAAAAACGCTGTTATTCAAAAAGCGCGAAGTATTATACGGAGCGCTGAAAGCGAGTCAGAAGCCTATTCAATGCTGATTTCAACGCTTGACGGTATTCGTGCTTGTGCACGCAATGCGGCGGCAGAATGCGGCTTTACGGGTGAAATAGAGGTGCTTGCAGCGCGTGAGGAGTTTCCTGCGCGCCTTTACGGAAATATGCTCATGAAAGAAGGCGAGTATCCGTCTTTGATTGTGAAAATCGGGGAAGGAGAAGGGAAAAACTGGTGGTGCGTGATCTATCCGGATCTGTGCTATTACGGTGAAAAGACAAAGGAAGATGAAATACGGTTCTATTCGAAATTCGGTTATTGGATTCAAAGATTTCTGGACAGGTGGAGTAAATGAAAAAGGCAGTCTGTATTTTAATTGTAATGATGTTCACGTTTTCCGTTGTCTGTCCCGTAAGCGCCCGGGCAGATATTGTACTTGAGATCGGATCAAGGGGAGAAAATGTAACAAAGGTTCAAAAACGCCTCATTCAGTACGGATATCTATCCGGTTCTGCTGACGGAAGATACGGAGAAAAGACACGGGACGCGGTCGAATGGTTTCAAAGGCGAAACGGCCTTACCGTAGACGGACGCGTCGGGAAAAGGACTGCCGAAGCGCTCGGCGTAACGCTTACCGCAGGAGGTTCATCTACATCCCAATCAGCGACGATTGTGTCAAGTGATCACAGACTTCTTGCAAAGCTTGTCTATGCAGAGGCGAGAGGCGAAAGCTATAAAGGCCAGGTTGCTGTTGCGGCGGTTACGCTGAACCGCGTTGCCTCTTCGTCTTTTCCAAATACATTATCGGGCGTAATCTATCAGTCAGGCGCGTATTCATGCATAAGCAACGGAAGTATCAACAATACGCCCAATGCCACGGCAATCCGGGCATCGCTTGAAGCGATGAACGGCTGGGATCCGACAAACGGGTGTCTTTATTACTATAATCCGAGGCTTACCAATGATGCCTGGATCAAAAGCAGAACGGTTGTCACGGTGATTGGAAATCACAATTTTGCGAAATAACGGAGAAAATAGTATGAACCGATTTAAGAATATTTTCTTTGCGTGTCTATTTGTTTCATGCGTTTTGTTTACTGCCGGAGCATCAGCAAAATCGCTCGTTCAAGAAGAAACCGGATACAGGCATGCGCTTTATCAAAGAGCGCTGTATGAAGCAGCCGAATCCATGAACAGTTGTCAGATATCGCTTAAAAAGATGACAGTTACAAAATCAAAGGCAATGGAAACGGAATACTTATCCAAAATATCAGGATATGCCGCCAGCGTTCAAAACAGCCTTGCGACGCTTCCTGTGAAAGTAGACAAGGTAAATGAAACGATAAAGTTCGTTAACCAGACGGGAGATTTTGCACTCTCTTTGCTGAAAAAGCTTTCAAAAGGCGGCGCGGTTTCCGATGCGGACAGAGAAACGATTCTCGTTCTTACAGAGACTTCGACCAAGCTTTGCAGAAAAATCGAGCAATTGGCAAACGATTTTTCGGAAGGGAAAGTCGCAATATCCGAAAGCGGCTATGCAGGACAAGGTGAAATAACCAATCTGGTTCATCCCAATGAAGAATATCCGACGCTTTTGTATGACGGCCCGTTTTCGGACAGCCTTCTGAACCGAAAAATGAAGGGACTTGGAGACACAGAAGTGACAATGGAGGAAGCAAAGGAGAATCTTAAACGGTTTCTGAATCTGTCTGATAATGATGAAATCAGGTTTTCACAGGAAACCGGAGGAGAAGAAAGAACGTATGTTTTTGATCTTCCGGGAAGAAATGCCGAGGCTTCGGTTACCAAGCGCGGAGGCAAGGTTTTGTATGTACTGTCTGATGCTTACAAAGGCGAAGAAGCGCTTGAGGAAGAAACATGCATTTCCATTGCAAAGGAGTTTCTTCTTAAAAAGGGATTCGGCAGTATGCATGCAAGCTACTACAGAAAGTTTGACGGAGCGATTACGATTAACTTAGCGCCGGTTCAAAACGGCGTCATACTGTATCCGGATCTTATCAAGATGGAAATAGATATGGCGAACGGAAATATTGCCGGCATGGAGTTTACCGATTACTACATGAATCATACGCAAAGATCGCTTGAATTTGAAATACCGGCATATGATGATGGAAGCGAATATGCGGATTTTCAGATAGTCTCAAAACGTCCTGCGCTGATTCCGGTTGACGGCAAAGAAAAACTGACAATCGAGTATCATTTGAAGGATGAAAACAATGAATACCTTGTTTATAAGGATGTAACGACGGGAGACGAAATTGTGCTGTATGAGGTTGTCCATTTAGCGGATGGCACAATCGTGCAGTGAGGAGAACGCGATTATGACTACCGGAAGAATTTCACCCGTTCAGACGGATATGCATACAATGCAAAAGACGATGTATGCGGAGAGTGAGCCAATGATTGCAAGAGGCGAACTGTACAGTGCATGCCTGGATCCCGTAGTCGGGTCCGAGCAAGGCGGCGTTCGCCCCGTACTTGTTATACAAAACGATGTGGGTAACCGTTTCAGCCCAACGGTAATTGTGTTAGCAGTAACGGGGCAAATGAACAAAGCGAAGCTGCCGACGCATGTCCAGGTGGCGGCAGAGGGAAACGGTCTTAACAAAGATTCTGTGGTGCTTGCGGAACAGATCAGGACGCTGGACAAAAGAAGACTGAAGGAAAAAATCGGAGCCCTTACGCCCGAACAGATGGATAAGGTAACGGAAGCAGTCAAAATTTCATTGGGTTTTCCAATTTAAAAAGCCGCCCGTACGGGCGGCCCAAGCCATCAAAAAAGTTCCTTTTTTGATGGGAAGGCCGATCGCCTGAAATCCTGCGGGATTTCCGGGCGGCG
>JAEDIV010000104.1 GCA_016296675.1 Clostridia bacterium
GAGGAAGTTATCTCCCTCTCCATACCTCTCCCGGAGGTTTGTTGATGATCTGAGGGACTGCCCGAAATACTCTTCCGGGCGGTCCCTTTTTGATTTTGCGGAAGAGAACTTTGCATGGAATGGACGCGAAGAGTTTTTACCGATGTATTCAGAATTTAACCCGCTTAAGTTATGGACAGAAGGCTTGAATATGGTATACTTACGGTATCAAGGTATAATGAGGGTAGTGTATGAAAAACGCACTTCAGAAGCTTTCTAAAAGCAGATTTGGAAAAAGATACATCGGCGACCGCGCGTTTTATATGGCGGTTTTAAGCATTGTTATTCCAGTTGTCATTCAAAACAGCATTTCCAACTTTGTAAGCCTTCTTGACAATCTCATGGTCGCTGCGGTCAGCACCAACCAGATGAACGGCGTATCCATCGCCAACCAGATGGTGTTTGTGTTTAACCTTTGCATTTTCGGCGGCGTTGCCGGCCCGAGCATTTTTGCCGCTCAGTTCTATGGCGCGGGCGACCGGAAAGGCGTCAGAGATTCGTTCCGCTTTTCGATGGTGATCGCCATTGGCGTAAGCGCGGTTGCGGCGCTGATCTTTGCCTTTTTCAGAACGCCGCTGGTAAATACCTATATCAATAACCCGGAATCAACCGAGGCTGCCCGGGAAATGCTTGAGGTGGGCTCGGATTATCTTATGATCATGATGGCGGGTCTTCTGCCGTTTTCCATCTCCCAGGCATATGCATCCGTTCTGCGTTCCTGCGGCGAGACCAGGATTCCGATGTTCGCTGCGGTTGCCAGCGTGCTTGTGAACTTAGTTTTGAACGCTGTTTTGATTTTCGGCCTTCTGGGCTTTGCGCCGATGAAGGCGAAGGGCGCTGCGATTGCCACGGTCATCAGCCGCTATGTCGAAATGCTGATCATCGTGATCATGTCCCATACGCGCGAGAAGAAGTATCCGTCCAATCCAGCGTATCGCTTTCTTGAGGGCGCATATAAAAACTTCTCCATCCCCATGCAGCTTGTCAAAAAGATCACTGTTAAGGGCCTTCCGCTTCTTCTGAACGAGGCGGCGTGGTCGATGGGCATGGCGATGCTGGCTCAATTGTATTCCCGCCTTGGAACGGATGTAGTCGCGGCGCAGACGATCACTTCCACCATTGCAAATCTTTTCAACGTATTCTTTCTTTCCATGGGTACGGCAGCCTCTGTCATGGTCGGTCAGCCGCTGGGTATGAGCGACTTCGAGGGAGCCAAGCGCAATGTCAGAAGAATCATGTTTTTCCAGATGTGCATCTGTTTCACCATCGGAACGATGATGTTCTTTATCTCGCCCCTGCTTCCGTACTGCTTCAAAGAAGCCGACGCGGCGATCCGCGAAATCGCCACGGGGATGCTGTGCGTAACTGCCTGCGCGATGCCGGTCAACGGTTTTGCGCACTGCTCCTATTTCATTCTCCGTTCCGGCGGACGAACCATCATTACGTTCCTCTTTGACAGCGCCTATACATGGCTGATTCCGATTCCGCTGGTGTATGCGCTGGTCACCTATACGCCGCTGCCGATTCTGGCTGTGTTTATCCTGTGCCATGCTGCAGACCTGATTAAGGTCGCGCTGGGCGCAATACTGCTTAAAAAAGGCGTGTGGATCAGAAATATTGTAGCTGCTTCTGAATAGGAGGTTGTTCATGCGATTCAAGAAAATCACGATGGAAGATATCAGATCCATCGATCTTCGTCATGTTGCGCGGAATCTGAAAAACGGGCTGCTTGAGGGATGGTATTATAAGAATGATCCTTCGAGCAAGGACAGGGCGCGCCTTGTATGCTGCAACTATACCTCGAATATCATTGCCAACTTCATCGGCGGCTCCTTCTGGACGGGCCTGCTCATTTGCCTAAATGCCGACGACGGCTTTATCGGCACCATGAGCATGATCTCAACCGCCGCCAATATGCTTCAGTGTCTGTCGCCGATTCTGCTTGAGCGCTTTCCTAAAAGGCGCACGATGCTGACGACGCTCAGGGCAATTCTGTACTTTATCAATGTACTGATGATCGGCCTGATTCCCATATTCCCGGTCGGCCATCAGGCGAAACTGTACATGACGGGCATCGGCGTTCTGATCGTCAACATGATCAACGCCTTCATCGCGCCCGGCCTTTCCATCTGGCATATTCAGTCGCTGCCCAACCGCGTTCGAAAAAGCTATTTTTCATTGATTACCATGACGGTCGGCGCGGTGGTTGCGATCTGTAATTTGCTGGGCGCAAAGATGGTGGACATTTTTACTGCGCACGATATGCAGTATGAAGGCCTGTTTGTGCTTCGTATTGTGGCGGCGGTTCTGTGCGCCATTGAAATCTATCTGTATTTCCACATCAAGGAATATCCCTATGAATCCTCGGGTGAACAGGTGAAGGTCAAGGATCTTCTCATCAAGCCTTTTACGGAAAAGACCTATCTTCTGACCGTATGCGTAACCTTCCTTTGGAATGTTACGGCGAATATCCCGGGATCGTATTATTCGTTCTATCTTTTGAGGGACGTCGGCGTTTCCTATTCATATATCACGCTCATCAGCATGATCAACGTGCCCATCGTTCTTTTCCTGACGCCGCTTTGGCGAAGGGTGCTTTCGCGCTTTGGATGGTTCAAAACGCTGTACACTGCGATGGCGGTTTATATGATCCATTATCTCGTGCTTGCGCTGGTTACGAAGTCCACGGTATGGATTTATCCGGTTTCCCAGCTCATCGGCTGCTTCTTTGCTGTCGGCATCAACCTGGCCTTCACCGGCATTCCCTATGTGAATATGCCCGAAAAGAATCAAACGGTATTTATCGGATTCTATTCCACCATGGCAAACTTTGCAGCCCTCATCGGCGTTACCATCGGCAAATACTTCATTCTTTCAACAGAGCATTTATCCTTCAGCTTCCTTGGCATGACCTTTGCCAACAAGCAGCTGATTGTCGTTCTGACAAGCGTACTTATGTGCCTTGCAGTTCTGGGCATCCGATGGATATCCAAAAAAGTTTCGTCTGAAGCTTGATTGTTTTATCGGGGAAATTATGTATAATACAAGAAATATATAGAAGCAGGAGCGTACGGACGATGAAAAAGCTGGTTGCATTTTTGATGATGATTGCGCTGATGGGCGTGTTCTCTGCAAACGCGCAGGTACCCTTTGCGGATACCGGGCTGAACTTTGAACGGATGGAGGCACGTCTTGGCGTCACGGCGGATGAAAACGGCGATTTTGTGGCCAAGAGCATCAAAGCGCAGGCGCTTGAAAATCTGTTTTACGAAAAAATCGGCAACTATGCAGCGACCGGCGCTGTGATGTTTTGCGTGCAGGTGGAAGGCAACCGTGAAACCGGCATCGCCTATCCTGTTTTAAACATCCTCTATGCGGGTTCGCCTGCGCTGAATACGAGATATGCCGCCTTTGCCATAGGCGAGGACAGATATGACGTAAGGGTTTCTTCTTCCGCTATCAATATGGGCCGCTATCGCGTGGAGACGATGAAAGCGTATCTTACGGATGCGGGCTTTGAAATGATTAAGCGCATGGCGAATGAAAACAAGATTTCCGTCGCGCTTCTTGGCGACAATATGTATGTGCAGACGGCGGAAAAGGTGAAGTTCTACGCGAGCGTCAAAAACGAAATCGCGGCGGAATCCCTGGATGCGCTCGCGCTTCCGATCGGCGCGCCGGATTATTCCGATTATCCGCTTGGCGACATTGCCCAAAAAACCTTTGAGGCGAAATACGGCGTGGAAACGGAAATCACTGTTTCCAAGGTAAATGAGGCGAGCGCATACGAGCTTGACAAAACCTTTGGCCTTGCCGGTGCGAACGTGTCTGCGGCCTCCGTGCGCGATATTCAGGAACTTTTGAAGAAAAACGGCTTTATGGCCGGAACCACCGCGACCACGGTAAATGAAGGCATGATCAAGGCGGTCAGAAGCGCGCAGGCGTATTACGGACTTCCCGTAACCGGATTTGCCGATGCAAAGCTTATTAATGCGCTTTCTGACGGCAGAGCGGCTGCTGGTTTTGAAGAAGCGGATGAAGCAGCAGAATATGCGCTGGACGCCGGAAATGTTCAGCTGACACTTGACAAGTGGTGGTACGCAAAGCGAGCCGAGACTACGATCCCCGGCGGCGGCGTAACTGTATCCGACAAGGACAACATCTTCATGGTTTTTGACGGATCGATCGCTTCCTATGCGACCAGCGGCATGTCGCTTTCGTGGGAAGTCAAGGCGGAAGCTGTGCTTGAAGACAAGTGGGCGTTCCCTGTGAGCATCTATGTGGAAGCGCAGGGCGGAGAAACGCTCAGTACAACGCTTGGCGTACGCCGCGCCGGACGGCTCGTGATGACGTGCGAAATCCCCGAGGCGCTCATGGACGAAGAGGGCGAATGGGTAATCAGAATCACGGTCGGCGACTGGACGCACGAAGCGAAATTACTGAAATAATGAATCATCCTGGGGCGGTTCCGAAGGCGTATGCACCTTCGTTCGCCCCTTTTGCGATGTAAAAAGGATGGAGTTATAACTGATATTCTTTCCGCGCCCGCGCATAGGATTTTTGCGTGAGGGAGGGAAAGAATCTTGAAGTTGATGACTGCATGCCTTATGACGGCGTTTTTGTTTCTGGATTCGAAAGGCGCGATTGTGCGCGCGAGGGAAGCGATGACGCTCTGGGCGGAAGCGGTTGCGCCTGCGATGTTTCCGTTTCTTGTGCTCACGCCGGTGTTTACAGACGAGGAAAACAGACGTTTGTATGCGCGCGCGTTTGGGAGCATTATGAAAAAGGTGTTTTATCTGCCTGCCGGCGCGGCGTCCTGCGTGATTGTCGGCATAATTTCGGGAACGCCTGCAGGGGCAATTGCCGTAAGGCGCGCGCTCGGGCGCGAAGCGTTTACCGTAAAGCAGGCGCATGTCTGCCTGCATCTGTCGTCCGGCGTCGGCCCGGTGTTCTGCATTTGTTCCGTCGGACAGGGGATGTTTTCGGACGCGTGGGCAGGCGTTCGGATGTACATAAGCGCATGGATGGCGCAGATGATTTCAGGCTTCATACTGTCGAGGATGCCTGTAAGCGATCGGGACCTGGCGGTTTACGGAGAAAAAAACAATGAAAGCGTCTCCGCTGTCCGGGACGGCGTTATCAATATTCTTACAGTGTGCGGATGGATGGCTGCATTCAACGTTTTTGCCGGAAGACTTCCGAAACCTCTGTTCGCGTTTTTTGAGGTCTCCGGCGGCGCAAAATATGCATCCGGGTTTAACGGATATAATTTTGCATCGGCGGTATGCGCCTTCGGCGGACTGTGCGCGATTTTTCAAAGTTTGTCTGCCTGCAGAATCCGGGAAATCCGGCGGTCTGTTTTTATCGCATTCAAGGTTTTATCCGGCGTGCTTGCCTATGGGGTTTCTTATTTGCTGAATGTTTTTTCCGGAATTTCTGTTGATTTTTCTCCGGATGCCTTTTATGTCTCTTCGTCTGCCTCACTTCTTCTGGCCCTTCCGGTATTGATTTATGCGGGGCGGATCAGCTTTAAAAACAAAGGAAAGCGACAAAATGACAAAGCTCAGACGGGATGTTGATTTAACGCAAGGCGTGATCTGGAAACAGATCGTCAGATTCGCGCTGCCGCTTTTGATCGGCAACATTTTTCAAATTCTGTATAACACGGTCGACACGCTGGTTGTCGGAAACTTTGTGGACAAACAGGCGCTGGGCGCGGTCGGAATGATGGGTGCGCCGATCAATGCGCTGGTCAGTTTTTTTATCGGCATTGCCAACGGCGCGACGGTCGTCATCTCAAATTTCTTTGGGGCGAAGGATGACGACGGCGTATCCAGAGCTGTTCAGACAACGATCGCGCTTGCGCTGATGGCGAGCGTCATCTGTACAATTATGGGCATTTTTGCTGCGCCGCTTCTGATTAAAATGATGAAAACGCCCATCGATATGCAGGCGTATGCGAAGGAATATCTTCTGATTTATTTTGCCGGCATCAGCGGCCTTATGATTTATAATATCGGAGCCGGCATCATGCGCGCTGTCGGCGACAGCAGACGTCCTTTGAATTTTTTGATTGTATCAGCGGTTTTGAATACCGTGCTTGATCTCGTTTTTGTGGTCGGGTGCGGCTGGAAAGTCAAAGGTGTTGCGCTTGCGACGATTATTTCGCAGGGCATTTCTGCCATTTTGGTCATGCTGGCGCTTACAACAACGCATGCGTCATACAGAATTCTCTGGAAAGGACTCAAAGTCCATATGCCGATTTTTCGGCGCGTGATTAAAATCGGCTTGCCTTCGGCCATACAGTCAACGATCACCAGCATTTCCAATGTGTTTGTTCAGGGCTATATCAACGGCTTTGGCAGCGGCTGCGCAGCCGGCTGGACGGTATACGGAAAGATCGACCAGTATGCGCTTTTGCCCATCAACAGCCTGGCCATTTCAGCAACAACCTTTGTCGGCCAGAATATCGGTGCGAAGGATGTGAAAAGGGCGAAAAACGGCATCAAGATTACGCTTGTCATGGCGTTTGTGTGCTGCGTTGTGGTCGGAATACCGCTTCTGACCTTAAGCGGATTCCTTGTCGGCCTTTTCAACCGCGACAGCGAAGTGCTGTTTTACGGTTCTACGTTCCTCAGGATGATGAGCCCGTTCTATTTCCTGTGCGCGATCAACCAGATGCTGGCGGGATCCCTGCGCGGCGCGGGGTATTCCACAGGTCCCATGGCGATCATGCTTGCGTCGTTTGTTGCGTTCAGGCAACTGTATCTGTATGTGTGCTCGACGCTTTTCGGTTCCATTTATGTGGTCGCGCTGGCGTATCCGATGGGCTGGATGATGTGCTCGCTGCTTATGGTGATCTACTATAAAAAATCAAACTGGGAAAAGAAATACCTGGATGAAAGAAGTTGAGAAGGGGGAATACCTATGGCGCTTTTACATGTGGATTTTTTCTCGGATGTTTTGGGCATGTGCGTGGAAATGGACGTCATTCTGCCTGAAAACACGATCGGCCAGATCGGCATGGAAGGAAAAGCCGGCGCTGGAAAATGGAAGACACTGTATCTTCTGCACGGCATGAGCGACGATCATACCATCTGGCAGAGAAGAACCTCGATTGAGAGATATGCTTCCGACAAGGGCATCGCGGTGGTCATGCCGTCCACGCAGCTCGGCTGGTATACCGATATGTATGAAGGCATGAAGTGGTACACCTATATTGCTCAGGAGCTTCCGAAGATCTGCCGGACGTTTTTCCCGAATATGTCGGACAAAAGAGAGGACACGTTTGTCTGCGGCCTTTCCATGGGCGGCTACGGCGCATTCAAGCTTGCCCTTCGCGCAAGCGAGACCTTCGGCTGGGGTGCATCCCTTTCCGGCGCGCTGGATGCGGCGGAAATTGTGAAAGGCGCGCTTGGAAACAAGGATTACTGGCACGATATTTTCGGCCCGGCGGATGAAGTCAAGGGAAGCTTCAACGATCTTTTCCAGGCCGCAGTCGATCTTAAGAAAAACGGGAAACCCGTTCCGAAACTGTATATGTGGTGCGGCGAGCAGGATTTCCTTTTCCAGCATAACGAAAGAATGGACAAGCATCTGACGGAGCTTGGTATTGAGCATGTGTATGAAAAATCCCCGGGCGACCACCAGTGGAAATACTGGGACGCAAAGGTGCAGACCGTGCTTGACTGGGTTCTCGGAAAGGAGGTCAAATAATATGGCGCTGATTCATGTGGGCTTTTTCTCCCAGTCTCTGGGCATGTGCGTATCGTGTGACGTTATTCTTCCTGAAGCCAGTCAGAAATTGATCGGCATGGAAACGGAAGTCAAAAGCGGAAAGCACAAGGTGCTCTGGCTTCTGCACGGCATGAGCGACAACCACACCATCTGGCAAAGACGCACCTCCATTGAGCGCTATGCTTCCCGGCTTGGCCTTGCCGTTGTTATGCCCAACGGCCATCTGTCCGGTTACAGCAATATGGTGCACGGCGGCGGAGGCAAGTATTTCACCTATATCACCGAAGAGCTTCCGCGCATCATGCGCACTTTCTTCGCGTTTTCCGAAAAAAGAGAGGACAACTTCATCTGCGGTCTATCCATGGGCGGCGCAGGCGCGATGAAGCTGGGTCTTGCATGCCCCGAAACCTATTCGGTCATCGGCTGCCTTTCTGCCGGCGCGATGAACCGGCATGAGCTCACACCCGAGAATCCCTCGGAATCCCTCAAAAAGCGAATGCATCTTCTCTATGGCGACAGAGACCTTGCCGGCACGGAGGAGGATGTCTATTTCAATGCCGAAGAGATTCTTGAAAAGGGTCTGACGCCGCCCAGAATCTATCATGCCTGCGGCGATAAGGATTTTCTTCTGGACGTTGCGCATACGACGCGCGACTTCTTTACATCTCTTGACGGAAATCCCTTTGACTATAAATACGACGAGGATCCCGGCGCGCATACGTGGGAATTCTGGGATGATCACATCCAGAAATTCCTGGAGTATTTGAAATTGGATTGATGCGGAATTTTCATAAAACGTTTTCATAAATGGTCTGTAACTGCGTGCGCGGATGTGATACAATAGGCGCAGCATTAGATGGAGGTACATAGGACATGAAGGCTATTTCGCTTGGCGGCGCGGTTGGCAGGGTCAGTTATCCCGGCTGCGGTATGATTGCCGGCAGAAGCGCCGACGGTCTGAGCGCGGTCGTCGCATATTTCATCATGGGCAGAAGTCCGCTGACCAAAAACCGTTTGTTTGTGGAAGAGGGCGGCGGTATAAAAATCGAGCCGTACAGAAAAGAACTGATGCGGGATGAAGCGCTGCTTGTGTATTCGCCGGTGGTTGCGTTTGAAAACAAGGTTCTTGTGGGAAACGGTCCGCATATCGAACAGATCTATTCTCAGCTGACGTCGGGCAATAGTTTTGAGGATGGAATTTCGCGCCTTACCTATATTCCGGACGCGCCGAATTTTACGCCTCGCCTGACTGGACTTATTTCCACTGACGGCGAGAGCTTCAATCTGAAAATGAGCCTTGTCAAGAGCATGGATCCTTACGGCGCGAGCGTTGGACGCTATACGTATGAATATGAATCCATCCCCGCCGGCACGGGCTATTATCTGCATACCTGCGCCTTTGACGCAAATCCCCTGCCTGCATTCTCGGGCGAGCCCATTCAGGTTTCCGTAAACGGCTCGATTTTCGATATCGTTGCGGATATTTGGGAGAATATGAATGCGGAAAACAAGGTGTCTCTCTGGGTAAGAACAATCGACCTCAAAACCCATAAGAGCATCAGCAGAATCATCAATAAAAACCGCTGAGCATATGCGTTTTTCGAAGGCTTCCTCGTCGGAGGGAGCCTCAAGCCATCAAAAAAGTACCTTTTTTGATGGGAAGGCCGATCGCCTGAAATCCTG
>JAEDIV010000006.1 GCA_016296675.1 Clostridia bacterium
CCGCAGATTTCCATGGAGTATTCGCCCATGGTGTAGACCTTGACGCGCTCGCCGTACTTGCTCTCGAAAAGACCGATGGCGCCCTTGGCCTTGGCTTCGGGCACGGTCATTTCTTCGCAAACGACTTCGGCTGCGCCCTTGATGTACTCGTTGACCAGGCGCTCTACTTCCTTGATCTCATCGGGAGTCATTTTTCTCGAGAAGGAGAAGTCGAAGCGGAGGCGCTCGGCGGTGATGTTACTGCCCTTCTGCGCGACTTCGTCGCCCAGTACGCGGCGAAGGGCTGCGTGCAGGAGGTGTGTCGCGGTGTGGAGCTTCGCGGTTTCTTCGGTGTTGTCGGCAAGGCCGCCCTTGAATCTCTGCTCAGCGCCTGCATGGCTGGTTTCCTGATGCTGCTTAAATCTCTCCTGGAAGCCCTTTTCGTCTACCGCGAGGCCCTTTTCGGCGGCGAGTTCGGTTGTGATTTCGATCGGGAATCCATAGGTGTCATAGAGCTTGAAGGCGCTTCTGCCGTCGATCACGTTGAGGTTTTGGAGGAACGCTTCGGTTTCCTTAAGGAGGGCGTCTTTGTCGCTCTTGTCTTTAAGGAGTGCGATCAGATTCTGATACTCGGGGCGCGGAGGAAGCTGCTTGGCAGCGGCGTCGGCCTGAGAAGCAAAATCAGAGCCTTCCTTGATGGCGTCGGCAACGGGCTTAACGGCGTTCGTCATGCGGCCGATATTGAAAAGCAGCTTGTCGAATTCCTTCATGCCCTGCTTCAGGGTCTTCTGGAAGCGCTCTTCTTCGAGGAGCAGCTGACTGGTGATGAACTCTTCGTTTCTCTTAAGCTCGGGATATACGTCCTTATACTGGTTGACGACTACCTTTGCGATTTCGGCGGTCATGCCTTCGGGCATTTCAAGCTTCATGCCGTGGCGGACACTTCTTCTGATCAGGCGGCGGAGAACGTAGCCCTGATCAACATTGGAGGGGGTCACGCCGCGGTCGTCGCCGATGATGATGGTGGCGGTACGCATATGGTCGGCGATGATGCGGAAGGAGCGGGTGTATTCGTCGTCAGAAGTATAGGTTTTCCCCGAAAGCTCTTCGATCTTCTTGATGATGTCGGAGAAAAGGTCGGTCTCGTATACGGTCTTTGCGCCCAGGAGCACGCCGATGGTGCGCTCAAGGCCCATGCCGGTATCGACGTTCTTCTGCTCAAGCGGCGGGAAAGTGCCGTCAGCCTGCTTATTGTACTGCATGAAAACGTCGTTCCAGATTTCAAGATAGCGTCCGCAGCCGCAGGCGGGGGAGCAGTCGGGTCCGCAGGGCGGCTGATCCTTGATGACGAACATCTCGGTGTCGGGTCCGCAGGGGCCGGTGGTGCCGGCGGGGCCCCACCAGTTGTGCTTGGCGTTCAGATAGAAAATATGATCGTCCTTCACGCCGCACTCTTTCCAGTAACCGGCGGCTTCTTCGTCGCGAGGGGCCTTTTCGTCGCCTGCAAATACGGAGAAGGCCAGCTTTTCGGGATCAAGACCGAGCCATTCGGGGCTGGTTAAAAACTCCCAGGACCAATGGATAGCTTCCTTTTTGAAATATGCGCCCAGAGACCAGTTGCCCAGCATCTCAAAGAAGGTGCAGTGGCTGGCGTCGCCGACTTCGTCGATGTCGCCGGTGCGGATGCACTTCTGAACGTCGGTCAAGCGGTTGCCCATGGGATGCTTCGCGCCCAGAAGATAGGGAACGAGGGGATGCATGCCGGCGGTGGTGAAAAGAACGGTGGGGTCGTTCTCGGGAATAACGGACGCGCTGGGAATGACGGCGTGTCCCTTGCTCTCGAAGAATTTCAGATACATGCGGCGAAGGTCGGCCGCGCACTTGATGTTCTGATTCATGGCGGGGTTTCTTCCTTTCTTCCTGAAAAAATGTATGCGCCAATTCATCCCCAAGGACGAAATGGCGCTCTTTCGCGGTACCACCTTGTTTGACCGCGGTTGAATGCGATCCTCTTTAATGCGTATAACGGCGCAGCCCGCCGCTCCATTTCCTGAGCGGAGCGCGTTCGGCGGCAGAAAACAGCGTATAGGGCGCGCCGGCTCGCATCAACCGCCGGCTCTCTGAAGCAGCCCCAGGCGCACAAAACCGAGCGCATGGCTTTTCGGATATCATTATAGTGGAGATTCAGGCAGGTGTCAAATTAAATTTGGGTGCGGGAATTTCTTGAAGTGGACGGGGCGGGGTGGTATAATATAGAGGAACGAAAACGCGGATCAAAAGGCTTCCCCTTGAGGGGAAGCGGTCAGTCAGCGGCGGGAGGCGAAACGCCTGCCCTACGGGACGCAAAGCAGCGATAATGAAAAAAAACGCGCAATGCCACCGTAGGGGACGGGTTTCCCGTCCCGCGCACAGCTTGTGAATCTGATCTCGTTTTTCGTTTCATAACGAACACCACCTCATCCGTCCGGGCTTTGCCAGGCTACCTTCCCCTCAAGGGGAAGGCTTTTGGGAAAGTCGATATTACGGCAATAAAGGGAGGAAAACACCATGATCATCCGTCAGGCAGCATTCACCGGCGAAAACAAAAAGCTTTTAAAGGGCGGACTTCACTGCCACACCACCCGCTCCGACAGCAACACCACGCCCGAGGAGACCATAAGGCAGCACGCCGAAAACGGCTATGATTTCCTCGCGCTTACCGACCACAGATACTATAATTTCAAAAATTATGCGCCCGAAACCGGCGTTCTGATCATGCCCGGCATGGAGATGGACGGAAACATCACGTCGAATGACGGCATGTGCCTGCACGTGGTCGCCATCGGTCAGGAAGAAGAGAAAAACGGCTATAAGCAGGACGAGCGGTTTTCTTCCCATCCGGTAGCGCATCAGGAAGAGTTTCAGTGTGTAGTCGACGACATGATCGAAAAAGGCAATCTCGCCATCTACTGCCATCCCGAATGGAGCTGCACGCCCGCAAGGAGCTTTGATAAAATCAAGGGCTTTACCGCCTTTGAAATCTGGAACAGCGGATGCGTGATTGAAAACAACGAAGACACCGACAACGGCTATGTGTGGAACGAGCTTCTGCGCGGCGGCCAGAAGATTTTCGCTGTCGCCACGGACGACGGACACTGCGCTGAGCACCACTGCAAGGGCTGGGTTCGCGTGAACGCCGAAAAGAACGTGGCTTCCATCTTCAAGGCGCTGAAGGAAGGCGCGTTCTATGCCTCCACCGGCCCCGAAATCTACGATTTCTATATGGAAGACGATGTAGCGCACATCAAGTGCTCGCCCTGCGCCTACATTAAATTCCACACTGGAAGCTATCCCACCCGTTTCTTCTCTGATCCGGAAGGCAATCTCACCGAAATGTCTTTCAAGATTGCGGATCACGCGGAATTTGTTCGCGTGACGATCATGGATAAAGAGGGCAGAAAGGCCTGGACCAATCCTCTCTTCCGCTGAAAGGAGAAGCTGCATGGATATGCGAAATCTGTCTAAAATCACAAATGCCATGACGCGCTCGGTTTCGCCCGAAAACATCACGGGCGAGAAGGGCATGGGCGGAAGAACGCCGATAGAGGAGGGCTCCGCCCGCCACGCCGCGCGCGATTTGGGCACGGGCTGGAAGGTCAATCCCTATTTCCGCGTTGCTGCCGGAGAAACGATTACGCTGGCCGATGTGACGGGCGAAGGCGCGATCAACCACATCTGGATGACTCCGACCGGCTCCTGGCGCATGCAGATTTTGAGGTTTTACTGGGACGGCGAAACCGAGCCTGCAATCGAGTGCCCGATGGGCGACTTTTTTGCAAGCCCGTGGGGCAGATACAAGCAGATTTCTTCCCTTGCCGTGTGCGTAAACCCCGGCTGCGCGTTCAACAGCTATTTTCGTATGCCGTTTCGAAAGGGCTTTCGCGTAACGCTTGAAAATCTGACGGATGAAACCGTCAACATCTATTACCAGATTACTTATTCCCTTGAGCAAATTGCCCCTGACGAGGGATATTTCCACGCGCAGTTCAGGCGCGTAAATCCCCTTCCCTATAAGGATGTCTACACCATTTTGGACGGTATTGAGGGAAAGGGCCAGTACGTCGGAACATCCATGGGCTGGGGTGTAAACAACGACGGCTGGTGGGGCGAGGGCGAAATCAAGTTCTATATGGACGGAGACACCGACTATCCCACCATCTGCGGAACGGGCACGGAGGACTACTTCTGCGGCTCCTACAATTTCGAAAATCCCTATACCCACGACTGTTATGAGCAGTTTACGACGCCTTATTGCGGCATGAACGTTCATGAGCCCGATCGCCTCTACAGAAGCCGCGCGCGTTTTTCCCTCTATCGCTGGCACGTGACCGATCCCATCCGATTTGAAAAGGATCTTGCGGTCACCATCCAGGCCCTCGGCTGGCGAAGCGGCGGACGGTATCTCCCCCTTCAGGACGATATTTCCTCCGTGGCTTATTTCTATCTGGATAAGCCCGTCTGCAAACGTCCGTTTTTTCCCGATCGGGATGGGCTTGAGATTATCTGATCAGAACAGTACATCAGAATATTACCTCCCGATTGATGGACAAATACGCGTTTTTCATGTATAATTGGATTGAAGAGGAAGGGGCATCAAAAATCCTTCCGAAGTATCAAGAACTATGGGGGTTAGATAAGCATGAAACTGATTATCAAAAACGACTACAATGAAATGTGCGCATGGGCTGCTCAGCATATCGCCGACGCGATCAACAACCATAAAGCTGACCGTCCCTTCATTCTGGGTCTGCCCACCGGTTCCTCCCCTCTGGGTGTCTACAAGCGCCTGATCGAGAAGAACAAGGCCGGAGAAGTTTCCTTCAAGAACGTTGTCACCTTCAACATGGACGAGTACGTTGGCCTGCCCCGCGAGCATGACCAGAGCTACTGGTACTTCATGCATGACAACTTCTTCAATCATATCGACATTCCCGCGGAGAACATCAACATCTTAAACGGCATGGCGGAAGACCTCGAAGCCGAGTGCCAGAGATACGAAGACAAGATCGCTTCCTACGGCGGAATCGACCTGTTCCTGGGCGGCTCCGGCGTTGACGGCCACATCGCCTTCAACGAGCCCTTCACCTCCCTCACTTCCCGTACCGGCATCCGCGCCCTGACCGAGGACACGCTCATCGTCAACTCCCGCTTCTTCGACAACGACCCCAACAAGGTTCCGAAGACTGCTCTGTCTGTTGGCGTAGGCACTGTCTGCGATTCCAAACAGGTTCTCCTTCTCATCAGCGGCCACAACAAGGCCCGTGCCCTGCGTCACTGCGTAGAAGGCGGCGTAGACCACGCCTGGACCATCTCCGCGCTGCAGATGCATAAAGACGGAATCGTCGCCTGCGACGAGGCTGCCTGCGGCGAACTGAAGGTTGACACCTACAAGTACTTCAAGGAAATCTATAAGAACGAGAAGTAATTTCTGATCGTTAAAGCAAAAACACGGCGCTGTCTCAAAATACATTCAAACTCCGTTAATCGTGTATCTCCATGAAATGATCAAAGATTACGGGACGGGAAACCCGTCCCCTACATAACGAAGAAGCTGTTTTCTTCCTGTAGGGGGGCGGGTTTCCCGTCCCGCTGTGTTGCTTTTTTGAGGTTTTATTCTTAATGAGACAGACCCGTGTTCTTCTGTGGAATTGTTTGAATCATCCAAGGGCAGGGGCTTGCTCCCGCCGTTTTGCATAGTAGGAGAGCGTGTAGACGGGAGTAAGCCTCCGCCCTTGGAGAAATACGATTTTTTTGTTGCGCATGCAACTTATTGCTTCGGGGGAATTGTGTTTTTTGTGTCTTTCCGCTATAATGATACCGGGCGGAACCGGGAAAAACCATTCCGCATATGAATAAGAGAAACCTTGGATTCAAACGGAGGAAAAATATATGAATTCGTCGTTTTTGAGAGAGCTTTTATTGCCGTTTGCGGGAACATCCCTGGGAGCGGCCTGCGTATTTTTTATAAAGGGAAAGATGCCGCGGCCTGTACAGAGATTCTTAATGGGGTTTGCTGCGGGCGTGATGGTTGCGGCCAGCGTATGGAGCCTGCTCATTCCGTCCATTGAAGCCAGCGAACACATGGAAAAGTTTGCTTTTGTGCCTGCGGTAGCCGGCATTTTCCTGGGCATTGCGTTTTTGATGCTGCTGGATAAATTGATTCCGCACCTTCACATGAATTCCGAAGAAGCGGAGGGCCCGAAATCCACGCTTCGAAAGTCCACCATGATGGCTTTGGCTGTCGCGCTTCACAATCTTCCTGAGGGCGTGGCTGTCGGCGTTATGCTTGCGGGCATTGCGGCAGGCGGCGAACTCATTGCCCCGGCTGCCGCGTTTGCGCTGTCTCTGGGTATCGCGATTCAGAACTTCCCCGAAGGCGCGATCGTCTCAATGCCGCTTGCAAGCGAAGGCGTGTCCCGGAAAAAGGCGTTTTTCCTGGGCGTCGCCTCCGGCGCAGTAGAACCCGTCGCCGCGCTTTTGACCCTTCTGATCGCGGGCGCGGCTGCAAGCGCGCTTCCGTATCTTTTAAGCTTTGCCGCAGGCGCAATGCTGTATGTGGTCGTGGAAGAGTTGATTCCCGAAATGAGCGAAGGCGAACACAGCCACGCCGGAACCGTTGCTTTTGCCGTCGGCTTTGCGCTGATGATTGTGCTTGAAGTTGTGCTTGGATAAAAATCAAATCCCCCGTTTTGCGTAAACAGCAAAGCGGGGATTTTGCTTTATTCGGGGATTTTCGTCTTATTAAATTCCTGGATAAGCACACCGCACAGCCATCTGGTCAATACGCTCAGGACGATGGACGTAATTCCGCCCACGAGGCTGATCTTTAAAAGATTGTCCGTTACGGTTGAATAAACAGGCATTTCCAGCATCGCGTTTCGGACATGAATGAAAATGATATAGAATTCCAGCGATATGCCGCCGAAAAACGCGCATATTTTATAAAATGCCCGGCCGAGTCCGCACTTTAAAAGGAAGCGCGCGATATAAGCAAAAAGCGGAATCAGCGAGAAGGAAAGAGAAGTGTAGGCGACGGTTCGCAGGCAGTAGGAGATGCCTATGGGGAAATAGACCGCCGACTTTAGCAGCATGATTGCGATAAAGCAGGCGAAACCGGCGGGAATGATCCACAGCGGGATTTTTTTGTTTTCGACAAACGCCGGTGTGAGCGCTACGCCCAGCATGAACACCGGAATGCGGGCAAAGCCTTGTCCGATGGGCTGAATCACATTTTCGAACAAGCCGCAAAGAACAAAGACGACGGGCCATGCAAGCACGCACAGAAGGAAATAGGTCTTTTTATGATGCTCCAGCATCCAGTGGAACAAGGGATAAATCACGTACATCAAAAGGATAAAGCCCGCAAACCACGGCGCAGGCATGCCGAACCAATAGGGGAACACCGCAAGGACACCGGCTGCTGTCCATACCGTACAGCCTTTAAAGATGCAAACGACCAGAGAAATCAGGGATGCCGGGAGCCATACGCGAAGCGCGCGGTGTATATAGAAC
Source organism: Clostridia bacterium (assembly GCA_016296675.1). Classification (GTDB taxonomy): domain Bacteria; phylum Bacillota; class Clostridia; order Christensenellales; family Aristaeellaceae; genus SFHK01. The sequence continues at coordinate 7,531 of JAEDIV010000006.1, forward strand.
TTTCGAAGGCCGTGCTTCCTCAGGGAAAGATACAGGCCGTAGCCGGTCAGAAGCATGAACATTTCAACGCCGCATGCCCCGTAAAACTGTATGTAGTATACAAGCGTCCACCCGCCGACCTTGGGCATTTTAAAGGGAAGATGCAAAAAGAAAACCCAGAGCGCAGCAAGGCCATACAAAAGCGTTCTGTGAAGGCTGATATCCATGAAGGTCAGGGGAGAGGATTTTCGTAGGCTGTTTTTCTGCATGCAGATTTTCTCTTCCTTCATTTGTATTCGGCTTTCATTATAGCATATGTGCGCGCAAATAAACAAACAAAGTTAATGCGCACTTAAAATTTAATCAAACAAAAGAAGAAAAAAGAAGCAGCGTTCTGTTGCTTCAGTTGTTTGTCAGTATTCATACGAATCGCACTTGTGCTTTAACTCCACGCAGTCCACAACATAGCTTCCCTGATCAGTCACGAGATACCAGCTCAGGTTGTATTCTTCGTTTTCCGTGACCCAGTTGGAATAAACGAGGTCTGCATACAGAAGCGTGGCCTTCGCCATTCTTGTGGAATTGGCCATAGAGACGGCTTCTTCGAGGGAAATGGGGGCGATGGATTCGGAAGATTCCTGAAAATTGTGCCAGGTCAGGTCGAAGCCGTTTAAGCCGTTCACGCCAACGCTTGCAGATATGCTGTCGCCGAGAATCGAAAGACCGGAAGGGGAGACATGTTCAAAATTGAAATAGTGAAGGTCGCGGTCGTACATGTATTTTCTGTATTCTTCGTCCGTCATCCAGCGGTCGGCATAGCTCCATCTCTCCTGAATCAATCGCGCTTTTCCGACGCGGTCCGTTTCGCCGTTTGTGAAATATTGGCTCAAAAGACCTTTTAAGATAAGAACGCTTTCCTCAGGCAGCATGTTCATCATCGGAGGCTCGTATTCCCCGCCGCGCTCGGAGGAAACGGAAGGATCGTAAAACCAGAATTCGCCGTCATCGTATATATGCACAGATTTTGTCTCCCACGGCTCTACACTGTCATCGGATACATACTCCGTGCTGCTCGACCATTCGCTTCGGGGCTTTTGAACATAGTTTTCGCCCAGAAGGCTTTTAAGAAGCGCATCCACATCATGTGCGCGTTCGCCTTTATGCATGGTCTTGGGATAGGTTCCGATGTCTTCCCGCAAAACGGCCTTTTCATCAATCGTGATGTAAGAAATATGAACGTCTTCGCGCTTTGAAACGCGGTCTTCGTTCAAAACATAATCAACCGACGCATATTCTCCGGTGAATTTCAGAAGACCCTTCATCATCCAGCCGCAGATGCCGTCCTTCGTTGAAACCAAAAGCATATCGTTTGCATCCAAACTTGCGATTACCTTCGTGCCGGCATCAAGCCCGCAGATGACTTCGTCCATCTGACTCCATTCGCTTGACGGATACAAAAGCGCGGGCCGCCCGTCCACTTTATATACAGGGTAGGAATGATCATCTGCAAGGGCAAACCCGGACATGGATAAAACCATACATACAATAAGGAAAAAACTAAGTTTGCTTTTCATTTTTTTGTACCTCCTGATGGATAGGATAAAGGGAGCATGTATCTTATTTGTATCAGAGAAGAGGGGGAAATTCCATCGTTTTTATTTGCCCTCCACTTGAATCAGCCGATAGAAAATCGTGCCTGCGTTTTCAGAGAAGGTGAGGGAAAGGGAATAGGGCTGCCCCTTCACATCGGCTTTCACGGTGGATACACTGCCGCCGTAGGAATTGCCGTTTGTGAGATCGGTAATTTCAGAAAAACCGTTGAGATGGGCAAATTCCCTTAAAAGCGCATATGCGTCGATGCCGGTGACATCAAAAAAGCCTTCAGAGTCGTATTTGCTTGTGTTTTTCCAGCCTTTTATGGCGTTCTGCGCGTTGATCACGGAAAGAAGAAGGATTTTGTCTGTTTCCGGGTCTTCTACAATGCGGACGGATCCCTCTTTTGCGTGATACTCCGTTTCTGAATAGGTGAATTTTACCGTTACCGCTTTGTGGGTCAGGGTGAAGCTGCGCGCGCGGCCTTCGCCCTCGCCTAAATCAGGAAAGAGGACTTTTGTTTTTTCGGGAAGAACGCTTTTTTTCCAGTCCGTTTTTTCCGTCAGTGCATAATCCACGGACATGTTTTCGTAATTGGTCAGCGCGCGCAGCCTGTCTTCCAAAGTTCCGATGTAGGAAAACTCCTCATTCGGACAAAAAACGACATATACGGGATCATTTTCGATGCGCCAGTCGGAAACGCGGGCGATCAGATCCGGAAGAAAAAGCCCGAAGGCGATCAAAAGAAATGTAAGCGCGCCCGACAGTATCTTTTTAGTCATTCTGCGCCTCCTTCAGCGGTATTGAAACGCGCGTGCCTTTGCCTTTTTCCGATTCATAGAAAAGGCGCGTATCATGAAGGCGCGCGATTTTCGCCGCCAGAGAAAGCCCGAGCCCTGCGCCGCCGTGCGCGCGGGAGCGCGCCTTGTCTGCGCGGTAAAAGGGTTCTTCCGCGTGCAGAAGCGTCTCTTCGTCCATGCCGCAGCCGTCGTCCTTTACGGACAGAACCACATGTCCGCTTTCCCGTAAAGCGGAAAGAAAAATGGTTTTGGCGCCTGCGTTTATGGCGTTGTCAATCAGATTGCTCATAAGCGTTTCCAAAAGTACGCCGTCGGCTGATACATACGCATCCGTTTCTTCTATTATAATGTCAGCCTTTACAGCGAAGAGATTTTTGGTGCTTTCAAGAATTCTCTGTACGGAGCAAACGGAAAGATTTGCCTGTTCGCCCTCAGAAAGATAGATCCATTCCATCATGCGCTTTGAAAGCTTATCGAGCCTTTGCGCCTGATGATAGATTGTTTCAAGCGATTGAAACGTTTCTTCCTCATCGCGCTTTCCCAGCAGCATCAGATCCGTTTCGCCCATGATCGCCTGAATCGGGGTTTTCATTTCGTGAGTCAGATCGCCGATCAATTCTTCGCGCTTCTGAATTTCGTCTTCCACGCGCTCCGCCATCTGATTGAATGCGTTTGCGAGCGTTTCAATTTCGTCATTTGTGTGAATATCCGCCCGCGCCGCGCGGTTTCCCTCCGAATGGGCCTTCGCGGTCAGGGTCAGGCTTTCAATGGGCTTTGAAATGGATCGCCCGGACAGGAACATGACGATTGCGGTTAAGGGCAGGAAAATCAGATATGCGCATTTATAGATCTTTGTAAGCGTATCGCGCATGGAATACAAGTCGGAAAGCGGATTTTCGATCGAAAGGCGGTAGAGTTTATGTCCAAGCCTGAGATCGGTCTCCACTGTCATCGCGCCGCCGGAAACATATGAAACGGCAGATTTTTCTTTGTCCGATTCTGTGATTTCCGCGCTTAAATCATACTGCCGCGCGATTTCGTTGAGCTTTTCGATATCTGCGTCCGCGCCCTTTAAGACATACGCCGCATATGCGCTCTGTACCCCTTTTACGCATGCCGAAAGCGCGTCAAAGGCGTGGGATCACTGCGCCATATAGCTGCGCTTGAACGATATGGAGATGAGGGACGAGGCAAACACCGCCGTCAGGCACGCAAACACGACGAGCGTTCGTTTTAACAGCCGGAATTTTATCTTTTTCATGCGTTCAGCCTGTAGCCGATTCTGCTGACCGTCACAAGCGTATCCTCCCAGCCCAATTTTTTTCTCAGCCGCATGACATGAAGATCCACCGTTCTGGAATCCCCCGTATATTCTCCCTGCCACACGCGCTCATAAATGGTTTCGCGGTAAAGCGCCGCGCCGGCGTTTTTCATAAAAAACACGCAAAGATCAAATTCCTTGACCGTGAGCGGAATTTCGCTTTCGCCCTTTATACATGTGCGTTTATCGAGATTCACCGTCACGCCCGCCTTTGTGATTTCGCTCTTGCCCTTCTGATAGCGCCGTAAAACCACTTCTACGCGCGTAACCAGTTCCGTCAGATCGAATGGCTTTACAAGATAATCGTCCGCCCCGAGCTTTAATCCCTTCACCCTGTCGCTCACCTGCGCCTTTGCGGTTATGAAGATAGCGGGAACGCCGCTTGGGCGTATGTACTCCATAATTTCAAACCCGTCCGCGCCCGGCAGCATTACGTCCAGAAGAATCAGATCGTATGTATTTTTATCGATTTTATCGCAGGCGGCAAGGCCGTCAAAAACCTGCTCACACATATATCCTTCTGATTTCAGTCCCGCGCAAATAAAATCGGAGATCGCTTTTTCGTCCTCAACGACCAGAATTTTCATCATGCCGCCTGCCTCCTTTTACATTTCCTATTTTAGACTATAATTGTATCTCAATTGTTCCTGAATGCCTAACAAATATAGCTTTCTTAAAACATGCGTGTGCTTGACAAGATACCGGATTCGCTGTATAATGTGCCAGTCCGAAAGTGGAGGAGCATCGCATATGAAGCGGTGTTCCTTATTGTGCTTTACGGCGATTTTTTAATGATGCACAAAATCATGCATCGTAGAGAGAGGTTTCATTATGACTGAAAACATCCAGGAAGGCGTCGTTCTTACTCCCGACGGAAAGAAAAAGCTTGAAGAAGAGCTGTATGACCTTAAGGTGGTTAAACGCGCCCAGGTTGTTAAGGATATTGCCGAAGCCCGCGCGCACGGCGACTTAAGCGAAAACGCCGAATATGACGAGGCCAAGAACGAGGAAGCCCGCGTTCACAGCCGCATTGCTCAGCTGGAAGAGCTCCTTGCCAATGCCATCATCGTTGACGATGCGCAGATCAATACCACTTCCGTCTCCGTCGGCACCATCGTAAAGGTGTTTGACGAGGAATATCAGGAAGAGGACGAATATGTCATCGTCGGCTTCACCGAGGCGGATCCTGCCAAGCTTCACATCTCCGCAGAGTCCCCCATCGGCGCTGCGCTTATGGGCGCGCATGTGGGTGAAACCGTTGAGGCGCAGACCCCTGGCGGCGTGATCAAACTCACTATCCGCGAGATCAAACGCAGATAACAGACAGGCTTACGTATATAAGGCCTGTCTTGTCGGCAGGCCTTTTTTTACTATAAATCACGCGCAGATTCATGCGCTTACGGGAGGAAAACCACCATGGCAGACAACCAGAACGTTCAGGCCCCCCTCACGCAGGAAGCCGTTTCCGAACAGAACGAAATCCGTTTAAATAAGCTTCGCGAGCTGACCGAAGCCGGCAAGAACCCCTATGAAATCACCCGTTTTGACAGAACCCATCTGTCCGACGAAATCCTTTCTTCTTTTGAAACCCTCGAAAATGAGACCGTGACCATCGCCGGCCGCATGATGAGCCGCCGCGTTATGGGCAAGGCCTCCTTCGCTTTTCTTCAGGACAGAAACGCCGGCATCCAGATCTACGTCCGCCGCGATGACATCGGCGAGGAAAGCTACGCAGACTTTAAGAAGATGGACATCGGCGACATTCTGGGCGTGACCGGCAAGGTCTTTAAGACCAAGACCGGAGAAATTTCCGTGCACGCGGAATCCGTCACCCTGCTTACCAAGTCCCTTCATCCGCTGCCCGAGAAATATCACGGCCTTACCAATACCGATACCCGCTACCGCCAGCGCTATCTGGATCTGATCGTGAATCCGGAAGTCAAGGATACCTTCATGAAGAGATCCAAGATCATCTCCACCATCCGTAAGTACCTCGACAATCAGGGCTTTATCGAAGTCGAAACCCCCATGCTCGTTTCCAACGCCGGCGGCGCCGCAGCCCGCCCCTTCGAAACCCACTTCAACGCCCTTGACGAGGATGTAAAGCTTCGCATTTCCCTCGAGCTGTACCTTAAGCGCCTGATCGTCGGCGGCATGGAAAAGGTCTACGAAATCGGCCGCGTTTTCCGCAACGAAGGCATCGATACCCGCCACAACCCCGAATTCACCCTCATGGAGCTTTATCAGGCCTATACCGATTACCACGGCATGATGGATCTGACCGAAAACCTCTACCGCCATCTGGCGCAGGAAGTCCTCGGCACCACCACCATCACCTATAACGGAATCGAAATGGATCTGGGCAAGCCCTTTGAAAGAATTACCATGGTTGACGCGGTCAAGAAGTATTCCGGCGTAGATTTCAACGAAATCCACACCCTCGAAGAAGCCCGCGCCATCGCCAAGGAAAAGCATGTCGAATTCGAAGAGCGCCACAAGAAGGGCGACATCCTGAACCTCTTCTTCGAAGAATTCGTTGAGGATCACCTGATCCAGCCCACCTTCGTCATGGATCACCCCATCGAAATCTCCCCCCTCACCAAGAAAAAGCCCGAAAATCCCGACTACGTCGAGCGTTTCGAGTTCTTCATGAACGGCTGGGAAATGGCCAACGCCTACTCCGAGCTGAACGACCCGATCGATCAACGTGAACGCTTCAAGGCCCAGGAAGAACAGCTGGCTCAGGGCGACGAAGAAGCCAATACCACCGACGAAGACTTCCTCTACGCCTTAGAGCTCGGCATGCCCCCCACGGGCGGCATCGGCTTTGGTATCGATAGAATGTGCATGCTGCTGACGGATTCTCAGGCCATCCGCGACGTGCTCCTCTTCCCGACCATGAAGAGCCAGAACTAAAATATGGGGTTAGGGTTGGGGTAAGTGCGAATTTTGGGGTAAAAGTTCTCCAGGTTACCAAAAGTGCACCACTTATTCGGAGCACCAAACAGAATAAATGCAAGAAATCACCCTTCCAAACAAAAAAGCGTTCTCGAAAGAGGATGCTTTTTTGCTATGCCAGTGCTTTATTCATCTTCATATTTCTGAGCGATTTTCGTGAGCATTGTTCTCATCTTCTGCTTCACGCTTTCGGGCGCAACGATTCTCGCCATTTTCCCAAGGCCGAAAACCCAACCGAAAAACTGCTGGCTGACGGCAACCGGAACTGTGATCCTGAAATGCTTTTCATCTTCCTTCATGATCATGATATCGTGTCCGAATTTATCCATAACCGCGCCCATCATTTTGAAAAGGAACACCATGGTAACCGGAACAACCTCGCTGCCGTACATGCCGAAGATATGCTTGTTATAGTCGGACATATCAAGATTGCCGCTGGCATCGCCGCCTTCACGAGGCATATTCAGTTCGGTGACATTCTCCATTTTATCCACTCGGAAATGCTTGAACCTACCGCTTTCGAAGGCAAGCAGATAGTAATTCTCATCCACATACACCATTTTCCAAGGGCTGGCCGTATAGTTTTCGCCTTTCTTCATCCTTTCACCGTTGAAATAGGTCTCAAATTCCACGATCAGTTTTTCACGAAACTCTGTCAGATAATCTGCGATCAGCTGCGGAACCGCTGTGCGGACATACTTCTCCATCGCCGCAAAGTATTCATATACATGCTGTTCGTGAATGCCGTCTTTTGCTGCGCATGCCATATGCGTGATTTCTCCCATCACGCAATCCAAACCTTTGTAATTTACCATAATATTCCTCCTTGCCCCGGTACCTCGTGTAAAACGAGGGGAGAACATAATTTAGTATATTTTGTAATGAGTATAATATCCCCCTGACTCTAAATACTGTGCTTTGAGGGGGGAAATGCGCGAAGAGTGGAGATTTGGGTGATTGGCTCCAACAATAAAGTATTTGTTCTGGATAAGGACTATAATATTCTCTTTTGAGTACATACTTGATATATATTACGAGATTCTACTATAACCCAATTTGGAATAGATATTCCTTTGATGAAACAACACCTTACTAAGATGAATCTGAAATTATACCAAACCTGCCTTTATTATCTAACAACAGTAATAAACTATCTGGGGTATCCCTTTTTATGGGACGCCCATTTTTATTCTTCATGTGTAAATATTTCCAATGGTTTTCAAATTAACCTAAATCAGGGCAGAAACACGAAGATATATTGCGAAATAATAGGGTTTTATGATCTTCTGCGTGTGAATGTGACGAAATATCGATTGAATTTTGAGGGGGTTCTTCTATAATATTACTAAACACGCCGCATATAGGAGGGGCTTAAGCAGATGATGAAAACAAGTACAAAAAAGCAGCTGTCAAAAATCGCCCGGGCGTATCAGCTTTATCTGATGCTGCTGATTCCTGTGGCTATGGTTTTTATTTTCTGCTATTACCCGATGTACGGTGCGCAGATTGCATTCAAAAAATACAATATCGTTGACGGTGTTTTCGGAAGCCCGTGGGTGGGACTTATGTGGCTTGAAAACTTCGTCAGCGGTAAAATGTTTCTTGAGCTTCTCGGGAACACATTGATTCTGAATCTGTACTCGCTTTCCATGGGTTTCCCGCTTTCCATTATACTGGCTATCAGCCTCAACTATCTAACGAGCGTTGCGTATAAAAAGGTCATTCAGATGGTATCATACGCACCGTACTTCATTTCCGTCGTTGTCATGGTTGGCATTATGTATTCGCTGTTCAATCCGCTGTATGGCGTACTTGGACAGGTTCTGAGCAAAATAGCCGGGTATCCTGTTGATATCTTCCTGTCGGAATCATCGTTCAGACATATTTTCGTATGGTCCGGTGTATGGCAAGGTGTAGGCTACGGCTCCATCATGTACATATCGGTGCTTGCCTCTGTGTCGCCCGAGCTTCACGAGGCGGCAATCATCGATGGTGCAACCATCATGAAGCGCATTATCCATATCGATATCCCGACGCTCATGCCCACGGTTGTGGTAATGATGATTCTCAACACAGGCGGTCTTTTGAATACGGGCTTTGAAAAGGTGCTTTTGCTGCAGAACTCTCTGAACCTTTCTACTTCTGAAGTTATTGATACGTATTCCTACAAGGTGGGTCTTGCTTCCTCCATGCCGAACTATTCGTCCGGCACCATGATCGGTCTTTTTAAGTCCATTGTCTGCTTTGTGCTTTTGCTGATTGTAAATAAGGTTGCACAGAAGATCAGCGACAGCAGTCTGTGGTAAGGAGGAATAGAAAAGATGATCAAGCATTCCAAAAAAGACCGCATATTCCTGGTTGTAAATACATCGATACTTACATTGTTTCTTCTGATTGTATTTTATCCCATGTGGCTGGTTCTCATTTCATCCTTCAGCGATCCCAATGCGGTCACTGCCGGTAAGGTTATCATTTTTCCCGTGGGATTCTCGCTCGAGGGCTATAAAGCAATCCTGTCCTATAAGATGATTGTCCGTGGCTTCATGAACTCACTGGTGCTCATGGTGCTTGGTACGGTATTCTGCCTTATCGTTACGGCATTGGGCGGCTATCCTTTGTCACGATCGGATCTTCCTGGCAAGAAGTACATCATGTTCATTTTCACCTTCACCATGTATTTCGGCGGCGGCATGATCCCGTATTTCCTTCTGATCAGGGATCTGCATCTTATGAACACCATATGGGCGCTGGTAGTTCCTTCGGCTCTGAATGTATGGAATATAATCCTCATGAAAACTTACTTTCAGACCAGCGTACCGGATGAAATCTTTCAGGCAGCGCGTGTGGACGGCTGCAGCGATATTGTGTATCTGGTCAGGATCGGTCTTCCGCTTGCGAAGCCTATCATTGCGGTACTGAGCCTGTTTACCGCTGTCGGTATGTGGAACTCTTACTTCAATGCCCTTCTGTTTTTGAATGATACAGAGCTTTTCCCGCTTCAGCTTGTTTTAAGAGACATTCTGGTTGTCAACGCTACCAATACCACCGAATTCAATCTGGATGTTGAATCTATAAAAAGGCAGCAGGAGATGGTCGCGCTTCTGAAATACTCGGTCATAGTGGCATCGAGCGCACCTCTTATGATCCTGTATCCGTTTGTTCAGAAATACTTTGTAAAGGGCATCATGGTCGGCTCTCTTAAGGGCTGACGGATGCGCGAGATTCGGTTTCTTAGGATGCGGAAAACCGCACCCTCGAAATAAATTGAAAAGGAGACTTGGAAGAATGAAGAGACTGACTTCCCTCGTCATGGCACTTGCGATGATTCTTGCATTCAGCGCATATGCCGAACCCACCATCGGTTATTCCCTTCCCATTGTTCCTGCAGATGAAGAAGTTACCATCACCTGCTGGGGCTTCCCGCTTCTCGAGAACGGACTGGACGACCTGGACAACAACGATTTCACCATCTGGTTTGAAGAGCAGACCGGTGTGAATATCGAATGGGTCATGGGACCTTCCGCTGACCGCGACACCAAGCTGAACATGCTTTTGACCAGCGGCGATTATCCGGGCGTTATCTTCAATGCTCCCTTCGACGCTTCCCAGCAGCAGTTCTACGGCAACCTCGGAACCATCCTGCCTCTGAACGACCTGATTGAGAAGTACGGCGTTTACACGCAGGCCATGTTCGAGGAGACTCCCGAAATTCGCGATGCTCTCGTTCGTGGCGAAGGCAAGATCTACTGCCTGCCGCAGTACATGAACAGCCCTCACGATGAGTCCTACAGCCGCATGTGGGTATACAAGCCCTGGTTGGATGCTCTGGATCTTGAGGTTCCCACCACCACCGAAGAGTTCTACGAAATGCTCGTAGCCTTCCGTGACGGCGATCCCAACGGAAACGGTGTAGCGGACGAAATTCCCGCTGTCGGCGCGAACGTAATGTTCTCCGAGCCCTTCACCTATCTTGTAAACTCCTTCATTTATCTGGATAACAACTCCATGATGAATGTTGACGATGGCGAGATTATCGCTGTTTACGCTCAGGAAGAGTACCGTGAAGCCCTCCGCTTCATCAAGCGCCTCTATGATGAGAATCTGCTTCTCCCGCAGACCTTCACTCAGAATGATCAATCTCTCAAGCAGATGCTCTCCGGCGACACCATGACCGTCGGCACCATCTTCTGCCATGCCCCCTTCGTATACTGCGATCAGGAGATCTACAAGGATCTGGTAGCTATCTCTCCCCTCGTTGGACCCGAAGGCGTTCAGTACTCCGCTCAATACTATATCACCAACACCGGCGGCACTGTCATCACCGACAAATGCGAGAACCCCGAGATCGCATTCATGATGCTTGACTACATGTACAAGCCCGACGTCTCCCGCGCCAAGTCTTCCGGCCTTCAGGGCAAGTACTGGGATTGGAACACAGATCCCGAGCTCAAGAACAACTATGGTCTGAACCCCACCTGGGTTTATACTGCATCCACCAACGGCATTACCAACTATCACTGGTCCCTCCTTGGTCATCACTATCAGCCCCTGAAGCTCAGCGGTCTGTACATGATGGATATGTCTCCCGAAGCGGTTGCCAAGCGTGAAGGCGCTACCGAGACCGTAATCGGCGGCTATGAGCAGATCCAGATCGCCGCTATGGAAAAGTATCTTGACTTCTTCCCGCCGGCGGAGATCCGCATGCCTCAGGTATTCCTGTTTGAAGATGAAGATGCCACCACCCTCGCAGACCTTCAGTACGCCGTGAACAACAAGGTTTGGGAGATGCGCACCGCATTCGTAGTCGGCAGCGCCGACATCGATGAGGATTGGGACACCTATATTGAGGACCTCAAGGCTCTCGGTATGGACGAAGTTCTCTCCATCTATCAGGAAGCTTACGATAATCAGTACAAATAATTTTAAATCTGGCAATGTTTATGCTCTCCCCGGTTCTTTCCGGGGAGAGTATACTCGCATTTATTCTGGAGGTGCGTACGTTTTGCTTAAAAAGCACAATAAAATCATTATTTTTGTTTTTGCGCTGCTTGTTTTGCTGGCAGTTTTGATTTTTATTGTCGCACGCGCTTCCGTGAACGATTATATTGACAAAGCCAATCAGGCGACATTGAAACATGCGGTTGAAAATGTAGATGACAAAATCAGAGAAACTCAGAATATTACCTATCAGATGTCGACGTCTGCTTACATTACACCTCTTCGCCAATGTGACAACATTTTCGAAAAACAGGCGTTTATTAAGGCGCTTGCACTTCAGAACTGGCTTCCAAGCTTTTCCGCCTATAACAACGATATCGCTATGAACGCCATAGCGTTTTTTACAAGCAATTACGTGATCATGCCTAATTGCGGACAGGATTTGGATTCCTTTTCGCTGAACATTTCCGACGCTGAATTTCCGGCAGGTTATACGCGCGGAGATCTTCTGGAACTGATTTTGAAATATAATAAAAAATTCATGCCGCGCATGCGCTATGCTAGGTATAACAGTAGCGGTATAGATGTGATTCCTTATATAATCTGGGTGGGCAACAGCGCAATGGAGCGAAGAATCGCAGCGATTTCTTTCATGAATGCGCAAGAAATAGACGAGATGCTTTCTCAGCTTCTGACTACAGAACTCGGTGCGCTTTGCGTGTTGGATGAAAACAGAAAGATAATTGCTTCAAGCCGCGAGCTTTCGCCTAGAGAAATAAAGCATATTACCGGGCTTTCAAAGGATAGAAATTTGAGAACCTATTGGTTGGATACAGCGTCACCCCAGTGGAAATGCGTGCTCCTTTCCTATGGCGACGAAGCCTTGCTGGCCTTAGGCGGTTTCAGAATGCTGGTTACAGTGATTGCTGTTACGGCAATTGTGCTCATGATCATAACAGCGCTTGTGCTTACGGAGCATAACAAGACAAAACTTCGGAGCCTTGTTGGTCTTTTTGCCGACGGAGAATCCGACTCAAATAATATATACAATACGATTAATCGGCAGGTGCAACTGCTTTTAAGCGACAAACAGCTGATGCATGCGCGACTTGAGGAGCAGGAATCGGTATTGAAGGCGCTGGCAGCCAACCGTCTTCTCATGGGTGACAGCCTCGCGCAGTCGGGCGCGCTTACGGAGCTTGCGCTTTTACCGCAGGAAAAGTATTGTCTTTCCGCAATTCTTTCCTTGACGTGCGAGACGGAAGCGACGGACGCAAGCTTCAAGAAAGTGAAATCGCTTATCAAGGAAGCTATCCGCCTGTTCTCTCCGGATATCGTCACGTGCGACACGTCCATGAGCGAACTTGCGCTTATATTGTATATGCCTCAGGAAGCAGACGACAGCAAGCAGGCGCAGACGTTGACATACCTTTTTGATACGATTTCAAAAATTACGCAAGACAATTCCACATTTGACGTGCGCATGTTTGCAGGCGCGGTGCATGTCGGCGACGGCGCTGTAGCCGAAAGTTATTCCGAGGCAAGAATGGCGCTTCTGAACGCCTCCATAACCGACGAGGGAAAGAGCATCGTGCGCTTCAGCCTCACGGACAACACTAACATCTGTTATTACTACCCTCCGGAAACAGAGATGCGCCTGATCAATCTGATCCGCTCCGGCAATCGCTTTGCTGTCGGAAAGCTGGTCGAGGAGTTGTTTGATCGGAATATCGTCCGACAGTCCATTGATTATGATATGGCGGTCGCATTCCTGCTGGATTTCTACGGATCGGTTCTGAAGATTCAGCCGGATGACGGGGAAGTGCAGAAAAAACGGCAGGAAATCATGTCGCTTTTCAAAAACAACATAAGAAACATCGGCACCATCGAAGTTCAGAAAGCGTTTATCAATTATATCTACATGCTGACCGACAGCTTTTCTCAGGAGAAAAAAAGTCATAACCAGCTGCTTGCGGACAAGATGCTCACATACGTCAACGAACATATCGGCGATTACAATCTTTCGCTTACGACCCTTGCAGATGCTTTAAGCATTTCCGGCGGCTATTGCAGCATGTTCTTCAAAGAGCAGATCGGTATGACCTTCTCAGATTTCCTTCTGCATGCAAGAAGCGAAAAGGCAAGAGAAATGATCCTCGAAAACCACTTGAGCATAGCGGAAATCGCAAGTGCGGTCGGCTATTCATCTTCAACTGCATTTGGAAGAGCGTTCAAAAAGCACTATGGAATCAATCCTACACAAGTGAGGGAACAGGCGAATGATTAAGAGAATTCTTTCTTTGGCGCTTGTCTTAATTTGCATGGGCGCTTGCGCGTCCGGCGAGGAGGTAATTATGAATATCATTCAGGACCCCGGATTCGTAAACGGTGCGACAGTAATCAGTCCCTCAAAGCCCATGCGTATGGTGGGCAGAATCCGCTTGTCGGAAGAGGGCTCCAATCAACCGGACTGGCTGCTTACACAGTGGAATTCCAGAAACAATATCATGAGGATTCCACTGGTTATCGACGAAAACGGCGCATATGTCTACAAAAATGAATTCAAAACCGTATCCCGCGATCCCGACGGCACGCTCACGCTTCGCGTAAACGGCGGAGAGGAATATGTGCGCACGCGCACGTCGCTTCTGGACAGCTGGGTGCACCTGTATTTCGAGCAGAGATATCTTGACTATACGCCCCTTGCCGGAACGAAAAACGCAAATCTAACGCTTTCCTTTTCCATTCCTCACTTTGAGGACAGAACCCCTGCGGGTGAACTGAATCCGAACCTTCATGCTGTGATCGCGGTATTCTATCTGACTCTTGCCGATGATAATCCCGAATCTCCCTGCTACGGTCAGTTTATCAATTTCTGCGTCATGCTTTATGATAACCGCACCGGAATCACCCGTGAAGAAACGCATATGGACAGCGGTCAAAACCCCATTGACGCTACCAATATGATCGTCTACACAATGAATTCCGCCGAATACGCCTCTCCTGTACATGCCGATGGCGAATGGCACGATGTTGACATTGATCTTCTTCCGTTTTTCAAGCGCTCTTTGGAGCTTGCACATAAGGGCGGCTGCATGACGAGCACGAAGTTCGAGGATCTTGCCATCCGCAGCGTCTTCTTTGGTTTTGAGGTACCTGGCGTTATGGACTGTGAAATGAAAATCAGACACCCGCAGCTTACGCTTATCAAGGAGGCGGAAAAATGAAGGATGTTTACCTGCTTGCGAACGCACATATCGATCCTGTCTGGCAGTGGGGACTTGACGAAGGCATTGCGTGCTCCATCGCAACTTTCAGAAGTGCCGCAAACATTCTTGAGGAAAATGACAATTTTCTGTTTTGCCACAATGAGGCCGTACTTTACCGCTGGGTCAAGGAATATGATCCCCCGCTTTACGAAAGAATCAAGCGCCTTGTGAAAGCGGGACGCTGGTGCATTATGGGCGGCTTTGAGCTTCAGCCCGATTGCGTCATGCCTTCAGGCGAAGCGATGGTTCGTCAGATTCTCTCAGGCCGCGAGTTTTTCTTAAAGGAATTCGGCGTAGAACCGAATGTCGCCGTCAGTATGGACTGCTTTGGACATTCAAGGGGCATGGTGCAGATCTTGAAAAAATGTGGCTATGTTGGCTATATTTTCCTCAGAAGCCACATGCCTACGCCCGAGGATTTCATCTGGAAAGGTTTTGATGGCAGCGAAATCATTGCCCATCGACTGCAGGTTCCTTACGGAACTCCTCTTGGAAATGCAGTTGGAAGACTGGATGAATTTGTGAAAAGCCGCACGGAGGAGTACGGTCTTTTCCCGTGGGGGGTTGGAAACCATGGAGGCGGCCCCTCTCGCAAGGATCTGAATGATCTCAACGCCTATAAGGGCGCGAATGTGCACCACGCAACGGCCGAAAATTACATAAAACTTATTGAAAAAAGAAAAGATGAGCTTCCGATAATTGACAAGAGCATCATGCCCTTTAATGTTGGCGGTTACACATCTATCATGAATATCAAGAAAAAGTACCGCGAGCTTGAAAACGTGCTTGTCACAGCGGAAAAGATCGCGCTCAGCGCCTATGCAAACGACATGAGCGAGTATCCGAAGGAAGAATTGGACAAGGCATGGCAGGCGCTTCTGTTTTTACAGTTCCACGATGTTCTGCCCGGAACGATCACAAAGCCTGTTGTGGATCGGATGCTGGAAAGAGCCGGATACGGCCTTGAAATCGCGAAGAACATACTAACCAAAGCCTTTTTCCGCCTTTCCGAATCGGAAAAGCTCGCAGAGCCCGGCGAAATCCCGATTCTCGTATACAATCCGCATCCCTACCCC
Organism: Clostridia bacterium; assembly: GCA_016296675.1. Lineage (GTDB taxonomy): Bacteria > Bacillota > Clostridia > Christensenellales > Aristaeellaceae > SFHK01. The sequence continues at coordinate 23,465 of JAEDIV010000006.1, forward strand.
ATAAAGAGGCGCGTGGAATGCGAGTTCATGTTGGCCGATCAGAACTGGGATGCAAACACCATGACACTGGCCGAAATCCATTCGGCGGAAGGCGCGCTGCCTTCACAGATGCGCAAGGAAGACAGTTCCCTGAATCTGGACTGGAGAAAGCGCGTGGCGTTTGAAGCAACGCTCGCGCCCATGTGTCTGAACCGCTATAAGGCGGTGCTCACGGTTGTCAAGGCGGAAACCATTATACCCGAGCAGAATTTTGAACTCAAAAACGAATTCATTACCGCCCGCATCAGCGAAGAAACGGGTCTCATTGAGGACTTTTCCTATAAGGGCGTGCGTCTTACCGAAAATACGCTCGGACAAATTCTTCTCTATGAGGACAATGCCGATCCGTGGCACATGACAGAAGACGACATAGGTAAAAATCCCATCCCCCTTGTGCTTTCAAAAAAGCCCTGTGTAGTTTCTGACGGCGATGTGCTCAAAGAGATTTACTGCGAGTTCGCGCTTGACGGCGTACGCGCAGAAGTGACATACACCCTTGAAAAGAACAGCCCGAAGCTGGGCATCCGCGTTAAGATGTGCTCAATCAACCAGAGCAAGGCATATCGCATGGTATTTGACATGCTGGATAAGGACACAGAGATTCTGGGCGAGATGATGTACGGCTTGGAGCGCGACTATGACGACGGCACCGAGAATTCTTCCCAGAAATTTGACCTTCTGCGCGGAAAGCATTTTTCCCTTGGCGTAATTAATAACGGCATCTATTCCGGTTGCTACAAGAACGGAAAGCTTGAAAAAACGCTGATGCGCGCACCCGTATACTGCGCGCATCCTATCGACGGAAGACCTTTGATTAAGGAAGGCGTTCTCTACGATTATGACGGTATCGGCCAATATGAATGCATGTTTACTATCATGCCTGTCGAAAGAGAGAATGAATGTGCAATTGCCCGCGAAGCTACGCTTGTCAACGAGCCGCCGGTTAGCGTGAACGTATTCCCGAGTGAGACGAGAAAGGATGTGCCCTTCAAAGCGCAACTTTCTGGAAATGTGATTCTAAGCTGTATGAAGGCTGCAGAGAACGGAAACGGCATGATTGCCCGATTCTATGAGCCTGTCGGAAACACAGCGCCTTTTTGCCTGACGGTCGGAGAAGCAAAGTGCGAGGATACACTCTCGCCCTTTGAGGTACGCACCTATCGCATCTTTGACGGAATGATCACAGAAGAAAGCTTCCTTTCGTAAAGTACATTTCGGGGAGGAAAAAGCCATGCAGAAACAATTTTCGCGTACACTTCCCGTGCACATTGAAACGGATATATTTATTGCCGGCGGCGGCCCTGCCGGCGTTGCGGCTGCGCTTGCGGCTTCAAGGCTTGGAAAAAAAGTGTATCTTGCAGAAGCCGGCGGTATGTTTGGTGGCGCAGGAACAGCGGGGCTTGTGCCAACCTTCTGCCCGTTTGATGACGGTATTAACGTAGTTGCGGACGGCATCGGCTATGAAATCCGTAAAAAAATATCCAAAGATACGCCGCTGTTCACCTACGGAACACCGATTCGCGTTGAAGAGCTCAAATGCGTATATGATGAGTTGATGTCTTCTTCATCGGCGGAGTTCACATTTTTTACGCCCGTAGTGGACGCAGTTTCCCAAAACGGCAGAATTGAATACGTTGTCCTTTCCGGGAAGAAAGGTCTTTTCGCTGCGAAGGCAAAAATATACATTGACTGCACAGGCGACGGTAATCTGTGCGCGTTTGCGGGCGCGGAATTTGAAATTGGCGATGAAAACGGAAATGTGCAGCCTGGAACATTGTGCTCTCTGTGGGCGGATGTAGACCTTAAAAAGCGCACGTTTACCGATGACAGCCGTCTGGAGGATGCGTTCCGCGACGGTGTGTTCAGTTATGAAGACAGGCATCTTCCCGGCATGTTCGGGCCGGACGATGACAGTGGTTACGGCGGCGGAAATCTTGGTCATACGAGAAATCTGGATCCGTTAGACGAGGGAAGTATTACGAGAGAAATGCTTACGCTCAGAAAAACCATGCCGGAGTTTGAAAAGTATTACAAAGAGTATCTGATCGGCTTTGAGAACATGAAGCTTATGAAAACCGCAGATGTTCTCGGGATTCGCGAATCCAGAAGAATCGTTTGCGATTACATGCTGAATGTGGATGACTTTCTTGCAAGACGCGTATTTGAGGATGAAATTGGCCGCTACTGCTATCCCATTGACCTTCATGTCAAGGCTAACGACAAGGAGAGATACGAAAAGTTTTGGTCGGAGTTTACCGAGAAATATCGTTACAAACCCGGCGAATCCTATGGTATTCCGTTCAGAAGCCTGTGCCCCAAAGGGTTTGACAACCTCCTTGTTGCAGGTAGATGCGTAGGTACGGATCGTAAGATGCTGGCATCATTGAGAGTTATGCCCGGCTGCTTTATTACCGGACAGGCAGCAGGCGCAGCGGCAGCGGTCTCTTGCGAAAAAGAGGATATCCGCTCCTCAGACATCAAGGAAATTCAGAGTGGACTTAAAAAGTTAGGCGCGTATCTTCCGAATGCAAAAGTATAAATCCGAATTGTGTTTTGCAACTAACGGGTTTAAAACATGCGAGCTGACACGTTAAGGAGGTAAGCAAATGCTGAGAATTTCAGAAATGTTTATCGATTCAAAATCGATTCGAGACGATATCAGAAGTCATGTAAGCGCGGGTTCCCGACCTGAATTATCATGGAGCGTTGTATCGGATAAGGAATGCAACGAACAAACGGCATTCAGGATCAAAATCGGAAACAATGACCTTGGCTGGATTGAGTCAGAAAGCCAAAGTTATACAGTCGATGAGGGAATGTTAAAAGAGGGAGGATATGCCGATATCGTCCTGACTATAAAGGATCGTTACGGAGAAACAAGCGCCCCATTCAGTACGAGAATTTATAATGGCAACAGGACATGGGACATTCCGTGGATTGGCATAAGTGACGAAAGTACGAAACCCATCTATTTTAAAAAGGAGTTTGTCTTACCTGCGAATGTATGTAACGCACGCTTATACTATTGCGGACTTGGCTATGCAACCGTATATTTGAATGGCAAGCGTTTAGATGACGCATGGCTTGATCCTGCATTTACAGATTACAGTAAGCGAGTTGAGTATGTCTATATACCGGAAGTAAAGCAAAATCTGATTTCCGGAAGCAATACAATTGAAGTAGTCGTGGCGGCAGGCTGGCGCGGTAATAGAATGCCGCTTCCTCCGCAGAACATATGCAATATCTTTGGTCCGCTTCTACTTTCATTGTCACTGGAATGCCTGTTCGATGATGCGTCTGAAGTCAATATTCACAGCGATGAATCCTGGCAGGCCGGATATGGTCCGATAAGCGACGCGGGATTGTTCAGCGGTGAAGTGTACAACGCAAACATCAATGAATTTGATGAAAAAATGAATGTTGTGCTTCTGCAAGGTCCTGGAGGAAGGATGGTCCCTTCCACCTTACAGCCGATTAAGAAAATGGCGTCCCACAGACCGATTGCAGTTTGGAATGACGGAGAAGACGCCTGTGTTCTTGATTTTGGAAAAAACATTGCAGGCATATTATCCGTACCTCTGCTGCATGGCGAACAAGGCGACAGAGTTATACTTACCCACACCGAAGAAATTACAGAAGATGGACACCTTTTCCGCGACACACTTCGTGGTGCAACAGCCTGTGATGAGTATATTTTCTCCGGAGATGCTCGGGACCTGAAACAATGGACGCCGGAGTTTACCTATCATGGATTTAGATATGCGCGAATTGAAGGTGTGAGGTTCGTTGATGATCTATATAATGTAGAAGCAATCGAACTTAGAAACGAAACGGACAAAAAGACAAGCTTCAAATGTGGAAATGCATTAATTAATGCGATTCACGACATTTGCGTTGCGACTGAAAAAGCAAACCAGCATTCGATATTTACTGATTGCCCGCAACGTGATGAACGAATGGGATGGATGAACGACGCCACGGTCAGATTCGAGTTTACTCCGTATATTACAGATACCAGTGCATTTTTTCCGAAGATGATTCGAGATGTTATGGATACTCAAACACCTGAAGGGGCTATAGGATGTACTGCGCCTTTCCTTTGGGGCAATATTCCTGCGGATCCTGTTTGCTCTGCATATATCGTTGCAGGTATGCAATCATATTTACAGAATGGAGATACAAAGATCATCAAAGAAGCTTATCCGTCATGGGTAAAGTGGGAAGAATATCTGTTATCCAGAAGCGAAAACTATATCGTTGACTATAGCTATTATGGAGATTGGGCGGGTCCTGTAGATTGTTGTGTACCTGAACCCAATGATATTCCCGGTGCCAGATCTGCTGTAACTCCTGGAATCTATATGTCAACTTGCTATTCTTATTTGAATGCGAAAATGCTGTCCGGATTTGCTGACATATTGGGCTTGGCAGAAGATAAGGAAAAATATGAAGCACTGTCGGATAGAATAAAAACTGCCATTGTCGACAAATGGTATCAGACCGACGGCTCATTTGCTACCGGTTCTCAGGGATGTTTAGCATTTGCATTGTATTTAGGCATATCTCCTCAACCGGAACTCACAGCAATGAAACTGCATGAGGCGCTAGTAGCATCGGGCTCTAAGCTCACTACGGGAAATCTATGTTCCAGATACATACTGGATGCATTGACAGAACATGGTTATGTTGAGGATGCCTGGAAGCTAATGACACGAACCGAATATCCTTCGCTGGGTTATATGATCAGCCAAGAGGCTACAACGGTGTGGGAACGATTTGAGCTTATGAAAAACAGCGCCATGAACTCACATAATCATCCCATGTATGCGGCGGCTGATTATTGGATGTTTGCTCATCTGGCCGGAGTAAAACCGATCGGTAAAGGATGGACGGAATGCGAAATTCATCCGTACATCCCGAATAATCTCAACAGCGCTCAGGCAAATATCGAAACACCTCTTGGAATGGTCTGTGTCAGATGGACAAAACGCTATGAAAAGATAAATTTGCAGGTGCAGATACCTTTCGGTATGAAAGCACGTATTCGATTTGGAGAGACGGACGAAAAAGTCGGCAGTGGATTCCACACATACGCAATTAATTTATTATGATGGAGGCGATATCATGAAAACTGTTAAGGACAAGCAATTACTGATGGCAGCAGACTTTGCCGGTTATCCTTTAAAGGAAGCCATCAAAGAGTATCTTGAGAAGAAAGGCTGGGTCATCACAGACATCGGAGTCAAAGCAGATTCCGATCCCAACGACACCGAGCTCATGTTCCATCGCATTGGACTGCGTGTGGGCTCAATGATTACTGAGAAAGAATTTGAGCGTGCGATGATCTTCTGTGGTACGGGTATGGGTATACATATCGCAGCAAGCAAGTGCCCTGGTGTACATGCAGGCGTTGTTGAGTCCGTGCCCGCTGCGTACCGTGCCATCACCGGAAACGGTGTCAATGTCCTGGCAATGGGCGCATTCTATGTAACGCCGGAACTCGGAAAACAGTGTGCAGATGCATATCTGTACAATGATTTCGGTAGTGGCTGGGAGTGGTGGCCTGATTTTGACAAATTCCACCAGATTGCGATTGACGAGCTTAATTCCTTTAACTATGAGGAGTACAAAGCAAACGGTTTCAAGGTAAAACATCTTGACGACTGTGAATGTCAACTTTATGACAGGCCGGAAGGACTCTCGCCCGCGCCGTTAATGGTTAAACGATAAGTTCAGTTCAAGCAGTGCATTGACTCCGAAAAGATTGGGAAACGTGAGCGTGAATGTTTGCTTTTGATCAGAGACAACTATCCAAAGTATGTTTACGCACAGATGAGTTCATAGGTAGCAATAATGTGGGATCATCACCTTGCATGTTGCAGATCTTCTTTTGAGCGATGTACAAATGAATTAATATCACAATGGTTGGATATACCACTGATAAGAGTTTCTGCGTACATCTAAGCGTCATACGGGACCATCTCCGTCAGCTAACAGACAGTAGTTTATAATAGTAAATGGAGGAAGATATGAGTCAGAAAATTGAGCTGCCTATTGTTTCCGAAGTAATCTGTGATGTAGTTGTTGTTGGTGGTGGTCCTGCGGGTTTCGGCGCTGCGCTTTCGGCTGCAAGACATGGTATGAATGTTGTGCTAATGGACGAAGGCGGAATGTTAGGCGGTCTTTCCAGTTTAGGTCTTGTTGCGCCTATTTCTGCTGTATCGGATCGCTCCGGTAATGACTTCGGAGGTGTTGGGCGCGAATTAATAAACAATATATCAAAGCAAAGCAGTGATGCAGAAGCGCCTGAGGCAGAATATAGTAAACCATCTATGGTAGGCCTGGTAATGCTGGATATGCTTGTCAGAGCTGGCGTTCACGTTCATTTCTACACTAAGCTGGTATCGACAGAGCGAGAAGACAAGAGAATCACCAGTGTTATTGCTGCAACCAAATCTGGTCTTCGAAGATTTAAATCCCAGCAATTCATTGACTGCACAGGAGATGGAGATCTGTTTGTTTCTGCCGGTGAGGAGTATGTATATGGCAGTGAGCCTGGAGTCTATGATCAGTTGTTTGATTTGGGTCTTGCACGCATACATAATACAACCGATCAACTTACGATCCCGGATCCCGGTTCTGTTCAACCTTCTTCGGTAATGTTCACAGTTGGCGGCGTTATAGATAAAGATGGTTGGAGCTACTGTAATAAACGTTATACCTACCAGGACTTCGGTATTACAAGGAAAGACTTTGAAAACTTACCTTATGCCGGTTTAGTTGGCTTTGAAGAAGACGGAGACAATCTTCCTCTTCCGCAAGGACGTTTTCTGTTCTTCAAGGGAGCAAGGCCTGGAGAATACACAATTAACATGTCGCGTGTAATCGGTGTCAATGGTGCAGATGCCGATTCGCTGAATAAAGGAACAATAGACGCTGAACTTCAAATCCTTCCGATTTTGGATATGCTGCGTCGATTTATGCCTGGATTTGAAAATGCATACCTTATCCAGACCTCAATGCGCCTGGGTATTCGTGAAAGCAGAAGATTAGTGGGAAGGAAAGTACTTACAGGTGCTGACGTTGTGAAGTGCACGCCAATGGATAATGTTATCGCACATGGTTCCTATGGAATTGATATTCATGATCCTCGCGGAAAGTCCATGGCATTAGGTGGTCCTTTGCGCTGCAGCGCATACGATATACCGTATGATTCCTTGCTTCCAAAGAAGGCAAGCAACCTGTTTGTAGCAGGAAGGTGTATCAGTGTAGACCATGTTGCCCATGCTTCTACGCGTATTATCGGAACATGTATGCAAACAGGTCAGGCGGCAGGTACGGCTGCGGCAATGTGCATTCAGTCTGGCTTACAGGATTCTGGCGACCTAAATGTACGCTTACTGCAGCAAGAATTGATTGCAGACGGCGTACTTCTGCACGTTCCTGGTATTAACGACAGGAATATGGATCTTGTTGACCAAAACGCAATATGTTGATCCGAAGAACACATATTATATGCGTCAATTCGTTGTATCTATATTTGCTCATGCAAATCTGCAGTTCCTTTGGAGGCATTTATGACACACTACATCGGCATTGACATCGGCGGCACCAAATGCGCCGTTGTACTGGCAAGCGTAAATAAAGGCATCAACATTCTTGAGAAGATCCGCTTCGCATCCGAAGCCGAAAAAGGCCCGGAGCACATGCTGGGCTTGATCTATCAGGCCGTGGATGAACTCGCGTCCAAAGCAAAGATCGAAGCTATTGGCATTTCCTGCGGAGGCCCTCTGGACAGCCGCAAGGGCATCGTACTCTGTCCGCCCAACCTGCCAGGCTGGGTGAACATCCCTGTGGTTAAGCTGTTCACGGAGCGTTACGGCGTGCCTGCTTTCGTGCTCAACGACGCCAACGCCTGTGCACTGGTCGAGTGGAAACTGGGCGCAGGCCGTGGATGTGAGGACATGATCTTTCTCACCATGGGAACAGGAATGGGTGCGGGCGTCATCGCGGGCGGAAAACTGTTGATCGGCGCAAGCGACATGGCGGGTGAAGTTGGCCATCTGCGCCTTGCAGAAGACGGACCCGTAGGATTCGGTAAAGCCGGTTCCTTTGAAGGATTCACTTCAGGCGGCGGTATCGGACGATACGCAGTTTCTGTCACCGAAAAAATGATGTCCGAAGGTCACATTCCCGCATGGATCCAGGACGGACACACAGAAAATGACATCTCAGCCAAGCTCATCGCGGACTACGCGCACGCAGGCGACAAGGACGCGCTTCGGATTTACGCTGACACAGGGCGCATGCTCGGCAAGGGTCTTGCTCTGCTCGTAGACGCGTTCAACCCCGAGAAGATTGTCATCGGCAGCATCTTCGTAAGATCCCGTGATCTTCTTATTTCTTCCATGGATGCGGAACTCAAAAAGCAAGCAATCCCCTTCTCCTACGACGCAGTTCAGGTCGTGCCCGCTGAAACCACGGAAAATCTGGGCGACTATGCCGCAGTCATGACCGCGCTGTACAATCTCGGAATCGACCCGATGGCGGAAACCGGAGAAAGCAATGAAAAAGTACTCAAACACTATAACGGATTATTTGAAAAGTACCCTAAACTGTCCTGCGTGAAGGAATCGCTCATGGATACCTACCTTGCTTTGCGCGACTGCTACGAAAAGGGCGGGAAACTGCTTCTTTGCGGAAACGGCGGTTCCTGCGCTGACTGCGAACACATCGTAGGCGAGCTAATGAAAGGCTTTTGGCTGAAGCGTCCCGTATCTGGCGGCGGCGTCATGGATAAGCTTCAGGGTGCCCTGCCCGCCATCGCGCTAACTGGCCATACCGCGCTGTCTTCTGCCTTCACCAACGATTGCAATCCTCTCTACACCTATGCGCAGCAAACATTAGGCTATGGAAAGCCCGGTGATGTGCTTATCGGCATTTCGACTTCCGGCAATAGTGAAAATGTCTCCTATGCCGTAGAAGTAGCCCAAAAGCTTGGAATGAAGACCGTCGCCCTGACTGGCGGAAACGGCGGAAAACTCTGTGAGATGTGCGATATAGCCATTATCGCCCCCGGTTCCTGCCCTGCTGATGTCCAGGAAGGTCACCTGCCTATCTATCATGCCCTTTGCGGCATGCTGGAAGCACACTTTTTCGGGTAAACTAAAGAGTCACTATGATGTAAATGAATACAAAGTTGGAAGATCCGACAGGAGACTTTTGGGAAATGGCTTAGCTCGTGTTTAGAATGGGAACACCACTGCGGACTGGTCTTGCCAGGACTACAGTCTGAGCAAGGATACTTTCAACGAAGCATAAGAATCAGCAAAAAACAAGGAGAACCGTCCATCTGGGCGGTTCTCCTCTTTGATTATATCTTATTGTTCCAGCAGACATACCATTTCGGCAATCGGCGTGTCATCGTGGGAAAATTCATGCACTCCATCAAATACTGAAAATTCTACCCAGTCGGTGCCAACCGGATCGCACATTTCACAAATTCGGTCAAAGGCTCCCTGACTGAACTCCGCCTTGAACAGCGGATCATTCTGTCCCATTTGAAGCCAGATC
>JAEDIV010000105.1 GCA_016296675.1 Clostridia bacterium
AGATGGGTATACGGAAGATATGTGTGTCCGAAGTTGTTCTCAGCATCTGAAAGGACATACTGTATGCCGCTTCTTAAGCGTTTTTCGTCATTTTTCTGAAATCCCATAGACAAAGCAATCGCGTCTGCGCTTCGAAAACCGATGCCCCCAATGTCCTCAATAAGGCGGTAGGGATCGCGATCGATGATGGCCTTGGTGTTTTCCTTATATCGGTTATAAATTTTAAGGGACATAGCCGGCGTTAAGCCAAATCCGGCAAGATATACCATGATCATCCGGGATTCTCTTTGCATCTGATACGACTCGGCAATCTGCCTTGCGCGTTTGGGACCGATTCCATCAATCTCTATCAGTCTGTCCGGGTGGTTTTCCAATACTTCAAGTGTTTCATTTCCAAATGTCTTCACAAGAAGCTTTGCCGTTGCAGGTCCTACACCTTTAATGATGCCGGATGCAAGATATCTTTCTATGCCGCTTTTTGTTGTAGGTTTCAAAATCTCAAATGACGAGGCCTTCAATTGCTTTCCATAATCCCTGTGTTCCGTCCATTCGCCTTCTATATAGATTCTTTCGCCGTTATTGATCATCGGAAACGTTCCAACGACGGTAAACGCACGTCCTTTGTCCGGCTTTAGAGCAAGAACAGTATAACCATTGGACTCGTTTCTGAATACAATTTCGTCAATCACGCCTTCAAACGCTGGCATAGATTATCCCTCCGTATTTGTTGGGCTTTGGTTATAGACAGACGCAGTATTACCAGTAACATTTTTAGGCACTCTGAGATAATCAATCAAAACCACGCTCATCCATATAACCAGGGTTATGAAAACCATCAGAATTCCGGTTATGAGCCAGGAGATTACGGGCTTAACAGAGAAAGAGCGCTGGGAAGATGCATTTTTGTCTTCTATAATGCGCTCAATGGATCTTAACAAGGCATTGAAATCAGGCGGAAAACAAGCGGATTCAATGACTTCACTTGCCGCCTTCCTGATAAGAGAAATGCTTGATTTTCTGCCTTTGTGATCTTTGGACTGAGAAAAGGCACGCACTTTCGCGCGTTCAAGAATAGCCTTGATTTTTTCAGCGCTGTCGCCTGTAACGGCTGAAATTTCCTTGACTGAAAGATCAAGCGCGTATCTTAAGACGATCGTTCTTGCTTTCTTTTCGTCCAGCGTCAGTATCCATTCAGAAAGCGGTGAAGTGATCCCCGTCATATCGCCTGAAAAACTAAAAAGCGCGGCGTCTTCCTTGCTCACGGATTTGATGGAATTGTACTTAATATTTTCCAAAATCGCTTCAAAATCCTTTTCTTCGGGCATCGGATGACTGAGCATTTCTTTCATGAGAATGCTTTCTGCCGCCCGCTCATTTCCGGTAATCAGATATGCACAAGAAAAAAGATATTTGAATTTCGATTTATAGGCGCTTTCGATCAAGCGGATGCTTACATTTGTGTTCTTTTTCATTTTTTACCCTTTTTTTGCGTTTTATTGATAACATCTCCTGCTGCTGCGCCGATCATGGTAACAAAAAAGGTAATCATGACCGGAAGCGGATCCGGACCGATTCCCATCGTGGACAAGAATCCTGCACAAGTTTCAGATATGGGCGGCAAAATGATCGTAAGATAAGGATTCAACCCTTTTCTTACCATCCGATATCCTAAAACAGATGAGATAACGGGAAGAATAATATAGAACAGAATTGAGAAAATAAAAGCAATCGGCCTTAGAAGATAAAACAAAAAGGAGATTATAAAAAGAAGCGCAAACTGGCCTAAAAGAAGAAAGAAGTATTTCCTCATGCTCTTTCTCGCCCCCTTTCCATTTGAATGAATTATATCATTTTTTTTGTATATTCTCAAGTGTAAAAGAACGTTTCATTATATGCTTCTTTAGGTATCATTATTGTTCTTAACGTCTATTCCTTTAAACTCTATTTTTCGGTATAATATAAAGAGAAATTTGATATTAGGATGATGATTTATGAATTACATTGCTTTAGGCAAAAGAATCCGCGATCACAGAAGAGCGCTCGGTCTCACGCAGGAACAGTTGGCGGAGAAAACCGGTGTTTCCATTTCTTTTATCGGACATATTGAACGCGGCTCCAGAAAAGCGAGTCTCGATACGCTTGTCGCGATCTGCAATGCCATGAATATGTCTCCTGCAGTCCTTCTTCAGGATTCCCTGATTTGCGATCTTCCTGTAGTTCCTGAGGAAACCTCCCGCAGACAGCGCGATCTTATCAATGAAATCTCCCGCGTGATTCTCGAAAACTACGATCGCTGAAAACAAAAACTTTTTATTCCTGTAAACGCCTGATCAATCAGGCGTTTTTCTGTTTATTTAACATGCATTATATCGACATTGTCATATGTTTATGGCAGAATAAAACTAATTTGTTTTCGGGAAGTGATGTAAATTGAGAAAGCTTTTTAAGTTTCTGAAGCCCTACATGCTTTTTACTATTCTGGCTCCTTTGTTTATGCTGCTTGAGGTGGCGATGGATCTTGCGCAGCCGATGCTCATGAGCAGAATCATAGACGTCGGCGTTAAAAACGGCGACAAAGCCTACATCGTTTGGATGAGTATCGGCATGTGCTTATGCGCCCTGATCGGCATTGTCGGGGGCGTAGGAAACATGTATTTTTCTACCAAAGCAGGATATGGCTTTGCCAGGGATCTTAGGAGCGCTGTGTACCGAAAGATTCAGTCCTTTTCTTTTGCCAATGTGGATAACTTCAAAACAGGCTCATTGATTACCCGTACCACCAATGACGTAACCCAGATACAAAACGCCTTTACCTCCTGTATCCGCATGCTTGTCCGTTCTCCTTTTCTCTGTATCGGCGGCATAGTGTCGGTTCTCATGATCAGCCCGAAGCTTTCTTTGGTCGTCCTGACTGCCGTTCCCTTCCTTGTGATTTTGATCGTCTTTCTTTTAAATAAAGGACGAAAGCTTTTCTCTTCCATGCAGAAGAAACTGGACCGCGTAAACACTGTTATGCAGGAAAGCCTCTCAGGCATCCGCGTCATCAAGGCATTTGCGCGAAGCGAACACGAAAACAATAAATTCCGCAATGCAAACGGCGATCTTACAGAAGCTTCTATGAAAGCCATGCGAATGATGTCTTATGCATTTCCTATGGTCGGCTTTATCATGAATGTCACCATGATTCTTATGTATCTGTTCGGCGGCAAGATGGTATTCACTTGTCAACTCCAGCCGGGCGAGATCATGGCGTTTTCCAATTATATTACACAGATTCTGATGTCGCTTACGATGTCTTCATTTACGCTCATGTTCCTCTCCCGTGCCGGTGTATCCTTTAGACGCGTAAACGAAGTTCTGGATACCAAAAGTGATATCTATGACGGCGGCAACACAGATCTTAAAATCAAAAAAGGTGAAGTTGAATTCAGAAATGTTTCTTTCTCCTATCCCGGCCAGGCGGGTGATCCCGTTCTTGGAAACATTTCTTTCACAGCAAAACCCGGTGAAACAGTAGCCATTCTCGGCGCAACAGGTTCCGGAAAGAGCACCCTTATCAACCTGATTCCGAGACTTTACGATGTAACAAAGGGAAGCGTATTGATCGACGGCGTTGACGTCAGAGATTATACGCTTGATAACCTGCGCGAAGGCATCGGCTATGCGCTTCAGGAAAATGTTCTCTTTACCGGCACCATCGAGGAAAACCTTCGCTGGGGCGATGAAGAAGCGTCTTCTGAGAAAATCGCGAAAGTTGCAGATATCGCGCAGGCTGATTCTTTTGTCGAAAAGCTGCCTGACAGATACGAAACTGTGCTCGGTCAGAGAGGCGTGAATCTTTCCGGCGGTCAGAAACAGCGCCTTTGCATTGCGCGCGCACTGATGAAGGATCCTAAAATTCTGATTCTTGATGATTCCACCAGCGCTGTCGACCTTACAACCGAAGCAAAGATTCAGACAGCGCTTCGAAATGTTTTCAGTGAAATGACTGTGTTTATCGTCGCACAGAGAATCTCTTCCGTCATGGACGCCGACAAGATTCTGGTCATGGAAAACGGAAGCATTATCGACAGCGGCGCGCATAATGAGCTTATTTCAAGATGCAGTGTTTACAGAGAAATCGTATCCAGTCAGCTTGGAGAGGAGGCGTTCAAGGAATGAAAAAAGAAAAAAAGCAGACAGCCCTCAGCCTGAAGCTTGACCGTCTTGAAAGCAAATCCCGAAAATATGAAAGCGCCCGCATGCCGCAGGGCGGACACGGCCCTCACGGAGGCGGGCGCGGAAAGATGGAAAAGCCCAAGGTAAAAAACGCCAAAGGCACGGTTCTCCGTCTTCTCAAATATCTATCTCAAGTAAAGGTTCCCCTGATTCTTGCTCTCCTTGCGCTTCTTGGATCAACCATCGCATCTCTCGTGTCTCCCCTTGTTTCCGGACAGCTTATCGACATTCTGAGCAGTGCAACGAATATCCCGCCTGCGGTAGCAACAGCATCCATGCTCGGCGCATATGTGGCAACAGGCTACATGATGAATAAACACCGCAGCAAAACCGAAGAAACAAGCGGCGAGAAGCCCTCTCTCCTGTCTGAAGGTTTTATCTTCTCCATCACTGCCTTTGCAGCCAGCGCAGCAGCCGGAGGAGGCGCAGTGCTTTTCATATCAAACGGCGACGCTATGGACGCCCTTATAAAGCAGCTTCTTCTGATGGCTCTTCTCTTTGTCGTCAGCACCGCCTTTTCCCTTTCCCAGCAGCTGCTTCTTGTAAAGGTCGCTCAGCACACCGTTCGCGTAATTCGTGAAGAACTGTTTGAAAAGCTTCAGAATCTTCCGCTTCGTTATTTTGACAGCGTTCCTCACGGCCAGATCATGAGCAGGCTCACAAACGACGTCGACAACGTATCCAACATGCTTTCCAACACGATTACGCAGATTCTCTCCTCTGTCGTAACCCTTGTCGTCTGCCTTTACATGATGCTTCGCTTAAGCTGGCAGCTGACGCTCGTCAGTTTCATCACCATTCCCTTCAGTATGCTCATCATGGGCACGATCACCAAACACACCAGCAAGTATTTCAAGCTTCAGCAGGCATGTCTTGGCGAAATGAACGGCATCGTAGAAGAGACTGTCAGCGGCGCGCGCGTTGTAAAGGTATTCTCCAGAGAAGACAAAGTTATCGGCGAATTTGAAGAAGCCAATGAAGATCTGACCGTGGCCGGTACCTATGCGACCATTCTTTCCTCTGTCATCGGTCCCCTTATGAACGTCGTTCACAATATCAGTTTTGCGCTCATGAGCGGCGTCGGAGGTTTCCTGGTTGTTAACGGAAGCGTCCCATCCATCGGCATGATTCAATCTTTCCTCCAGTATTCCAGACAATTTTCAAACCCCTTCAATCAGATCGCCAACCAGATTACAACCATTCAGTCCGCGCTTGCCGGCGCCGAACGCGTATTTGAGGTTATGGACGTTGAACCTGAACCAATGGACTTGCCGGGCGCAGATCCCCTTGCATCTCCCAAAGGCCACGTTGTTTTTGAAAACGTCACGTTCGGTTATGAAAAGGATCAGCCGATTCTTAAAAACCTCACCTTTGAAGCAAAGCCTGGTCAAACGATCGCCCTTGTAGGCCCGACCGGCGCAGGAAAGACGACTGTGGTCAATCTGCTCATGCGCTTTTATGATATTGACAGCGGCAGAATCCTGATCGACGGCACTGAAATTGAAGACATTCAGCGTCAGAAGCTTCGAACCACACTGGGCATGGTTCTTCAGGATGTGTATCTGTTCGCCGGAACCATTCGCGAGAACATTGCCTACGGAAATCTTGAGGCAACTGATGAGCAGATCGAGGCGGCTGCCAAGATGGCCAACTGCCACGAGTTCATTACAAGGCTTCCCAAAGGGTATCAAACTGAGCTCTCAGAAGCCGGAAGCAACATCTCTCAAGGCCAAAGACAGCTTCTTTCTATCGCCCGCGCTATTCTTTCCGATCCTGCCATCTTGATTCTGGACGAGGCAACAAGCTCTGTCGATACCAGAACTGAAATGAACATTCAAAAGGCGATGATTGCCCTTATGAAGGGACGCACAAGCTTTGTCATCGCCCATCGCCTTTCAACGATTCGCAATGCTGATCAGATTCTCGTATTGAATGCCGGAACGATCATCGAATCCGGTACGCATGAGGAACTTCTGGAAAAGGGCGGATTCTATGCCGATCTCTTGAACAGCCAGTATAAAAGCGGCGTACTTGATGAAAACGATATATAAACCCAAGCGGCATGATGCGTCATGCCGCTTTTATCTTATTCATCTCTGTTTCTGATTCCAATTTCTATTACATGAGATTTGCCGTCATCTGTAAGTTCAATATAATCCTCCATAACGGGTGCATTTCTCGATGCTGCAAACGTATATTCGCTTTTGCCTCTTCTGATCGTACAAGCGATTTTTTCTAAACCTGACGGCATCAATGCTCTCATGCGCGCTTTGCCTTTGCAGATTTCTACGCCGAGCAAGTCTTCGATCATGATTCTTTCTGCCCAGGCCGCTGCGCCTGTGTACCATGTCCAACCACATGAACCGGTATTTTGCGGATTGTAAGAAATATCGGCGGCAATCACATACGGCTCTCCACCATAGAGATCTTCACAGGCTTTTGACCGCTCTATCGGAAGGAGCATATCAAATGCTTTCCATGCTTCATCCGCCATATCAAGCATAGAACATGCTTTCACAAGCCAACAAGCCGCGTGTGTATACTGTCCGCCGTTTTCGCGGATTCCCGGCGGATATGCACCGATATACCCGATGTCCCGGGAGTTTTGCGTAAAAGGCTTATCCAACAGCCTTATGAGCATATTTTTTTCATCAAGCAGATGTTGTATCGCGCTCCTGACTGCTGTTTCGGCGCGTTCTTTATTAAGTCCGGCAATCACAGCCCACGCCTGCGTAATCAGGTCAATTTCGCACTCCGCATTTCCGCTTGCGCCTATTTTTGTTCCGTCATCATGAAATGCTCTTATATACCATTTGCCATCCCACGCGTGTTTTTCAATCGCTTCCGTCAGTAATATACACTCTTCCTTCAGATATTTCTGATCACTTTTATTCGCATACGGCATGAATATCTTTGCGGTATAAATCCAGAATTCCGAAAGCCAGACGCTTTCTCCATTTCCTTTAGTACCGACCTTGTTCATTCCGTCATTCCAGTCGCCGTCTCCCATTAAAAGGAGCCCATGTGATCCGCGTCTTGAGGCATGCCTGAAAGCTTTCATAATGTGGTCATACAGCTTCTCTTTGTTTTCGGTCTCCTCAAAGGCACAATACAGATCGTCGCTTTCTTCAGGAATCGCTTTTTCTTTTAAGAAAGCGACCTTTTCGGACAGAATCGCTGTATCGCCTGTAAATTCCATATACTTTGAACAGATCATCGGAAGAAACAGAATGTCATCCGAAATTCTTGTTCTTACGCCGCTTGCAGGCATGTGCCACCAGTGAAGCGCATCTCCTTTTTCAAACTGCCTTGAAGCACACATAAGAATATGCCTGCGCGCCAAATCCGGATCAAAATACATAATTGATAACAGATCCTGAAGCTGATCACGCATTCCGAATGCTCCGCCCGGCTGATAAGGACCAAACCGACCATAGAATCTTGAAAACAGCGTCTGCGCTTTCAAAAAACCATTTACAATTTTATCCCGTACAGGATTCATTGTGTCAATACGGATCATATTCAGCTTCTCATATATCATCTGTCTTGACATTGAAAGCGCCTTTTCATAATCCGGACAAGGTATGGTCTTTTCATATCCTTTGTTATCCTTAATGACGCCAACAGAAAGGGCAGCGGCGGCTTTATTTCTGTTTTCTAAATCAATGCTTGTTTTCATTCCTCCATCCTTGACTGAATCCGCAATAAAACCCGAGTAAACTTCAAAATCGCTTCTTCCCCTTGCGATCGAAACATAATCGCGTTTTTCAGCGCTTGTAAAACGTCTGTCTCTAAGATCAACGCCTAAAAGAAAATCTATTTCGGCAATCAGATCAATCCGAACCGGGGAAGCAGTAAGCCTCTTCGCTTCGACTTTCAAATAAAACACCGGCTCTTTCGGATCCACAAAACACGCAGTTTCATATTGCGTGAATTTTGTCTTTACGGTGTATACCGTTTCTCCGGGCTTGATTTCAATTCTGTAATCTCCTTTTGGAGAGGCAGTCGGCAGTAAAGACAGCTTTTTCCCGTTTTCGATTGCGTAAAGGCTGATTCCGTTTGACTGAACATCATTAATATTTTGAAATGGTGTGATTCTGCCGTTTCGGCTGTTTTCAAAATAGAGAAACGAAATCCCTAAATCAGTCGTCATTGCGCCGAAAGCAGGATTTGCAAGGATATTTGACCATCTTCGCTTTGGAACCCGATCCTTTTTTATCAGCATTTCATAGCAGCATTCATCCTTCTGAAATCCACCGAAGCCATTGAAATCAATAAGAGAACCGCTTTGATCAATATGCATAGTGACAGCATCCGCTATTTCCACGAGGCAATCCTTTTCCTTCCTCTCTGCTCTTGTATCGTTTAAGAAATTGCTTTGGATATTCATAACCGCAAGCGCGTGAAGCGTTGCCGTCTGGACTTTGGACAGCGCGTCTTTTGAAAGCACATGCACATTTTTTCTGTCAATTCCGCAGTTTGAAATAAGCGTCTCAATGCCATCTGTCAGCGGTGTAAAATACTCTGTTTCATGTGCCTTTATGATCACTATCGGAAGAGAAATACCCATATAGCGATAGAGTTCACTTACGTGTATCAACTTTCGCAGATTCTGAATTGACGATTTGTAAAACACATGTGCAAGAAGAATCGGCGTATTTCCGGAGATACCGAAAGGCCACAGCGATTCCGGTTTCAGCAAAAGATCTCCGCGCGTTTTCTTTACTGAAAAGATTTCATTCGTTTTCTGATCAGCATGCCTGTATTCTTTGCTGCTTAGGCCACAAAATTCAATGTGTGCGTTTATTTGCGTCCGAAGAAGAATGCAAGATCTTTCAAAGGCGGTCTTTGTCGGAAGCGCAGGTTCTTCTTTTCCTTCATTGCTAAGTCCGATTTCAAAATACATTT
>JAEDIV010000106.1 GCA_016296675.1 Clostridia bacterium
ATTTCAGGGGATCGGCCCTTCCCATCAAAAAAGGTACTTTTTTGATGGCTTGAATACGCTGGCAGTCTTTGTGACCGCCAGCGTATTCTTTTTATACAACTCTTTGTTTTTCTTTCTGTCTATATCCCGAACTGCTTTGAGCACTCGTTGACGAAATCGTCCACATGATCCAAAGAGAACAGATAATTGTTGCGGATTTCTCCGGATCGAATCTTATCCGTCAGCATCTTCAGCCTCGCCATGGCTTCAGCAGCAGCTGCTGTATTCTCCGGCGAAGGATTGCGGCGATGTATCAACAGACGTACATAGGCATCATACTCATCCTCATGGAGCGTTACCCAAGTATACATGTCCTCATATCGACGGCAAATATCGTTTATATCCTCTTCCTTCATGAACTCGCGCAAATCATTCACCTGCGAGAGCGCTTCTTTAATCAATTTAAGTGCATCTTCATGCTTCTCGCGTTGCAAACGCAGAATCTTCCTGCCCGGATTTACCAGCAGATCATGCACATTCTGCCGGTTTTGCGGCGTAGACGCCCACTGTTTGATCGCTTTTCCATAATTGTGCAGCCTTGATTCCAGATGATGGAACGCCGGAATGTGAGAATGATCGTTCGCACGGATACCAAACTCAAAGAAGACATCGCTGACAACTTTATAGGATTTGCGCAGAGCATCTGCCAGCTTAAGCGCATTATCCCCTGTAAGGCCATATTTCATCTGAATCCATTCATCCCAAAGGTCATCTGTATCAACCTTTGGCTGATCAGCCGAACGCAAAACAGTGAAAACATTCATTTCATTCGGCGTGTTCAACGCACTGAAGCCATCCCACACAGGACGAATAACGATTTTATCAAGATTCGGAGTTTCCTCCATTGCCTGATGGATCACCGCTTGTATATCCTCCGGGAAACAGCACGGGACAAGCCCAAGACCGTGATATTCCATTCCGCAGCAAAATACAATTGCATGGTGCAAATGCGGCAGGCGTCGAATCAGCCCCGGCGCCGGTAAATGCGGATTGAAGTCGCCCGTCGTGTAATTGTGTTCAAGAAGCAACGGCAAATCAGTTGGAAAATCACGGAAAGCTTCATAAAGCATTTCCTCCTGGAAAGGAAACCACACATGAGTCAGCACGCGGAATGTTTTCCCGCATTCTTTGCAAGCCTGCGCAGCTGCCTGAGAAATCAACCTGAGATGATCGCCATCTGTCAAATAAGGGTATGCGTGCGCTTCCTGGTCCGCCCAGATATCACGATGATTTTTCATTACATCTTCATTGATGACATGACCGTAGTGCATATTGCGGAAAAAATTTGTATAATGCAAAATCGTCGGACATTCGAAAAAATAAAATCCCACCTCGTCCAGCGTCGGAAATCGTTTGAAGATGCCGCAAACAACATCATGAATCAGTTCAAAAAAGAGCCCATTGTGCAGATTGCGCACTTCAGGATAAGCTTCCAGCAGGGAATCCAGCGGCGTGAGATTCCCTATCATATAACATACTTTTTTGCCGCGCGCTTTGCATACGGAAATCGCTTCGTCAATAAAGCAATTTGTTTTCTCATCCACATCAAATCCGCAATTCGGGTATTTTTCTAACGGCGAATGATTAAAAATATCGCCGCTGTGCAATTGAACCCAATCAAACTCGCTTCCGATTTTCTCAGCATAATCCAGATAATTCGTGATTTCCTGCGTTGGGCTCAGACATACATGACCTGCCTTCGTGCTTGAGAATAACAAAAACTCCTTTTCAATTTTCTTCGAGGCATATGCATTCCGGGAGGGATAAATATTGGCGTCGATCATTCTTTCCGGTACCATGTTTTTCCCCTTTCTTTGAATCAGCCTTTCAGGCCGGTTGTTGCTATTCCTTCGACAAAATAGCGTTGCGCAAGAAAAAATACCACTATACAGGGCAGGATCGTGATCAGGGACAACGCCATAATCGGTCCCCAGGATATGCCGCTGGAGCTGTCCATGCTCATGCGAAGGCCTTGCATTACATTGTATTTTTTCACGGAGTTAATATAAATCATCGGGTTGAAGTAGTCATTCCACGTCCAGATAAATTGGAAAATCGCCATTGAAAAAATCGCCGGTTTTGATAACGGCAAAATGATGTCAGTAAAAATACGGAATGTCGAGCAGCCGTCCATATATGCAGATTCATCAATGCTCTTTGGAATTCCACGAATAAACTGCACTATGGAAAATATGAAAAACGGCGTACAGGCAAAAATCACGGGAATATAAAATACCTTATATGTGTTCAGCCAGCCAAACTGGCGAAACAGGATATACTTAGGAATAATGAGAACGGCATTGGGAAGCATTAAGGTGGAAAGCATTGCACCAAAAAGCAGCTTGTGCCCTTTGAACTTAAACCTTGCAAAACCATATCCGACAATCGTTGAAGATGCTATTGTGAAAATCACAATCGGGAAAACCAAAACAACAGAATTAAGCAAAAAGGTTCCGAAACTATATTCCCCGACGCCGATCCATCCCTTGATATAGTTTTCAACCGAGAATGATTTGGGAATCAGGCTGGAGGACGTCATCAGTTCCGCATTGGATTTAAACGAAGCGGAAACCATAAACAAAAGAGGGTATACGAACAACAGTCCCAGCAAAATCAGAAAAGCATAAGAGGCAACTCTCCTCATGCTCTTTTTTACACTTGTTTTTCTCATCTGTTAGCCCTCCTCATCGTTATAGAAAGCCCATGCGGCACTGGAACGAAAAACAAGCGCGGTAAAGAGAATGATCACCACAAACAAAATCCACGAAATTGCAGAGGCATATCCCATTTTTCTGTACGAGAAGGCATTATTATAAAGTGTCATAGCCAACACCTGTGTGGATTTCAGCGGTCCGCCGTTTGTAATAACCGCAGGCGCAGTGTATTCCTGAAAGGCATTGATCATCTGCATCACAATGTTAAAAAGCGTCATGGGGCTGATGAGCGGCAATGTAATTGTGAAAAAGTTTCTGATCGGTCCGGAACCATCTACCTTTGCGGCCTCATACAAAGATTTCGGAACTTGTTTAAGCGCGGCCAGAAAGAAAATCATCGAAGATCCGAATTGCCACACCGACAATACGCTGATTGTAAACAGCGCCACATCCGGATCGGTCAGAAATCCAACGGGCTCAAACCCCAACGCCGTGATCAGCTGGTTGATCGTTCCATCGATTGCAAACAGCTGACGCCACAAAATCGCAATCGCTACGCTTCCGCCAAGGATGGATGGCATGTAATAAACCGCGCGAAAAAAATTAATGCCTTTCAGTTGCTGGTTCAATAAAAGCGCAACAAGAAGAGCGCTTATAAGTTTCAGCGGCACTGACATAAACACATATTTAAATGTTGTAAACAGCGAAGCTCTCGCTTCTCTGTCACGCATGAATACTTTGACGTAATTTTCTATGCCTACAAATCTGAAATCGCTGCCCATATTGTAGTCTGTAAAAGAGTAAGACAGCGACGTTAGCAACGGATACAGCTGAAATACCAGAAATCCGATAATCCATGGAAGAATATAGACATATCCCATGTTATTTCTTTTTTCCAGTAACGTCGCTTTTCGCATGAGCCTTTGACCTCCTTTTTATAAATTTGCGGCTCCGCAAATCCATGCAGGAGCCGCAAAACAGAGCTTGAACTACGAATTTCAGACGAGACCCTCTACAATCAGCGGAAGTTCTTCAATCAGCATATCTGCCGCTTCTTCCGGCGTAATTGCCAGATAGCACAGCTGCTCCATCAGCGGGAACAGGAATGAGTAAACTTCTGCATTTTCATTCAGAACATAGACAGGTCCATCCGTCACTTCCAGCGCAGCGGAAACCGCATTGGCAAGAATCGGGTTCAAAAGACCTTCGGCTGCAAGAAGATTACGCACAGAGTCTACCGCCGGTACGCCGCGGCTGTCCTTGAGAATCAGCGCCGCTTCCGGATCATTGAAGAACCAGTTGGCAAATTTCAGCGTCTCCTCGGTATTTTCATTATTGGAAATCATCATGCACTGTGCAGGCTGAGTGATAACGCCAGTTTTTTCCGCGCCGGGAATCATCGGAATATTGGCAAAATCAAGCTGCATGCCGTTGCTGGTGTCAATATTGGCAATCGCAGAAGATCCACCATAAATCATCGCTACTTCATTATTGAGCAGCTTCTTGTTCGTGGTGATTTCACTGTAAGCACGCGAAGACTCAACGGGTTCGCAAACGCCTTCCGTATAAAGCGCTTGTAACCACGTGAAGGCAGTAACCAACGCATCGCGATCCGTAATCACCGTGTTGTCTTCGGAGATCGTCCAAAGGCCAGTCATCTGACGCACATAAGAACGAAGCAGATGGTTTGCCGGGTCATCCGACAGTGTGATCAGATAGCAATTCGGATCTGCTTCATGCATCGCCTTACCTACTTCGATGAACTCTTCCCACGTCCAGCTGTCCGGAACTTCGACGCCGGTCTTTTCTTCAACTGTTTTGTTCAGGATAAAGTTGTAGGAGTTGATGCCGGTAGGAACGGAGACGATATAGCCTTCATTGCTTACGCAGAAACTATCCAGGAAAGCCTTCTCGAAGCCGGTCAGATCAAACAGCTCCTGTTCATCCAGCCGTGCAATCCTGTCCGGGAAGGAAGCGTAATAGTCTGCGGAGATGGTTCCAATGATCTGGAACATATCCGGCTGAGTTCCGCCTGACAGCTGTGTCAGAATCTTCTCGTTGTATCCGTCATATCCCTGATATTCCGCTTCGATCTTTACGTGAGGATTCAGTTCCTCATAGCGTGCAATTGCTGCAAGCGTTGCTTCATGACGGGAATCGCCACCCCACCAGGAAAAGCGTAAAGTAACCGTTTCCTCTGCCAGTGCAACACTGAATAGAGAAAGTACCATTGCTGCAGCCAAAATAGTGGACAAAAGCTTCTTCATTGTGTTCTCCTTTCTATTTTCACTCCCTTTTTCGGAAGCGTGAATCATGATTATTTGTGTTAGAACAAATGAATGTCCCTCTTACGGAAATATTCTTAGTTATTAATATAAATTTAATATTTTCCATTTATAGCATATTTTTCCAGTTATATTTGCCAGTTATTTCACAATTTTTCTTCCGGCAAAAACCCCCGAATTCCATCCAGGACTTGATCATTTCCTTCGCTTGTGATATATTAATTTTATCATAGATATTTTGTCGAAACAATTCAACACAATCTATAAAAGGTGGACATATCTTATATGTTATATTTAACGCTTGACGCCAGGCAGCTTTTGCAGTATCGCGACAGCGGACGACTGTACCGAGATTCCGGCTTTGTACATCCGCACCGCATGCTGAACTACTATGTGCTGATCGTCGTTCACAAAGGAGAACTGTATATCGCACAGGAAGACAGACACTATATCGTTCGCCCCAATCAGTTCATCATTCTGTTTGCGGGCATGGAACACTATGGTTATGCTCCTTCTCTCTCCCAAATTTCTTACGACTGGGTTCACTTTTCTCTTCCATCCGATACAATGAAATATATCGAAGCAGAAAACGTGCAGGAATGCCAGATGAAAGCAATGACCTCCTTAACGGAAACCTATCTTATGCCTGAATTCGGTTCTCTTGCAATCGCTAACCGAATTACCGCGCTTTTCACCCAGCTGATTGACGCCAGCCGTCGCTATCCACCACAATCACTCCTCCTTCATTATTCCCTTTCGCAGCTGATTCTGCATTTCAGCTATATTTTGCTGTTCACCCCGGGTATCGATCGGTTTCCGCCTCATATCATTTCTGTGATCGACTATATTTCAACCCATTACGACTCCCCGCTTTCTGTCAAAAGCATTGCTGATCGGTTTCATTACAATCCAGATTATCTTTCAACCGTCTTTAAACGCCACACCGGTCAGACACTGATTTCTTATATCAACCGTGTGCGCATAGAAATCGCAAAAACAATTCTGTACAATCCTGAAATTCATATTAAAGAAATCGCTTCTTTATGCGGCTTTTCAGATGAAAAATATTTCATGAAAACCTTTAAGCGCTACATGGGGATTACACCGATGGAATACCGCAAAACATTTTCACGAAAAAGACCGGGGCATTGATCCATCAAAAAATCCCTGATATACGCCACATGTCGTTTCAGGGGCAGACAAAAAAGACCTGCTGCAATTCGCAACAAGTCTTTTTTATTGGAAGATTGTTCATTTGATAAAGGGAACCCTCTGAACTGAGATATCTTTATCGTTTTTAGCGTTTAACGGCGTTTCCGCCGCATGAAAAAGCGCATTTTTTATGGTCAGATGCCAAGCTTCTTTTCTAACTCCGAAAGCCTCATAACAACTGCTTCGGTGGTTTCCTTCACGGCTTTTTCCGTGAAGGGATTTTCAAGATCTGCAAGCTTCAAAAGATCAAAGTAGCCTTTGCTGCCGCCGGCTTTGCACAATCTGACATAATCGTTCCAGGCAGAGGGCTGGTCTTTGAGCATTTTCAGATAGAACTGGAACGCGCAGATCTGCGCAAGCGCGTATTCTATATAATAGAAAGGATACATGAAGATGTGCTGCTTCTGCATCCAGAAACCGCCTTCTTCGAGGAACGCGTTTCCGTCATAATCGCGCCAGGGCATGAATTCCTTTTCGATTTCGCGCCAGACTTTTCTGCGCTCTGTGCGGTTCATGCCGGGATTGTCGTACACGCGGTGCTGGAATTCGTCGACCACGCACATATAGGGAATGACGCCCAGCGCGCCCCAGAGATGGTCGTACAGATACATGTCCGTTTTTTCGCCGAAGAAGTTTTTCATCCAGGGATAGGTGAAATGTTCCATGGCCATAGAGTGGATTTCGTTGATCTCGCTGGTGGAATGGGCAAGCGCGGGCAGCGGCTGGATGCGTCCTGCCAGATATCCCTCAAAGGCGTGTCCGGCTTCATGGGTAAGAACGCCCATATCCGCGGCGGTTCCGTTGAAATTGGAGAAAATAAACGGCGCTTTGTACATGGGAAGCGATGTGCAGTAGCCGCCGGGTCGTTTTCCCGGCTTGGACTCGAGGTCGAAAAGGTCATACTCCACCATGAAGGAGAAAAATTCGCCGGTTTCTTCGGACAGCTCCTTATACATTGAAAGCGCTTTTTGAATCAGCTCGTCCTTGGTGCCCTCGGGATCTGCGTTTCCGCCGGCAAAAACGAGAGACTCGTCGTATTTGTACAGCTTGTCAAGGCCCAGGCGCTGTCTTTGCTTGTCATAGAGAAGCTGACAGGCGGGCGTTATGTATTTTTTCACGTTCTCGCGGAAGGCCTTGACTTCTTCTCTTCCGTAGTCGAAGCGGCGGCGCTTGAGATAGGCCATATCGGTATAGCTTTCAAAGCCCAGCGTTTTCGCCATTTCGTTTCTGAGCGCGACCATCTCGTCGTAAACGTCGTCCAGTTCCCCGGAGATTTTCTGATACAGATCGCTCCACGCGAGGAAAGCTTCCTTACGGGTTTTGCGGTCTTCGGATTCCATCTGCTTTAAAAGGCCGTAGAAATTGACCGTTTTACCTCTGAATTCGGTGACCGCCGTTGCGGACGCTCTGGAATAGCGGCGAACGAGCTCGCTTTCCTTGATCTGCATGGGCACAAGCCGCTCGTCCTGAAAGCGAAGCGAGGCGCGCATGTTCTGAATGAGGATGGAGCCGAATTCCTTTTCAAAGTCGCCGACGAAGGGAGAATTCAAAAGCGCCGCTTCCGCCTGCATGGCAATCAAGGAAATGGCAGGGAACTCGGAATTGAAATAGCGGATTTCCTGATCGTAAAATGCGTCGGTCGTATCGACGGTGTTTCGGATGCTGGCGATGGATCGCATGGTCATGATTTCCATCGTCCTTTCAGAATGGGAGATCCATTCCTTTCGAAGCGCCTCGTAGCTTTCTGCGTTTCTGACCTTCTCTACATGCGCCTCCGCTTCCTTTTTATAGGCGGCAAGGTCCGGGCGGACATAGGGGAGAGAGGAAAATTTCTGCATAAAACCCTCCTATAGTTATGTTTTAATAACTAATTTTGCAATAGGCAATCTGCCTGCGCATCCAGGTAAACGTGACGTGAAGATATTCTTCATCCGCGATGATCGCCGGATAGGAAAACTCGGCCCTTTTGTCTGCCTTTTCATCCCATTTGATATCGGCAAGCGTCTGAAAGTGCGAAAAAGTCTTTCCGTTGTCCGTGCTTTTCACGATCACAAGCGGGGTGCGCGCGCCCTTGTTTCCGAAAACCGGATTCAGGCAGAGGAACAGGCCTCGATTCGTCTTTACGATATCGATACCGCTGTTGTTGTTGGGAAGAAACGTATTGTACGCTTCAGAGAACGTCTTTCCGTAATCCTGCGAATCGCTTCTGAAAATATAGCCGCAGGTGGTTCTCAAAAGCGCATGAACACATCCGTCTTCGCTTTCCCAGAGGGTCGGCTGGATTGCGCCGACGCCGGAGATGAAATTTGCTTCGTCTTCGCGGTCGCAGTTCACGGGGATGGGGGAGAGGCAGTGAAATTTCTCGCCGTAATCTTCCGATACATCCACCCTCGGCCGCCACGAAACCGACGTTTCATCAGAATTGGGCGCAAGCATCCATCCGTTAGAAAGCACAATCGGCTTTGAACGAACCGGGCCGTTTGCGCTTCCGTATGGCTCAGGCCTGGTCCACGTATGTCCGCCGTCAAAGGATTCCGTGTGCCACGTGCGCCATTCGGGAATGATTTTTCCAACCTTGAAGCACACGCGTACCCCGCCCGGAATTTTAAAGATTACCGGGTTCCAATGCGCTACGTTTTCGACTTTCGCAAGGCATACAGGCGTTTCCCATCCATCCTGCGTGCGCCTTGAAAGCCAGATGCCGACATCGTCCGCCTTCTCGTGCGTACCTGCAAAATACACGCTTACGATATCGCCGTTTTCCATCTTTATAAGGCTGGATGCGTGGCACTGGGGAAAACACTGGCCGTCTTCAAACAAAAATTCGATTTTTTCAGTACATGCGGTTTCGTTCATGGCTGCCTTCTCCTTATTCTAATATAAATATTTGTGATTTATACGAAAACATAAACGTCCCTCCCTTGTGAGGCG
>JAEDIV010000107.1 GCA_016296675.1 Clostridia bacterium
GCAAACGCATCGATGCCGAAGAGCTTGCAGATTTTTCCTGCCTTGAAGGCGGTCGCGGTGACGACGGAACGGATCGTCCCGCGCTTCTGACTGCGCTTGAAAAGCACGGGAGAAACAAGGATTACGGTTTTCATTACGACGGTCTCGGCCTTCAGAATGACCACGATAAGCTCTGGGATGTTCTGACAGACGGCGGCTGCGCGCTGTGCAACCTGCGCCCCGGCCACATCGTTTGCTTAATTTCGGCGCGCGAAGTAAACGGCGAAAAGCAGGTTCTGGCCATCGACAGCTATTCCGAAAGCGCAGATCCGCGCATTCGCGATCAGGTTCGCGAAGTCGTCCCTGAAAGCCAGGTCGTCTCCCTGATCAGAAACGCCTCCGGTCTTATTACAGGCTATCAGATTTCTCACGGCATGTTCTGGGTTCCGCTCACCCTGCCCAGAAATTTTAACCTCCTCTACCCTGTCGAAATGAAATAAACCACATCGGCGCTCCGTATATGCGGTGCGCCGTTTTATATGCTTATAAGGAGGAAACAATATGTTTTACGCCGCAGTTTTAAAAGCCATACGCGAAAACGCCATTTCCCCCAAAGAACGCTTTCACCCTTTCCCTACGATCGACGAGCGCGGAAAATGGGAAGCTTTGAGCGCGGAAGCAAAATCCTATTACGCTTCCTACGCAAAAAGCGCGCGCGAGCGTACTTTCCCCATACTGCCCGCCCGCGCCTATATGCGATATCTCACTGACGGCAACCGTTCGGAATATGAAGAAATGTATTTTGAGCGGCGAAGAATGCTGTTTGCGCTCGTGATCGACGAATGCATTCAGAACAGAGGAGAAAACCTTACCGCGGTTATCGATCTCATCTGGGCGATCGCTGAAGAATCCTCCTGGGTCATTCCTGCCCACAACTGCATTCACAATAAAGATTTCCCAGAATCGCTCCTTCCTGAAATTAATAAGGATACATACATCGATCTTTTCTCTGCAGAAACCGGCTCTCTTTTGAGCTGGTGTATGTATCTGATTCAAAACCGGCTGGATGAAAAAACCGATATCATTTCAAGAAGGGTATCGCTTGAAATCGACAAGCGCATCTTTACACCCTATCTTGCCTACTCTGACTTCTGGTGGATGGGGCTTGATACGGATCGCGCGGTCAACAACTGGAACCCCTGGATCAATGAAAATGTGCTGGCCTGCGCACTGACAATGGAAAAAGACGAAACAAGACGCAATAAAATCATTGAAAAAGTTGGAAAAAGCGTCGACAGCTTCTTAAAAATCTATGCGCCAGACGGCGGTTGCGACGAAGGCCCTTCTTATTTCAATGTTGCCGGCGGATCATATCTGGACTGTCTGGATCTTATGTACCGGGCAACAGACGGCAAAATGAATCTCTACAGCCTTGAATTCACAAAGAACATGGCCCTTTACATCATGAACGCGCATATCGGACACCAGTATTACATCAATTTTGCCGACGCGCCGGGCAAGCTCTCGCCCGACGGTATGCTTTTGCTTCGTGCAGCCAAACGAATGAACGAGCCGGTTCTCAGGAACTTTGCAAGCTCTCTTTTGAAAAGCGGCGACAGCGCCAAGTATTACGGTGTGGATTACAACGTCATTCACAGAAGAATCGCCAATCTCCTCGAATTCGACGCTTCCGAGCTCACCGAAGACGAGCGCCCCCTTCCCCGCTCCCATGCGTTTTTCGGCATTCAGGTCTGCTCCGCGCGCGAAGATGCCTCTGTACGCGGTCTCTTTTTCGCCGCCAAAGGCGGAACCAACGAAGAAAGCCACAACCATAACGACATCGGGAACTTCATCGTCTACGTAAACGGCCATCCCGCGCTTATGGATATTGGCGTTGAAACCTATTCCAGAAAAACCTTCTCCTCTGAACGCTATGACATATGGGCCATGCAAAGCGGCTATCACAACACCGCCATCATAAATGGATTTGACCAATTGCCAGGAAAAACACACGCAGCAAAAGATTTCTCCTTTACAGACGACGGCGAAAAAGCCACCTATCACGCAGATATTGCCCTTGCTTACAGCGAAAATGCCGGCATAGCACGCTACGCACGCACCATCATCCTAAACAGAACCCTTAAATCCCTCACACTTACCGATCAATACAAGCTTTCATACGTTTCAGAAGGCATCACCCTGCCCCTCATCTCAATTGCAAAACCCATCACCGAAAACGGCAAAATCACAATTCCCACTAAGGATTCCGCACTCGAAATCACCTTTGACGAAAGTATATTCTTAGTCACCGTCGAGGAACACGATATGTCCGACGCCAAACTGCAGGCTTCCTGGAAAACAGATAAAGCATATCGTACGCTTCTTAAGCAGGTGCATCCGGATGCGGAAGGTTCATTTGCATTTATAATGAAGCAAACATCCAAAGCCTGACCCTTTCAGCAAACGCCCGATATCCAAAAGGCAGGGGCTTACATTGGACACGATGCTGATATACCTAAATTGCTTTTAGACACAAAAGCCGCCCCGAAGCTTCGGGGCGGTTCAGATCATCAACAAACCTCCGAGAGAGGTATGGAGAGGGAGATAACTTCCTCTCCATTTTCAATCGATTTTGGCGGCATGTACTTAAAAATCGCGCGTTTTCACAAAGCGTAGCAACTGTTAACGCTTCCCCTTTCCGATCCCCTGAAATCCCGCAGGATTTCAGGGGATCGGCCCTTCCCATCAAAAAAGGTACTTTTTTGATGGCTTGAACCGCCCCGAAGCAATGCTTCGGGGCGGTTCATTATTTCTGAATTAGTCCTTGTACTTGGGACGGGCAGCGTAATGAGTGTGGAGGAGCTCATGGGCCTTGTGGCTGTTGGGCTTCTCGAAGTACTCATCATACAGCTTCTGGATAGCGGGCAGCTCATGGGACTTGCGGACGGCTTTGCCGGCATCCTCAGAGTACAGAGCTTTCGCACGCAGACCCTTAACGTCAACATCTTCACGGATGGTGGGAGAAACGATCGGCTGACCGCCGCCGTTTACGCAGCCACCGGGGCAGCCCATAACTTCGATGAAGGTGTAGCTCTTCTCGCCCGCCTTGATGGCGTCAAGGAGCTTGGAGGCAGCGCCGGTGGAGTGAGCAACAGCAACCTTGACCTCAAGGCCGTTGAGGTTGTAGGAGGCTTCCTTCACGCCTTCGAAGCCGCGAACGTCAACGAAGTCGAGCTGCTCGAGGGGCTGGCCTACGATGGTCTCGTAAGCGGTGCGCAGGGCGGCTTCCATAACGCCGCCGGTTACACCGAAGATAACAGCTGCGCCGGAAGATTCGCCGAGCATCTCGTCGAAGTCCTCATCGGGCAGGCGGGCAAAGTCAATACCTGCAAGCCTGATCATGCGGGCAAGTTCACGGGTGGTGATAACGATATCAACATCACTCATGCCGTCATGGCCGAGTTCGGGGCGCTTGCACTCGAACTTCTTGGCGGTGCAGGGCATTACGGACACGACAACGATATTCTTGGGGTCGATGCCAGCCTTCTCAGCGTAGTAGCTCTTGATAACCGCGCCTTCCATCTCGTGGGGAGACTTGCAGGAAGACAGGTTAGGAATGAACTCGGGATAGTAGGTTTCGCAGAACTTGATCCAGCCGGGAGAGCAGGAAGTGATCATCGGCAGTACGCCGCCTTCCTTTACGCGGCCGACCAGCTCGGTGGCTTCTTCCATGATGGTGAGGTCAGCACCGAAATCGGTATCAAATACCTTGTCAAAACCGAGACGGCGAAGCGCTGCAGCCATCTTGCCGGTTACGAGCGTGCCGATGGGCATGCCGAATTCCTCGCCCAGAGCGGCGCGGACGGCAGGAGCGGGCTGAACGATAACGATCTTCTCGGGATCGGCGAGGGCTTCGAAAACTTCCTTGGTGTCATCCTTCTCGGTGAGGGCGCCGACGGGGCAGACATTGATGCACTGGCCGCAGTTGACGCAGGCAGTGTCAGACAGCGCCTGGTTCCAAGCGGGCAGAATCTGGGTTTTGAAGCCGCGGGCTACCGGGCCGATAACACCGACGTTCTGAACCTTGTTGCAAACGGCTACGCAGCGGCGGCAGAGAACGCACTTGGCGTTGTTGCGCAGGATAGCTACGCCTTCAAGATCCTGAACAGCTTTGGTCATGGGGCCGACATAGTGGTTCTCGTCCTCTACGCCGTACTCACGGCACAGAGCCTGGAACTCACAGGTGGTGGAACGAACGCAGCTTAAGCATCTCTTGTCATGGTTGGACAGGAGCAGCTCGAGGTTGACCTTGCGAGCATTGCGGACTGCGGGGGTGTTGGTTTTAACTTCTACATATTCTCCGGTGGCGCGATTCTTCGGAAGCGCCTCGACAGGATATACGCACGCAGCCTGAAGGGCGCGTCCGCCGGCTTCTACTACGCACATGCGGCAGGCGCCGATCTCGTTGATATCCTTCATATAGCACAGCGTCGGAATCTTGATTCCCGCCTGCTTCGCCGCCTCGAGCAGAGTTGTTCCGGCGGGTACGCTTACGGGAACGCCATCAATTTTGAAATTGACCATATTCATTTGGCTTTCCTCCTACACTTCTGGATCTCTTGGCGACTTACTTTCTGGAAATCGCGCCGAACTTACACTTCTCCATGCAAGCGCCGCACTTCAGACACTTGGCCTGATCGATAACGTGCGGGTTCTTGACAGTGCCGCTGATCGCGCCAGCCGGGCAGACTCTGGAGCAGAGCGTGCAGCCCTTGCACTTATCAGCGTCGATCACGTACTGAAGCAGCTTCTTGCAGACGCCGGCGGGACATCTCTTCTCGTAGATGTGCGCCTCGTACTCACTTCTGAACTGCTTGATGGTGGAAAGAACGGGGTTAGGAGCAGTCTGGCCAAGGCCGCAAAGCGCGGTCGCCTTGATGTTGGCAGCCAGCTCTTCAAGACGCTCGATATCGCCGTCTTCGCCCTTGCCCTCGCAGATGCGGTTCAGGATGTCCAGCATGCGGCGGGTACCAACGCGGCAGGGAGTGCACTTTCCGCAGGACTCATCAACGGTGAAGTCCAGGAAGAAGCGCGCGATGTCAACCATACAGTTGTCTTCGTCCATGACGATCATACCGCCGGAGCCCATCATGGAGCCCGCTGCGATCAGGTTGTCATAGTCGATGGGGGTATCCAGCATGGAAGCCGGGAGGCATCCGCCGGAGGGACCACCGGTCTGAACAGCCTTGAAGGCTTTTCCGCCGGGGCAGCCACCGCCGATGTCATAGATAATCTCGCGAAGGGTTGTGCCCATCGGGATTTCAACCAGACCGGAGTTGACGATCTTTCCGCCGAGCGCGAATACCTTGGTGCCGGTGGACTTTTCGGTACCCATGGACTTAAACCATTCGGAACCCTTGTTGATGATCTGAGCGATGTTGGCGTAGGTCTCAACGTTGTTGAGAATGGTGGGCTTGCCGAACAGACCCTTTACCGCCGGGAACGGAGGACGGGGACGGGGCTCACCGCGCTGGCCTTCGATGGAGTTCATAAGGGCGGTTTCTTCGCCGCATACGAACGCGCCGGCGCCTAAGCGGATGTGCATGTCAAAATTGAAGCCGGTGCCGAAGATGTTCTCACCCAGAAGGCCGTATTCACGGGCCTGCTCGATAGCGATTTCAAGGCGCTTAACGGCGATGGGATACTCAGCACGGACATATACATAGCCTTCGTCTGCGCCAATGGCGTAGGCAGCGATGGCCATAGCTTCGATAACGCAGTGCGGGTCGCCCTCGAGGACGGAGCGATCCATGAACGCGCCGGGGTCGCCCTCGTCAGCGTTGCAGGCTACATACTTTTTGCCGGTGGAGCCCATGGCGAACTTCCACTTAAGACCAGTGGGGAATCCGCCGCCGCCACGGCCGCGGAGACCTGAATCAAGGATGGTCTGAACAACGTCTTCACGGCTCATTTCGGTCAGGACCTTTGCAAGGGCCTTGTAGCCGTCAAAAGCGATGTACTCATCGATGTTCTCGGGATCGATAACGCCGCAGTTTCTAAGAACTACGCGCTTCTGCTTCTCATAGAAACCGATCTCGTCGAGGGGCTTGATTTCATTCTTGCCCTCTTCCTTGGATCCGTCATAAAGAAGGCGGGTAACGATGCGGCCCTTAACGAGATGCTCGTTAACGATCTCATCAACGTCTTCAACCTTTACATGGCTGTAGAACGCGCCTTCGGGATATACGATAACAACGGGGCCGGCAGCACAAAGGCCGAAGCAACCGGTGCGAACAAGTTTAATTTCCTTTTCAAGGCCTTTTTCGGCGAGCAGCGTCTCAAAGCGAGCGAGAAGCTTGCCAGAACCGGAAGAAGTACAACCGGTACCGCCGCAGATCAGAATTGTGGAACGGAACAGCTCCATAATGCTTACCTCCTTAAGTGATCAATCGCTTATTCAGCTGCGCCGATGGTATACTCTACAACGGGCTGGCCGTTTACAACGTGCTCAGCTACGATGCGGGCGACCATTTCGGGAGTTACCTTAACATAGGTCACCTTGTCCTGACCGGGCTTGATGACGTCAACGATAGGCTCATAGCGGCACATGCCGATGCAGCCGGTCTGCGCTACGACAACGTCCAGAAGATTGCGCTTGCCAACTTCTTCGACAAAAGCATTCATAACGGGACGGGCGCCGGCAGCGATGCCGCAGGTAGCCATGCCGACAACAATGCGGGTACCGTCGCTTTCACGGCGAAGGTTAACCTGGCTCAGCGTCTTATTACGGATTTTCTCCAGATCAGCGATGGACTTCATGGATGAATACACCTCCGTGATTAATTGGTAATGCTACTTTCTGCTTCTGCGATGCCCTCCTCCAGGTAGCCCCGGATCCAAATGAGGACATCAGGAGTATTCAGCGGAACGCCGGAGAGCACCTGGCGCACTTCCTGCGTGCTGAATTCAAACAAACCTTCCCCGTAACGATAGGAAAACTCAAATTCGATATCCTCGGGCGAACCGTTGATCAAGGAGACTATGGTATCCTCAATCGCGCCCATCGGAGGCAGATCGACATGTGAGCGAGTAAAGGTAAGGGACAGCTTCGTGCCGACCCCGACCGTGCTTTCAATGCCGAATTCGCCTTCACACATTTCGCACAGCTGCTTGATCATTGGAATGCCCAGTCCCACTTTGCGCGTTTTGCGCGTGGTGGAAAACGGGCTAACGACGCGCTTTAAAAACGCCTCGTCCATACCGCAGCCGTTATCCTCGATAAAAACCCGGATCAGATCCTTGTCCAAATCGATCTCAATCGAAATGCGTATGCGCGTTGCCTTTGCCGCAACCGAATTCTGCGCAAGATCCAGTATATACAGGGATAACTCGTTCATTACGCCTGGCGATACTTCGCAAGGATGCCCGGGATCTTTTCCGGAACGAGCGCGCCGTATACGTCGTCGTTAATCATCATTACAGGAGCAAGACCGCAAGCGCCTAAGCAGCGGGTGTCCTTGATGGTGAAAAGACCGTCGGGGCTGGTCTTTCCAACAGGAGTGTTCAGCTCCTTGCTTACGCGATCCAGAACGGCCTGGGCGCCCTTTACGTAGCAAGCGGTTCCAAGGCAAACGCCGATGATGTACTCGCCGCGCGGTTCAAGCGCAAACTGGGAATAGAAGGTAGCAACGCCGTAGACTTCACTCAGCGTGGAGCCGAGGCCTTCGGCAATGCGTACCTGAACGTCCTTCGGTACATGGCCGAAGATGTCCTGGGCGGACTGCAGCGTTCTCATGACAGCGCCTTCCTGCCCTTTGTTTGCGGCGATCACTTTATCGAGCTCCGCATACTTCTCACGAATGTCAGGCATAGACGAAACCTCCCTAAGATAATCTTTGCACAAGCACAAATGCGAGCGTCAATTCTCGTCATTTTATGCGTTACACATGATGACACTTACACCCTCTAAACGCACGTAAAAAGCCAATATCGCTTCTAAGCCATATCAACCTCTTCTGCCTTTTTAAGGTATGCATATATCATTGATGATATTGTATCATATCACCTATCATCAATTCAAGCATTTTTCTATGAATTGGATTGTTTTTTTGTTGTATACCCGTTACGGATGGTTGCAAAACAATATTTTTCGTGTTATTATATATTTAATTCTGTAGGATAGGATTTATTGGTCCTGTCCGACAATTTTTTCAAGGGAGGAACTATCCATGGGCAAATTTCTTTTAAAGAAAACTGCTACCGGTTTTAATTTCCATCTCGCAGCCTCCAACGGCGAAACCATCTGTGTTTCTGAAGTCTACAAAGCCAAGCCCTCCTGCTTAAACGGCATCAAGTCCGTTAAGGTAAACGCTCCCGTTGCCGGCGTTGAAGATCAGACGCAGGAAAACTATGAAAAGTGCTTAAATCCCAAGTTCGAAATCTACGAGAGCAAAAACGGCGAATTCCGCTTCCGCCTGCGCGCCAGAAACGGCCAGATCATCGCTTCCTCCGAAGGCTATAAGGCGCTGGCAAGCTGCAAAAACGGCATCGAAAGCGTAAAGAAGAACGCTCCCGAAGCTGAGATCGAAGAAGCTGAATAAGATTTTATTCCTTTGATAAATAAGGGGCTGTTGCACAACAGCCCCTTTGATTATATCAAATAATCCTTTTCTTTTGATAAGATCCATCTGCTTGGTCGCGTTTCCGCCCATAAGAAACAGACAGGAGGCAGTCTCAATTTGCCTTTGTGCGGAATCAGATTCTGTTCTTTCGTCAATTACAAAAAAATGATGAAAACGGTATATTTTCTATGGAAAATATACTCAGATCATCAACAAACCTCCGGGAGAGGTATGGAGAGGGAGCGCACTTCCTCT
>JAEDIV010000108.1 GCA_016296675.1 Clostridia bacterium
CCGCCGGCGAGCTTGGCGAGGCGCTCCTGGAGCTTCTCGCGGTCGTAATCGGAGGTGGTGTCTTCGATCTGGCTGCGGATGGAGTTGATGCGGGCTTTGATCTCGGAGGGATCGCCGGCGCCTTCAACGATAACGGTGTTGTCCTTGACCTGGCGGGCACGGCCCAGCATGTCAATGGTGGCTTCCTTAAGGTCGAGGCCGAGCTCTTCGGTGATGACCTGGCCGCCGGTCAGGATTGCGATATCCTGGAGCATGGCCTTTCTGCGGTCGCCGAAGCCGGGGGCCTTAACGGCTACGCAGGTGAAGGTGCCGCGAAGCTTGTTGAGTACGAGGGTGGCGAGGGCTTCACCTTCAACGTCCTCAGCGATGATAAGGAGCTTTTTGCCCTGCTGTACAACGCCTTCGAGGAGGGAGATGATTTCCTGAATGTTGGAGATCTTCTTGTCGGTGATCAGGATGTAGGGATCATCAAGAACCGCTTCCATCTTGTCGGAATCAGTGACCATGTATGCGGAAGCATAGCCGCGGTCAAACTGCATGCCTTCTACGATGGAAAGCTCGGTCTTCATGGTTTTGGATTCTTCGATGGTGATAACGCCGTCCTTGCCAACCTTTTCCATGGCGTCGGCAATCAGTTCGCCGATGGCTTCGTCGCCGGAAGAAATGGCGGCAACGTTGGCGATGGCCTGACGGGACTCGATGGGCTTGGAAATCTGGATGAGCTTCTCAACGGCCTTGGCGGTTGCGTCCATGATGCCCTTTTTGAGGACCATGGGGTTTGCGCCTGCGGCAACGTTCTTAAGGCCTTCGCGAACCAGAGCCTGAGCAAGCAGGGTGGCGGTGGTGGTGCCGTCGCCGGCGATGTCGTTGGTCTTGGTGGCGACTTCCTTTACGAGCTGAGCGCCCATGTTCTCAAAGGGATCTTCGAGCTCAACGTCCTTGGCGATGGTAACGCCGTCGTTGGTGATCAGGGGAGCGCCGAATTTCTTATCGAGAACTACGTTTCTGCCCTTGGGGCCGAGGGTGATTTTAACGGTATCTGCAAGAGCGTTGATGCCCTTTTCCAGTGCGCGGCGGGCTTCTTCGCCGTACTTAAGCTGCTTTGCCATGATGGATATCCTCCTAATTATTCAACAATTGCGAGAATGTCGCCCTGACGGACGATGATGAACTCTTCGCCTTCCAGTTTGACTTCGGTGCCGGCGTACTTGGAATAGAAAACCTTCTGGCCGGGTTCTACATACATTTTGATTTCCTTGCCGTCAACGTTTCCGCCGGGGCCGACAGCGATAACTTCCGCCATCTGGGGCTTTTCCTTGGCAGCGCTGGTCAAAATGATGCCGCCCTTGGAAGTTTCTTCGGCTTCTACGTTCTTGATGACAACGCGATCGCCCAAAGGCTTGATTTTCATATGAATGTGCCTCCTGTTAATGAATTCGTTGTTAGCACTCGCTTGATTAGAGTGCTAACCGATGATCATAGTTTATCCAAATTCAGGAGAAAACGCAATAGGTGAGATGCGAAAAAACAGATAATTTTCTGTTAAGCTTGCGAAGGAGAAACGAACCTGATATAATAGGAAAAAAGCCGAAGAAAGGGCATGAATTTATGAACGATAAATGGGATAAGCGTTTTATGTCGCTGGCACAGGAAATTGCGACCTGGGCAAGCTGCTATAAGCAAAACAGGAAAATCGGATGCGTGATCGTAAAGAACAAGCGGATTATGACCACGGGCTATAACGGCGCGCCGGCAGGCGTTCAGACATGCGTTGAGCGAGGCGAATGCATAAGAGAAAAGCTTGGCATCGCTTCCGGCACCAAGCATGAAATCTGCTATGCGACGCATGCTGAGCAGAACGCGATTATTCAGGCGGCGAAGCTCGGCGTGTCCATCGACGGAGCAACGCTTTACTGTACGCATCAGCCGTGCGTAATATGCGCAAAAATGATCGTGAATGCAGGCATTACGCGCGTTGTCTACAAAGAAGGGTATCCCGATGAATTCTCTTTGCAGATGCTCAAAGAAGGAAACGTCATCCTTGAAAAATATGAGGAATAAATTCCTGGAAGGCCGACGGCGCTTGTCTGCGCGTCGGCTTTTCGTGTATCGAAAGAAAAGGAGACAAGAAAATGAATTCATCTTCGCAGCTTTGGTATAAATCGCCGGCGCGCCGGTGGACAGAAGCATTCCCGATTGGAAACGGTAGCCAGGGCGCAATGGTGTTTGGAAAACTGGATGAGGAAATACTTGACCTGAATCTCGATACCCTATGGAGCGGAAGACCGTATGAAAATCAGTCGATTCCGGACAGTAAGCAGACGCACGATCAGGCGCAGGCGCTTTCGATGAAGGGCGAATACAAGAAAGCCGAACAGCTTCTGGAAGAAAAACTGCTCTACGAAAGAAACGGACAGACATATCTGCCGCTTGGAAAAATCAGGATGCAGTTTGACAATCTCCATCTCATGCAAGATTACCGGCGGGAACTGGATCTTGAATGCGGCATTCACAGCGTCAAAGCGCGTTTTACAGGGAAAAACGGTCTGTTCTTAGTGGAATACAAGGCGTTTGTCTCCTATCCGGACAACTGTCTCGTACTTCATATAAAGTCTGAAGAAAAAACCGGCCTGAAGCTGTCTTTGGACAGCCAGCTGACGCACGCGGTGTATGCAAAAGAAGGCATGCTGTTTATGAACGGACAATGCCCCGGGATGATGAATTCGGACAGAGATGGCTTTTTGGATGAAAACGGCATGTTTTTTGCTGCGGTTATGGGCGCAAAATCGGACGGAAATATAAAGGGCATCGGCGGAAGAATCTTAATTGACAATGCAAAGGAAATCATGGTGATTCTTTCTGCCGAGGATTCCTTTAACGGCTTTCAGAATGATCCTTTGACAAACGGAAAGGACTATAAAAACCCGCCTGCTGAGCGCGTACAGAAGGCACTTAAAAAGGATTATGCGCAGCTCTATTACGCGCATACAGAGGACTACGCTTCGCTTTTCAGCCGCATGGAGCTCAATATCGGAGAAACTGAAGCCGGCGCGTTTCCGACAGATCAGCGCCTTATAAACCATGACGCCGGTGCATGGGATCCGTCGCTTTATACGCTTTTGTTCAATTATGCGCGATATCTGATCATTTCCGCCTCACGTCCCGGCACGCAGTGCATGAACCTTCAGGGAATCTGGAATGATCATCTGTTTGCGCCGTGGTGCAGCAATTATACCGTAAATATCAATACGGAAATGAACTATTGGCCGGTGCTTGCGGCAAATCTTTGCGAATGTGATGAGCCGCTCATTCAGATGCTCAAGGAACTCTCTGTAACAGGCAGGCAAGCCGCGCAGGAATTATACGGCGCGCCCGGCTGGATCTGCCATCACAATTCCGATCTGTGGCGGCAGGCATTCCCGGCCAAAGGCCTTGCGCAGTGGGGCTTCTGGTACAACGGCGGCGCGTGGCTTTCGAGGCATTTGTTCGATCATTACCTCTATACGATGGATGAAGCTTTCTTAAAGGAAACGGCTTATCCCATTATTCGCGGCTGCGCCGAGTTTTATCTTCACATGTTTGTTGAGGACGAAGGCAGGCTCATTTTGGCTCCGTCCACGTCGCCGGAAAACGCCTATATCCTTGAGAACGGCTCGCCCTGTTCTCTTTCCAAAGCTACGGCTATGACGCAGTCCATTGCGCGTGAAACGCTTGAAAATGCGGCAAAAACGGCGAGAATTCTGAATGTGGATGCAGAATTTATAAAGGCTTGTGAGGATGCAATTCAAAAAATGCGCCCGCTCACAATCGGAAGCGACGGACGGCTCATGGAATGGTATGACGAACGCCCTGATTATGATCCCAAACACAGGCATGTTTCGCACCTTTATGCCCTTCACCCGGCGCATGAGATTTCTCCTGAGAAAACGCCCGCGCTTGCCGAGGCGTGCAAAAAAAC
The DNA here is from genome assembly GCA_016296675.1 of Clostridia bacterium. Classification (GTDB taxonomy): domain Bacteria; phylum Bacillota; class Clostridia; order Christensenellales; family Aristaeellaceae; genus SFHK01. Next base: position 3,959 of record JAEDIV010000108.1, read on the forward strand.
GCTCGAGGTTCGCGGAGACGACGGAACCGGATGGTCGCTTGGCTGGAAAATCAATTTCTGGGCCAGACTTGAGGACGGAAACCACGCGCTCAGGCTTCTGGACAGACAACTGAGGTTTGTGTCCGATGAGGGCTACAACTACCAAAATGGCGGCGGCACATATCTGAATCTTTTCGATGCGCATCCTCCGTTTCAGATCGACGGAAACTTCGGCGCAGCCAGCGGTATCCTGGAAATGCTCGTAAAGCCCGTGTCCGGTGAAATCCATCTGCTTCCGGCGCTTCCCGAAAAGTGGGCGCGCGGCTATGTCCGCGGCTTAAAAGCACCGGGAAATGTTGAAATTGACATGAAGTGGAAAAACGGTAAGGTGACATATGCAAAGCTTTCGACCGGATTTGGCGGCGATTATGTTTTGAATGCAAACGGAATGAAGAGAAAGATTCACCTGGAGGCGGCAAGACCCGTTGAGATCACCTTTTAATCTGTTTCGGAGGCCTATATGAAAAAGCCGAATATCATCTTTTTCCTCGCTGACGACATGGGCGCGTGGGCGATGCACTGCGCGGGCACAAAGGAAATTTATACCCCGAACCTCGACAGGCTGGAACGGGAGGGCGTGCGCTTTGAAAACTTTTTCTGCGCATCTCCCGTCTGTTCGCCTGCCCGCGCGTCTATTCTGACGGGAACCATTCCCTCCGCGCACGGGGTTCATGATTGGCTGAGATGCGGAAACGTGGACGCGGTCAAATATGCAGAGGCCGGAAAAGAGAACCCTTACGGTGGGTATGCAGATGAAAAAGAACCCATTCAGTATCTGAAAAGCAACGTAACCTATACGGATGTGATGCGGGAAAGCGGCTATAACGTTGCGCTTTCGGGCAAATGGCATCTGGGCGATTCGGTGCATCCGCAGCACGGGTTTTCAAAGTGGTATACCATCGGAAAAGGCGGCTGCTTTTACTATCATCCCGATATTGTGGAGGATGAAAAGATCACGGTACGCCACGGCGAATACGTGACGGATCTGATCACGGATAAAGCAGTGTCCTATCTGGACGAGCTTTCAAAAGAGGATGCGCCTTTTTATTTGTCGGTTCACTATACCGCGCCGCATTCGCCGTGGGAAAGGGATCAGCACCCGAAAAAGTTCATCGAAATGTACGAAAAATGCACCTTTGATGAGATTCCCGATCTTCCGGATCATGTGAACAGCACGGTTTCAAACAGGGAGACAAACCCCATCCACGGAACAGAAAAACGCCGCGAAAACCTGATTGGCTATTACGCCGCCATCACGGCAATGGACGAGGGGATCGGAAGAATCCTTGACAAAATCGATCAGCTCGGACTTTCCGAAAATACCTGCGTCATTTTTACCGCCGACAACGGCATGAGCATGGGCCACCACGGCATCTGGGGAAAGGGCAACGCAACGTTCCCGATGAATATGTATGATACCGCCGTCAAGGTTCCGTTCATTGTAAGATGGCCCAATCATGCGCCAGAAGGGCTTGTGTCTAAAGAAATGGTTTCGGCGTACGATCTTTTCCCGACGTTTGAAGAAATAATCGGAAGCAGAACAAAAACATCTGTGAAGCTTCCGGGAAAGAGCTTTTTAAAGGCGATTTGCGGCGAAGAGAGCCAAGATAAGGAAGTCGTTGTTTTTGACGAATACGGTCCGGTCAGGATGATACGGAATAAAACGGTCAAATATATCCATCGCTATCCCTATGGTCCGAACGAACTGTACGATCTTATTAGCGACCCGGGCGAGGAAGTCAATCTGATTGACGATAACAATTGGACTGAAACCGTAATTGAAATGCGTGCAAAGCTTCAAAGCTGGTTTTCGGCCTATGCGCGGCCTGAAATCGATGGCATATATGAAGATGTAACCGGCAGCGGCCAGATGTGCATGGCGGGCATATACGCCGACCGAAGGGAAGTTTATCCGCCAGTAGGGACGTGAAGGAACGTTATACAATGAAAAACGCCGGACTTTTTGAAAGGCCCGGCGCTTAAAATGATGCATTTATAACCTTTATCCCAGATGCGCGCCGCTTGTCATGACGACAGCGACTTTTGTGCCCAGATCGTCTGTGATTGTAATTTCATAAAAGCAGTTGCGTCTTCCGTCTTTCAGGCATTTGCTTTCGCCAAAGAGGATTTTCCCCTTTGGGGCGGAAAGATAGGAAATCTGGCTTACGGTTGTGACGGTTGCGGGTTTTTCGAAATTGGTGGACACGGCGAATACGAAATCTGCCAGCGTATAGGCGACGCCGCCCATGACGTGGCCGACGGCATTTAAGTGGTTTTCGGTGATTTTCATGGAGCATTTGGCGTAGTTTTCGCCGATTTCGTCGATTTCGATGCCGGTAGCTATGGTTGCATAGCGGTCGTTTGCGAAAAAGGCGCGGGCTTCATCGAGTTTGGACATGAAACAATCCTCCTTAAATCAGAAGCGTGATGACGGGAATCGTCATAAAGCAAAGGAGCGTTGAGAGCATCACGCAGTTGGCGGCGTTTTCGGTTTCGCTTTTATGCATTTCGGCCATGTTCAAGATGATGCTCGCGCACGGAGCTGCGGAAAGAATGAGAAGCGTAGCCTTGAATGCATCGGATACCGGGAGAAAGCATGTGAGCGCCCAACAGAAGAGCGGATAGAGAAGCAGTTTGCAAAGACAGGCGGCGTATACAAACGGGCGGCAGAAAAGCGTCTTTACGGGCGTTTGAGCAAGCCGCATGCCAAGAATCATCATGCAGAGGGGCGTCGTCATATCAGACAGGAGCGAAAGCGCCTTTTTGATGAGATCCGGCGTGGAATCGCCTGCGCCGAAGATATAAAGCGGAAGAGAGAAAAGCAGCGCAAGGATGGTTGGATTGACAATGGCGGCTTTGATCGTCATTGATTCTTTTTTGTTTGTAAGCGCATAAACGCCGACCGTAAACACAAGAACATTCATTGAAAGAAGATATACAGAAGAATAGCACCACGCTTCCGGGGAATTCGGAAGGAGCGCCTTTACAATCGGAAGCCCGAAAAAGCCGACATTTCCCATGACGGATGCAATCGAAAGCATGCGGTATTTGCTGTCTGAGAAGCGCTTTTTGAAAATAAGAAAGATTCCGAGCATGAAAAGCGCCTGAAGGACAAGGGTAAAAATGAAAAATAAGCCCATATCCATAAGCTTTTTCCAAGAGAACTCCAGAGAAAGGAAATTATTGATCACCATGCACGGCGCGCAGAAATAAATGAGAATGGCGGAAAGCGTGGAAAGATGATCAGCGCTGGCTTTTTTGAATTTGCAAAGCGCATAGCCGGGGATGATGTAAAAAAGCGTCATGAGAACATTGGTAAACGCAATCTGTACGGTCATTTTGATCAATCCTTTATGTTTCGTTTCTGTATTATATCATTTGTGTCTTAAGGGAAACAGCCTGTTTGGGCTAAGTTTTGTAAATGAAGCTTGAATTCGGGCGATATATCTGGTATCATTTAAGAAAGATAAGCACAAAGGAGAAACGAAGAGTATGCTGATTATCGGTATTTGCGGCGCGAGCGGCAGCGGAAAAAGCACGCTTGCGGAGGAACTTGTAAAAAAGATCACGAAACCTGCGGTTCTTATCAATCAGGACGCGTATTACCGCGATCATGCATACCTGCCCTTTGAGGAGCGTGCGAAAATCAACTATGATGAACCATGCGTTTTTGAGCATGACGAACTTCTGTATGATATGAAGCAGCTTTCCGAGGGAAAGAGCATTACCAGAAAACAGTATGACTATGCCAATCATCGGAGAGCCGATCAGACAAACGAGCTGATTCATCCGGCGGACATCGTGATCATCGAAGGCATTCATGCGTTTTATGACGAACGCCTGCGTGACATGATGGACTTCAAAATCTACATCAGGGTTGATCCCGACATCTGCCTTCTGCGAAGAGTCAAGCGTGATATCAATCACCGCGGCCGTGAAATCAACGGCATTGCTGAGCAGTATCTGTCGACGGTCAAACCCATGTACGAAAGGTATATCAAAACGTATATCGAATATGCCGACCTGATTGTCGCAGGCGGCGGAAAGAACGCAAAAATCAGCGATATCCTGGCTTTCTACATCAATGCCGGTCAGGTGGAGGACAAATAAGTGAGCGAAATACAATTCCGCTCCTTGGCTGAATTTCCGCGGGGAACGCTGAAAAGCCAGCTTATGGATGCATATTCCTTTGATCCAAATTGGCAGAAACTGTATGAAGCTGACTGGCAGGCATACGACGATTTTTTCTATGAAAACGAAAGCGTACTTAAAACCTGCGGGTTTGTGACGTGCTTGGGCGCAAAGCCTATCGGGCATATTTCTTGGGATCCGAGAAACGCGCCCGGCTGTGTGATCATCGGGCACAATTGCATTCTGACGAAATACAAGGGCAAAGGCTATGGAAAAAGACAGCTTCAGGAAGCGGTCAGAAGAATAAAAGAGCGCTTGAATCCCGAAAAAATCATTGTCACCACCAATGAAAAGCTGATCGCCAAATACAATTACGAAAGCGTAGGCTTCAGACTCGTAAAGCGCGAAAAAAACACGGACGAATCCGCGTTTTCGGGCGATTATCTGTTTTATGAGATGGAAGTAAACGCATAGGCAAATAAATCAAATATCGAACGTGTATCCTGTAGGGGAGGCGTTCCGCCTCCCGCTGATATCTTAATGATATCGAAAAGGTGCGCCTTCCAACGGTCCATAAAAAAGAGCTGCTTCTTTGATGGAAGCAGCTCTCAGATCATCAACAAACCTCCGGGAGAGGTATGGAGAGGGAGCGCACTTCCTCTCC
>JAEDIV010000109.1 GCA_016296675.1 Clostridia bacterium
CGGGCAAGCGCGCATCAGTTGTATTTGACAGACAAAAATGTCGATGAATTCAAAAAGCTTGTCGAGAACATCAAGGAAGCCGGCATCAAAAAAAACGGATACGCGCCTGTAATCGTCATGCAGGCAACGAATTCCGGTCGTTATTCAAAGCCGAATGGATATCCGGAACCTTTGATCGCCTACAACAACCCCGTCCTTGAGGACCATCCCATCGATAAGAGCAGAATTCTTTCAGACGATCAATTGAAAGCTTACGAAGAAAAGTTTTATGATCTTTCAAGGCTTGCCCAGACAGCAGGCTTTGATGGAATGGACGTTAAATGCTGCCACAGATATCTTGCAAACGAGCTGTTTTCCGCCTACACCCGTGAAGGCATGTACGGCGGATCATTTGAAAACAGAACCCGCTTTATCATGAATGCCTATGCTGCGGCTCAGGCTGCAATCCAAAATCCCTCTTTCTTTCTTACCAGCCGCATGAATGCCTATGACGGATTTGAATATCCCTGGGGCTTCGGCGTAAAAGAGGGCCATGGCATAGAGCCGTGCATGGACGAAGCCATCCGATTGATCGGAATGATTAAGGAAAAATACAATATTCCACTTATCAATATTACCATCGGCAACCCTTACAAAAATCCGCATGTCAATCGTCCCTATGACAAAGGCAACTATGTACCCGGTGAACATCCCTTATTCGGCGAAAGCCGCATGATGAAATGCGTAAGCGAAATTCAGAACGCGCATCCCGATCTTCCTGTCATTGGAAGTGCGTTTACTTATTTAAGAGGATTTGCGCCCAACCTCGCCGCCGGCATGATCGAAGGCGGTCACTGCCGGATGGCGGGCTTTGGACGACTCGCTTTCGCCTATCCTGATTTCGTAAATGATCTTAAAAACAATGGATCCATCGATCCCAAAAAGATCTGTATTACCTGCGGCCAATGCGCAAACCTCTTAAGGGCCGGTATTCCCGCAGGCTGCGTTGTAAGAGACAGAGATATGTATAAGCCGATTTCATAAGGAGGAAAACCCATGTCCAGAATTGCGATTGTGACCGGCGGCGGACGGGGCATCGGCTTCGGCGTGTCCAAAGCGCTTGCAAAGGCCGGTTTTACCGTATGCCTAATGGGATCAAGCGACGAAGAAAGATACATCAATGCAATAAGCGAACTTAAGTCTTATGGAAACGGCGTATTCTACTTCAAAGGTTCCATTGATCGTGCTGACGACAGAAAAGCATTCGTAAATGCAGTTATTCAAAAATACAAGCGGATTGACCTTCTTGTCAATAACGCAGGCGTCGCGCCGAAGGTTAGACTTGACATTCTTGAAACGACAGAGGAATCCTTTGACCATGTAATCGGCATCAATTTAAAAGGCACGATGTTTTTGACCCAGCTTTGTGCAAACCAGATGATTTCTCAGGAAGAAAGGGACGGCAAAAAAGGCACCATTGTCAATATTTCAAGCTTTTCCTCCACCGTCTCTTCCCCCAACCGAGCAGAATACTGCATCAGTAAAGCCGGTATATCAATGCTTACAAAGCTTTTTGCCGACAGGCTGGCGCCTGAAAACATTTTTGTGTACGAAATTCAGCCGGGCATCATCAGAACCGACATGACAAGCAAGGTAACGGAAAAATACGACCGTCTGCTTATGGGCAGTGAGTTTCCCATTCACCGCTGGGGAACGCCGGATGACATTGCAAACGCAGTAATGGTATTTGCTGAAGGAAAAATCACCTATACCACCGGGCAGGTCCTCCACATCGACGGCGGTTATATGAACGTGAGGAGCATATGAGAAATACCTTTGATACAATTATCGTCGGTATGGGCGCAGCGGCGCTTAAGTGCGCAGATGAACTTGCGCGCCTTGGCAGGTCCTCTGTTATGATTCTGACAGACGCTCGAGCGGACGGTACCAGCAGAAACGCAGGAAGCGATAAGCAGACATACTACAAGCTGACCTTGTCCGGAGGCGAGCCTGACAGCGTGCGTGAAATGGCAAAGACGCTGTTTGACGGCGGATGTGTTGACGGCCCCAATGCGCTTTGCGAATCTGCGCTATCTGCAAAATGCTTTTTAAGGCTATGCGATCTGGGTGTTCCCTTTCCGATGAACCGATACGGAGAATATATCGGCTATAAAACAGATCATGATCCGAGACGCCGCGCAACCTCTGCCGGCCCCCTTACAAGTAAACTCATGACGGAAGCGCTAGAAAAAAGCGTCAGAAATCAGAATATCGAAATCAAAAACGGACAGATGGCCGTAAGGATCATAACACAAGACGGCGCAGCCAAGGGCGTAATCGCACTTGATCAGGAGGACAATTCCTTTACCCCGTATTTCTGCAATCACCTCGTATGGGCTACGGGCGGACCCTCCGATGTATATCAGCATGTTTCCTATCCAGAAAAGCATCACGGCATGTCAGGCGCTTTGTATCTGGCAGGCGCAGCCGGTGTAAATCTCACCGAATGGCAGAATGGCCTCGGATCAATAGCTCCCAGATGGAATGTATCCGGTACATACATGCAGGTGCTTCCCAAATTCGTTTCTACCGACAAAGACGGAAACGATGAAAAAGAATTCCTGCTTCAAGGCTTTAAAGACGCCGGCGATATGCTTACAAGCGTATTTTTAAAGGGATATCAGTGGCCGTTTGACGTTCGTAAGGCATTTGACGGCTCGAGCAGAGTTGATCTTCTTGTTCAGGCGGAAATCCGAAACGGAAGACGCGTGTTTCTTGATTTCAGATCAAACCCGATTGCGGATATTTTCGACTTTTCGCTCCTTTCAAAGGAAGCTTATGATTATCTTAAAAACGCCGATGCATTCCTGGATACGCCGATTGAGCGCCTAAGCCGTATGAATCATCCCGCGATTGAGTTCTATGCTTCCAAAGGTGTTGACCTTTATAAAGAAAAACTTGAAATTGCCCTTTGCGTCCAGCATATGAACGGCGGCGTGATGGTGGATCAATGGTGGGAAACAACAGTCAGGAATCTCTATGCCATCGGCGAAGTCGCAGGTACGCACGGCGTGTACCGCCCCGGCGGAAGCGCGCTCAACGCCGGTCAGGTTGGAGGCGCGCGAGCAGCAAGAAAGATTTCAAGAAGCAATGAATCACACCCGGCGGTATTTCCTGTAGCGTCCGACATCGATTCTCTTACATCTCTTATGCGCTCTTGCTTATCCGATCAATCCAATCTCGAAGACAGAAGGCGAGAAGAAGCGCTTGAAATGAGCAGGATAGCCGCCGCCATCCGCGAAAAAACAGCGCTTTCTTCATTCCGTGAACGGACAACAGCGTTATTAAGAAGCTTCAAAACCGAAATCAAAATTTCTTCCATCCAGGAAACAGGCGCTCTTTTCCGCTTCTATGACACACTGGTTGCGCGCGCCATGATTTTAACTGCCATGGAGAAATATGCCGAATCCGGCGGCGTAAACCGCGGAAGCGGATTATATACCGAAAACGGAGTTCCGCAGGATAATGCGCATGACGATCCGAACAAGGGCAATATTCAGATCGTTACAATGAAAAACGGCGAAATCAATGTATCCGCGCGTAAGGTCTACCCCATTCCTAATGACGACGACTTTTTTGAAAATGTCTGGCGTGACTATCGCGAGAATAAATGGTAAGGAGAATGAAAATGAATACTTTCGAAAAAAAGCTTATGCCGCCGAAAGGCCCGATTGATGTAGTGCTGGACACCGATACCTTTAATGAAATCGACGATCAGTTTGCGCTTTCCTATATGCTTTCCTACAAAGAACGCTTGAATGTAAAAGCACTTTACGCTGCTCCGTTTTTCAATGCCCATTCTACGGGGCCTGAAGACGGAATGATCAGAAGCTACAATGAAATCCTGACGCTTCTGGATCTTGCAGGCAGAGCTGATTTGAGGGACGTAACCTTTAAAGGCTCTGCGGATTATTTAAAAGATGAAAAGACGCCCCAGATTTCAGACAGCGCCAGACACTTATCTGAGCTTGCAATGAACTATACCTGCGAAAATCCCCTTTATGTCGTTGCCATCGGCGCGATTACAAACGTCGCTTCTGCGATTCTTTTAAACCCTGAAATTGTAAACAGAATTGTTATTGTGTGGCTCGGCGGTCATGCTCAGGAATGGCCGGATACGATGGAATTCAATATGATGCAGGATGTTGCCGCTGCAAGGGTTATTTTCGGCTGCGGATGCCCGGTTGTACAACTTCCCTGCGCGGGCATCGTGGATCACTTCTATATTTCTGAACCGGAACTGAATTACTGGTTTATGGATAAAAATCCGCTTGCCACATATCTTGCAAAATCCACAATCAACGAAGCAAATGCCTATGCAAAGGGCAAGCCCTGGACGCGTGTCATTTGGGACGTTACAGCGGTTGCGTATCTTGTCAACGACGATAATCGCTTCATGGACTACAAAATCATCCCCTCTCCCATTTGCCAATACGATCATCATTATTCCTATGATGTCCGCCGCCACCCGATTTCCTATGTCACAAAGATTAAGCGCGATGCGCTTATGGAAGACCTTATCGAAAGACTTACGAAATAGAGGGTGAAAAAATGTTTGGTCCAGTATCTGTCATTCTCGTGGGCGCAGGCCACAGGAGCGAATGGTACGGAAAATACGCGCTTGAGCATCCTGATCTTATGAAGGTTGTAGGCGTTGCCGATCCCAACCCGATCAGAAGAGAAGCGTTTCGGAAAATGTTTTCCTTTCCTGAGGAGAACTGCTTTCATGACGCCGAAGAGCTTGCAAAAAAAGGAAAGATCGCTGACGCAGTTATAAACGGCACCATGGATAACCTCCATGTATCAACGTCTGTTCCTCTTATGAAGGCCGGATATGATATTTTACTTGAAAAGCCGTTTGCACTGAGCGAAGAGGAAATGTGGAATCTTTATTCTGTCTATAAGGAAACCGGCAGAAAAATGATGATCTGCCACGTACTTCGCTATTCCCCCTTCTATCAGGCGATTCATAAGGAAATCAAGGACGGCGTTCTCGGAGAAATTGTTTCCATCGAAGCCAGCGAATATGTTTCCTATAACCACATGGCGACATGCTATGTCAGAGGAAAGTGGAACTCCTTTAAAGCTTGTCAAAGCGGTATGCTCCTTGCCAAGAGCTGCCATGACCTTGATATCATCATGTGGTTGATGTCAAAAGCGCCGAAAGCAATTTCGAGCTTTGGAAGTCTTTATCAGTTCAGGCCCGAAAAAGCGCCGCACGGCTCGGGAACAAGGTGCATGGTCGATTGTCCGTATGTCGATACCTGTGATTATTCAGCGAAGTCCATGTACATCGATCATCCCGAAAGATGGCGTTTCTACGTCTGGACCGAGCTTGAAGGCAAGGAAAATGTGACGATTGAAGATAAGATCGCGCTTTTAAAAGGAAACAGCCCCTTTGGCCGGTGCGTCTATAAATGCGATAATGACGTCGTCGATCATCAGACGATTTCGATTTCTTTTGAAGACGGCACAACCGCAAGCTTTAACATGATTTCGGGCACCGGCAAGGATGAAAGAACGATCCATATTGTCGGCACCAAAGCAGAAATCTACGGAAGCTTTGAAGACGGCGTTTATACGCTTCGGACCATCGATACGCGCCCCGGCTGCGAGTGTCAGTGCATTACAAAAAATCCCCTTGAAGGGCTTGATACACGCGGTCACGGCGGAGGAGATCAAAGGCTGGTTGAGGATTTTGTAAAGTATGTCAAGGGAGAAAAGACTACTCCTTCCCTCACCTCGCTTGAGGACTCTGTTTACGGACATCAGGCAGTGTTTCTTGCGGAGAAATCAAGAGAAGGCGGAAACACGCAGACATTCAAACAAATATAAAAAAAGAACTCCTTCCAATAAACGGAAGGAGTTTCTCTTTTTGATCTATGTTATGATTACTGACGCTTGGCAGCGTAGCACTCGGAGCAATAGATCGGGCGATCAGACTTCGGGATGAAAGGAACGCGAGTGGGCTTGCCGCACTCTGCGCATACGGTTTCGAACATTTCGCGCTCGCCGCCAGCATTGTTGTTACGGCTGGCCTTACGGGCATCGCGGCAGCTCTTGCAGCGGGTGGGCTCATTCTGGAAACCCTTCTCGGCATAGAAAGCCTGTTCGCCGGCAGTGAATACGAACTCATTGCCACAATCTTTGCATACCAGCGTCTTGTCTTCGTACATTGGAAAATACCCCCACATTTGTAATAGGGTTGGTAAAGAACGGCTGACCTGGTTTTTGACCCCACACTCGCCGGCTGGAGGGTTCGCTCATAAGCTCTGCTCCCCACTACTGCCCCTCTCGGCGTCTATGCGCCGGCCGGTCTTACTTCTAAGCCGCACCATGCTCACCGGAACTTTGCCCGGGTTACGTGGATCGTTTTGCCTGCGACTGGCATCGACTTTCAACCACAGACCCGCTCTTTTTACAACCGAAGATATTATACATGATGGTTTGGCGTTTTGCAAGCATATTTTTACTGTTTTTTTACTGGATTCCCAATTTTATTTCTAACCAGAGTCACGTTTCATTCTTATTTTATTTGCCGCATGCAAGCGTAAGCGCACTTACTTTCCCTGCGCCGTTTTCCTTAAGAATCTTTGCGCATTCTATGATCGTAGAGCCCGTTGTTCTGACATCATCTATAAGGAGTACATGCTTTCCCTTGATATCCTTATTGACGATTTTAAATGCATTGATCAGGTTCCTCTTTCTTAAAGATGCCCGAAGCGACGCCTGTTTTCTCGTATAGCGCGATCTTTTGAGCGTATCCTTAAACGGAATATTCAGTCTTATGGAAATGAGCTTTGCCAATATCTCTGATTGATTGTACCCGCGGCTGACCTTTCTTAGAAAATGCATCGGCACAAATGTGATGATATCAAAGTCGCATTCGCCTTTCAAAGCAAGTATCATCTGCTCTGCTATCCAAACAGAAAGTTTCGTAGACGAACGGTATTTGAAAGCCTTTACAATCGTACTTACCGGTTGTTCAAAACGATATGCGCTGTATACCGTATAGGCATTTTTGACTTTCCCTCCGCATTTGCATGCTTTATTCTTGATCTCGCTTCCGCACAGATTGCAAATATGCGTGATGCCGGAATACGTAAGATATAAAGGGCTTAAAGATGCATAGCATTTTGCGCAGAGAAAGTCCTTATCGCATCCGAGCGCAGACATACACCCAAGACAATTGGCTTTCGGGGCAAAGAAAAAATCATTCAGTAAATTCTTTACCCGCTTGAATCTTGTTTCTTTCATACACTCATTCATGACAGCTCCTTAAGCCGCCTTTTTAAAGCTGAATATCTCTTTGTAATCCGGTTGTTGGACACCATCTGATGAATGCATTCTTCCTTTCCAACAATGACGACAAGCTTTTTCGCTCTTGTTACTGCGGTATACAGAAGATTTCTTGTCATAAGCATGGAAGGACCTGAAAACAAAACAAGGATAACCGCCTGAAATTCACTTCCCTGGCTTTTATGAACGGACATGCAGTAAGCAAGTTCAATGTCTTCCAAGGTGTCTCGATCATATTCCGTAACGCGTCCGTCGTCAAAAGTTACGGTCACCGTCCGCTCTTCTGGATCCACCTGCGTTATAAAACCGATATCACCGTTGAATACGCCAAGCCCCGTTTCAGAACCCTTTGTCCATTCGATATTGTAATTGTTTTTTGTCTGCATGACTTTATCACCCAGACGGAATATCGTTTCGCCTTTTTTGAGTTCAGCCTTGATCCCCTTCGGATTGAGCTCATCCTGAAGAAGCAAATTCAGATTGTGTACGCCGTATTCGCTCTTTTTAAGCGGCGCCATCACCTGAATGTCGCGCATCGGGTCAAGGTTCATGTAATTGGGAAGACGGGATTTGGCAAGATTTAAAACGCTTGTCAGCGTATCTTGAGAAGTTTTGCATCTTTCAAGGAAAAAATCCGTATTCTTCTCGTTGACCTTCGGGTTTTCTCCCCTGTTGATTTTATGCGCGTTTTTAACGATTGCACTTTTTTCAGCCTGGCGGAAGATTTCCGTTAAGCGTATCACAGGAACTGCGCCGCTTTCAATCAAATCGGACAATACATTTCCTGCGCCGACAGACGGCAGCTGGTCTTTATCGCCCGAGAGAATTATTCTCGTTCCGTTCTTTACCGCTTTCAAAAGGTTCCGCATAAGGAATATATCGACCATCGACATTTCATCTACAATAATTGTCTTTGCGGTAAGCGGCGAATCGGCATTCCTTTGAAAAACTTCATCAGATCCGGAATACTCAAGCAGGCGATGAATGGTCCTTGCCTCTCTTCCTGTGGCTTCCGTCATTCGTTTTGCGGCGCGACCGGTCGGCGCGCAAAGTTCAATTTCGCCTTCCCCGGAGAAAAGCTGAATCAGGCATTGTATAAGCGTCGTTTTTCCTGTGCCGGGACCGCCGGTAATTATGCAAACCCGGCTTTGGGAGGCGAGAGACAACGCCTCTTTTTGCATATCGCTTAAAAGCATGCCTTGATCATCATACAGCTTTTGAATCGTTTCTTCGATTTTATCCGTATAATCAGCATCCGTCTTATCCATCAAAAGCTTTTTGATCTTTACCGCAACTTCTGCTTCCGCATGATAAAGCGAAGCAAGATATATGATTTTTTCTCCATCCGCATCTTCGCATACAAGCTCACCCTTCATGATCTGAAAGGAGACGGATCGCTCAGTAAGCTCTGTGGGAACTTCAAGAAGAACGGAAGCTTCCTCT
>JAEDIV010000110.1 GCA_016296675.1 Clostridia bacterium
GGTGAGCCAGAATGCGCTGGTTGACATTCTGGTCGGTCTTCCTGAATTTATTTTTGAACCGATCAATGAGCTTTTCTCATCACTCATTCTGGTTCTCTGGAATTCCGGCATCCAGATTCTCATTTTCCTTGCGGGTCTTCAGAAAGTGCCCAAGACGCTGTATGAAGCCGCCAAAATCGACGGCGCATCCGGATGGGAAACGTTTTGGAAAATCACGCTTCCGACCATGCGCAGCATGATCCTGTTAAACGCCATCTACACCGTTGTAACCCTGGCAAACAGCGGATCCAACGAAATTATCCAGCTGATTTACGATGTTTCCTACGCGCCGACCAAGGGCTACAGCTACGGCGCTGCCATGAGCTGGATCTATACGGCAATTGTTTCTGTAATCCTTCTTCTCACGTTCCTCCTTCTTAAGGAAAAGAGCGACAGAAAAGTGAAATACGAAACCAAAAAGCCAGACATGAAGGGAAGGAGGCAGAGTGCATGAAAAAGCAAAAGCTTGACAAAGCGATCGCGCGTGAAGCGCGCAAGGACAAGTTTAAAAAGCTGATGCTCGGAAGCGCGGAAAAGCGCGGACTTCTTATGAGCGTCGTCGTATACGTGCTTCTGATCACCATCGCCTTCATCTTCCTGTATCCAATTCTTTACATGGCGTCCCGCTCTTTTATGGACAAAAGCGACCTTCTGGATGCGTCCGCCAAGTGGATTCCTTCCGCGCCGACTTTCAAGAATTATGCCGACGCCATCATCACCCTTGACTACTGGAAGAGCCTTGCTAAGAACATTTTCCTTGCATTTGTTCCGACGCTTTGTCAGGTGTTTATCGCGTCAATGGTAGGGTATGGCTTTGCAAGGTATAATTTCCCTTTGAAGCCGTTGTGGATGGGCCTTCTGCTCCTGTCGTTCCTGCTTCCTTCGCAGGCGACCAGCATGCCCAATTACCTTCTCTTTTCGAGGCTCAAGCTGGTTGACGGCGGCATAAAGCCCTTCTTTATCACATCCGTCCTCGGACAGGGCTTTAAGGGCGTGCTTTGCATTCTCATCTTCTACAACTTCCACCGTCAGGTGCCCCAGTCGCTGATCGAGGCTGCTGAAATCGACGGCGCAGGCCATTTAAAGGCGTATTTCCAGATTGCAATTCCGCTTTCCATGGCGGCGATTGTGGTTGTAACGCTTTTCTCGTTTGTGTGGTACTGGAACGAGATGTATCTGGTTCAGGTGTATCTCGGCTACGGCAACACTCGAAACGACGGTCTGACCACGCTCATGATCGAGCTTAAGAAGTTTGAAGACAGCTATAACGTTGCCTTTGACGCGCGCACATCTTCCGTCACCTCGACCAACAAACTCAACGATGCCATCAAGATGGCCGGAACGATGCTCTCCATCGCGCCCCTTATGGTCATGTACTTCTTCCTTCAGAAGCAGTTTGTTGAGTCTGTAGACAGAGCCGGTATCACCGGTGAATAACCCTTTTGGAATCAGGGCCGATTGGCTTTGAATCGATAAAAATCAAGGAGGAAACCCAAATGAAGAAACTGGCTGCTCTCGTTCTTGCGCTGGTTATGATGGCTTCTTTCGCTTCTTTCGTAAGTGCTGAAGAAGGCTACAACATGCCCGCCATGAACACCACCGATCCCATCACGCTGTCTCTTCTGACCTGGGACGACTTCGAGCTTACCCGCGCTCTCGCCGATAAGTTCACCGAGAAGTATCCCAACATCACCATCGAAATCATCCAGACCACAACCGCTGACGTCAACGGCACCCTCACCAACCTCGCCGCTGACAACAACCTTCCCGACATGTTCTTCTGGCTCGACCTCGACGTTCTTCTGTCCAACAAGCTCATGATGGACATCACCGAGTACATCGAGAACGACGAAGAAGCTCAGACCAAGCTGTATCCGTCCCTTCGCAACGTAGGTTACGTAGACGGCCAGCGCTGCTTCTTCATGCCCGGCGAGAACCTTCCCGCCATCATTTACCTCGACAAGACCGTTTTCGACAAGCTTAACCGTGAACTTCCTTCTCAGGACTGGACTTGGGAAGAAATGCTCGAGCTCATCGAAACCATGACCGATCCTTCTCAGGGCATCTGGGCTTACAACTTCTTCATGGGCCCCGTAACCCTTGGCCCCATCGCCCTTACCGATAACGTAACCGGCGAATTCGGCTGGGACGGCGAAAGCTACAACTTCGGCACCGGCTGGGTAGAGATGATCGAGAAGCAGGCTGACTATGCCCGCCTCGGCTATCAGGCCATCGGCGGCAGCGAAGAGTATCTCGCTGTTGTTCCGGACGACATGTGGCCCGGCGAATCCGGACATGTAGCCATCCAGATGGACGCCTACTGGACCATGAACAACATCTACACCCAGACTGCTGCTCTTGAGCGCGGCCTGCAGATGGTTCCCTATAATGCGCCCATCGGCGAAGGCGTAGAGAACGGCGGCCAGTTCAGCTGGATCGACATGGTTTCCATTTCTGCTACCTGCGAGCATCCCCGCGAGGCTTATGAAGCCCTCAAGTTCCTCACCTGGGGCAAAGAAGGCTGGCTTGCCCGCGCCGAACTGTATCCCACCATCACCAACGAAGCCGGCGACAAGCTCTATCGTCTTGCCGGTTCCCTCCCCATGATCGAGGATGAAGAAGTTGCTGCTGCCATGGCCGCTATCATGCCTGACCTCGGCTACTGGAATGACTGGGAGAACTTCTTTAAGGCCATCCAGAACCCCGTAACCTTCGGCGGACGCACCATCCCCGGCTTCAACACCTTCATCACCGATTTCTATCACAACTCTGACTTCGCCGGCTATGTTGGCATCGAAGCTGCCATCAACGCCAAGGCGGTTGATCCCTATGACTACACCGATACCCTCGACGAAGCAGGCCGCCGTTACTATGACGACGCCATGGCCACCTTCTTCAGCGTATACGGCCAGCCGTAATTTGCTTAGGAAAGTGTAAAAGCTTTTAAAGCGTGGGGGAGCGGTTAACCCGCTCTCCCAAAGTTTTCTTGCTATTATGTTTGGAATGTGGTAAAATAAAGAATCTTATCGTAATTGAGGTGAATTCCGTGCCGCATTTTTCGTCTTTAAGGGAAGGATTGCCCGTATTCAAGGCATTGAATTCCGAAGTTCGCGTTGCGATCATGGAAATGCTCTATAAAGAGGGTTCCATGCATATGACGGCGATCGCAGAGAGACTGAATATCACCGGCGGCGCGCTGACCCCGCATATCAAGGCGCTTGCAGACTGCGGCCTTGTGATGGTTGAAATGGCAGAAGGTAAGCACGGCGTTCAGAAAATCTGTTCCGCCGTCGATGAAACCATCGTTATTGAACCTACGCAGCAAAGAAGAAATCTGAACATTTACGAAACCGAAATTGGCGTTGGACAGTATACCGCATACAGCGTATCGCCTACCTGCGGTATTTGTACGCCTGACCATATTATTGGTCAGGTGGATGATCCCAGATATTTCGCCAGCCCTGAACGCGTCAATGCAGACATCCTCTGGTTCGGGCATGGCTTTGTAGAATATATGCTTCCGTGTTTCTTAAGGCCTGATCAGGAGCCGGTTGAAATACAGATTTCCATGGAAATTTCCTCAGAAGCCCCCGGCTGCTCGGACGACTGGCCAAGCGACGTGTATTTTCAAATGAACGGAAAAGAACTGGGCTTCTGGACGAGCCCCGGCGACTTTGGCCGCATTCAGGGCATATATAATCCTTCATGGTGGTTCAGAAACTGGAACCAGCACGGCCTTTACAAGCTTCTTTCCATCAACAACACAGGCACCTTTATGGACGGCGGAAAAATCAGCGATACGCGGCTTAAGGATCTGGATATCAGCGGAAAAGATGCGCTGTCCTTCAGAATCAGCGTGCCTGAAACCGCAAAGAATGTCGGCGGATTTACGGTTTTTGGAAGGTCGTTTGGCAACTATCCCCAGGATATCAAAATGCGCATGCACTACAGAGACAGGGAAGAGAGAACATGAAAAAGCTTCTGATTTTTGTATGTATATTTCTTTTTGCCTTCTCAGGATTTTCAGAAACGCTGTTTATTGATCCCGATGACGTAAAATGCGAAATGAGCGATACGCTCTATGGCCTTTTCTTTGAAGACATCAACTGCGCCGCCGACGGCGGACTGTATCCCGAAATTCTTCTGAACCGATCCTTTGAGTATCAGTCTTTATTGAATCCCCAAAGACATGACCGGTATACCGGTTGGCGCATGATACGGATTGGATACGGGGACAGCGAATGGGAATTGAGAAACGACAATCCCATTCATGCAAACAATGAAACATACCTGTCGGTTTCCGTAAAGAACGGCGCAGTCAACCTTATGAATCAGGGCTTTAACGGAAGCGCTATGCGCGGCGACGTGAAGGTATTTAAAGATCAGAAATACGATCTGTCGCTCTATGCCAGAAGCGATGATTTCGAAGGGGAAATCGTTGTTTCCGTAACCAATTCCGGCGCAGTACCCGTTACCGAAACAATGCGTATTGAGCCCAATGATACCTGGACGAAATACGAAATGACCGTTACCGCCGAACGTGACACAAACGGTTTTTTCACCATCGAGATTATTGGTGACGGAAACGTTGATATCGATATGGCGTCCTGTATGCCTTCGGACCGAACCGGCAAAGAGTGGCCGGGCGGCGGTATCCGAACGGATATCTTTGAAACGCTTAAAGATCTGAATCCGAAATTTCTGCGCTTTCCGGGCGGCTGCGTCGCGGAAGGATCGCATTTCAGAAGCAATTTCTATAACTGGAAAGATACTGTGGGCCCCGTTGAAACGCGCAAAGAAAATGCCAACACCTGGGGCGGCATGCAAACCTACGGCATTGGCTTTTATGAATATTTCATGATGTGCGAAGCCTTGGGCGCATACGCAGTGCCTGTTGTCCATGCGGGCGTATTGTGCCAGGCGAGAGAGATCAAGGAACCGCTTTTGTCCGTCGAGGAAACCAAAGCGTATGCCCAGGATATTCTTGACCTTATCGAATTTGCGACAGGCGATGCAACAAGTGAATGGGGAAGCCTGCGCGCCGAAATGGGTCACCCGGATCCTTTTGAGCTTAAGTACATCGCCATCGGAAATGAAAACTGGGCGGCGCCCTACTTTACCAGATACGGTATCCTTGAAAAAATCGTAAAGGAAGCCTATCCCAACATCACTACGATTGTTGCCGCCGGACCGGTCGCCGAGGGCGGCCTGATCAACGACAGCTGGAACAACATCAGACGTTCATTTTCTGACAGCCTCGTCGATGAACACTATTACATGGACAGCGGCTGGTTTTTGAAAAATACAAACCGCTATGACCGATACCCCAGAACCACAAAGGTGTTCCTCGGAGAATTTGCCGCGCATGAACCCGTTCAAGGCTCAAGGCGGCCCAATAACCTTTACGCCGCGCTTTGTGAGGCTGCTTACCTTACAGGCATTGAACGGAACAGTGATCTGGTTGAAATGTGCTGCTATGCGCCGCTTTTGGCCAGAGACGGCATGGTGGACTGGACGCCGAACCTCATCTGGTTCAACGAAAAAGACGTTCTTTTAACGCCAAGCTTTCATATCCAGAAGATGTTTTCCGAAAATGCAGGCGATGAGGTTTTGAATACCGGTTTTGATCTTGAAAACGTGTACCACGTGGTTACAAAAACGAAAGACGCGATTCAGATTAAGATCGTCAATGTTTCGGAAGATGAAAAATGCATCGGCATTGAAATCGAAAACGGAAAAACCGCAAATGCGGAAGTCACAGAGCTTTCCGGAAAACGCTCGGATACGAATTCCTTCGTGAAGCCTGAAAAAGTCGTTCCGGTTTCCTTTGAATTGGAATTTGAAAACGGTGAATCGAAAATTACATTGAAACCAATGTCCTGTACGATAATTGTAGTTCCAATGAAATAAACAGGGGAGGATCAACCATGAAAAACGCAAAAATGATTCTGGACAAGGATTATCAGATTTCAAAGATCGACAAGCGAATCTACGGTTCCTTTATTGAGCATCTGGGAAGAGCCGTTTATACCGGTATCTATGAGCCCGGCCATCCCACGGCGGACAAGCTTGGCTTTAGACATGATGTCATTGATCTTGTCAAAAAGCTGAATGTCCCGATCGTGCGCTATCCCGGCGGAAACTTTGTTTCCGGTTTCAACTGGGAGGACTCCATCGGACCGCGGGAGCTGAGACCCAAAAGGCTCGATCTTGCCTGGAAGACCACTGAGACCAACGAAGTCGGCCTGCATGAGTTCTGCCAGTGGGCAAAGGAAGCCGGAAGCGAAGTTATGTATGCTGTAAACCTCGGAACCCGCAATCCCGATGCAGCCAGAAACGTTGTTGAATATGCAAACCACAAGGGCGGCACCTACTGGAGCGATCTTCGCATAAAGAACGGCGCAAAGGATCCTTTTAACATCAAGCTTTGGTGCCTCGGAAATGAAATGGACGGTCCCTGGCAGATGGGCGCAAAGACCGCCTATGAATATGGCCGTGTAGCGAACGAAGCAGCCAAAATGATGAAGTGGGTGGACGATTCCATTGAAACTGTCGCCTGCGGATCTTCCTCCAGCACCATGAAAACCTTCGGCGAATGGGAATACACGATGCTGAATGAATGCTACGACAATGTAGATTACGTATCCCTTCACCGCTACTACGGAAATCCTCACAACGATACCAACGACTTCCTCGCTTCCACCATGGACCTGGATGATTTCATCAAGACCGTCGCTTCCATCTGCGATACCGTAAAGGGCAAGAAGCATTCGAAGAAAAATGTGAATCTGTCTCTTGACGAGTGGAATGTCTGGTATCACTCCAACCAGCAGGATCAGAAGCTTTATAAGACCGAGCCGTGGGGCAATGCGCTTCCGCTTTTGGAAGACATTTACAACTTCGAAGACGCGCTTCTCGTCGGTCTTATGCTCATCACCATGCTCAAGAACGCAGATCGCGTTAAGATCGGCTGTCTTGCGCAGCTGGTAAACGTCATTGCGCCCATCATGACCAGCAAAATGGGCGGCGCGTGGGCGCAGACGATATTCTATCCGGTCATGCAGGCTAGCGCCATGGGCCGCGGAATCAGCCTCATGCCGCGCATCACCTGCGATAAGTTCGACACCAAGCATTATTCTGACGTTCCCGTAGTGGATGCGGCTGCGGTTCTCAATGATGACGACTCTGTAACGGTATTTGCTGTCAACCGCGATCTTCAGGAAGAAGTTATGCTGAATCTGGATCTTCGCGCCTTCGGCGACATGAAGGTTGTGTCTCACTCTGTCATGCATCATGATGACATGAAGGCGATCAATACCGAGAATAATCCCTGTGAAGTTGTTCCTTTTGACGTCGCATGCGCAAAGGACGGCGAACCGATCGTTCTGCCCGCAGCTTCGTGGAACGTGATCCGCCTTGCCAAATAAACATGAAATTTCCCCGGCCGCTAAAAAGCAGACGGGGAAATTTTCTAAACTGAGGGATTTATGAAACGGATATTTTCGGTGCATGTTCATATAAGGGATACCCATACGCTCAAAAGTGAATTGGGTCAAATCAATATGATTGTTTTTGACGGCTATGTTGATGCGCCGTTTTTCAAGGGCGAGATTTCAAGCGGAGCATGCGATACGCAGAAATATTTGTCCGGTCAACCGGGAATGCTTTCAGCAAGATATATGCTTAGGGGCAAGGACGATGAAGGAAAAGAGACGATTTTGTTCATTGAGAACAATGCCCGGCTGAATTCGGACGGCAGGTGGCAAACCGTTCCGTGGATTATGACGGACAATCCGCGTCTTCAGTGGCTGTCGCAGCTTCAAATGAACGGAGAAATCGAAGAAACGAACGGCGGAGTTCTCATTCACTTTTATACGGAGGAAAAAGCATGAACAAAAAGAGAATTTTCCACCATGAAAGAAGCACGCTGTTCAAATGTTCCATACCAGAGGGCAACGGACCGTTTCCAATCGTGATATTCAGCCATGGATATAACGGATGCATGGATGATTTTGATCATGAACAGGAATTGCTTTTGAAAAACGGAATTGCATCCTGCGCGCTTACATTCTCCGGCGGAAGCACAAGGGACAAAAGCGGATATCCGACTACGAGCATGACGCTTGTCACCGAGAAGGAAGATCTGCTTTCTCTGATCAGGTGGGCGGAGGAACAGGATCAGATTGATAGAAGCAGCATTTTCCTCTTCGGCGGCAGCATGGGCGGCCTGGTTTCTTGCCTTGCAGCGAATGAAGCGAAAGATAAGATCAGGGCAATGATGCTTCTTTTTCCCGCGCTTTGTATCGTGGATGACTGGAACGAACGGTTTCGGGATATACGCGATATACCGGATGAAATGATGTTTTGGAATCTGCTTCTGGGTAAAAACTTCTTCCTGTCGATACGAAATATGGATGTTTACGATATGCTTTCAAAAATGGCTGTAAATACGCTTATTTTCCACGGCGACAAAGATCCGATTGTTCCCCTTGCATACAGCGAAAAAGCCGAAAAGACGCTAAAGAACGCGAAATTGATCGTGTTCGAGAATGAGGGACATGGATTCAGTCAGGAAGCGGGAAAAAGAATGAATGAAATGATGCTGGCTTTTTTGAAAGAACACCTATAAAGAAAAACGTCTGCCTGTTTCGGCAGACGTAAGATCATCAACAAACCTCCGGGAGAGGTATGGAGAGGGAGCACACTTCCTCTCCA
>JAEDIV010000111.1 GCA_016296675.1 Clostridia bacterium
GAGGAAGTGCGCTTCCTCTCCATACCTCTCCCGGAGGTTTGTTGATGATCTGAGCCGCTGCGAAAACGCAGCGGCTGTTTATCTTTCTATTATTTTTCTTTCTATTATTTTTCTTTCTATTATTTTTCTTTCTATTATTTTTCTTCCTCTTCTTCCTCAAGCACAGTCACAATGGCATTTTCCATTCTGTGCTCAAAGACCTCAATGACCTTTATATGAAGGCCGTTTGCTTCCACTTCAAACTGCGTACCGTCTTCCGGAATAAAGCCATATTCCGCAAAGACGAAGCTGCCGAAGGTCTCGCTGTCCTCCACAGGGAGCGATTTTCCAAGTTCCTGCGCTACAGTTACCATATCGCAGGTACCCTTGATGCGCCACTGGTTTTCACCGATCTTTTCAATCTCTGACTGCTGCGCTTCTTCCGAAGGCTGATCTTCGTCAAAATCGCCTACGAGCTGTTCCAGAAGATCGTTCATCGTAATGATGCCCAGCATTCCGCCGTACTCATCCAGCACAACCGCAAGGCGGTTTCTCGACTTTTTCATCTGGCGGAACAGGACGTTTGCGCACACGCTTTCCGGTACGAAGAACGCCTTCTTCACAGCATGCTTCATGACGCTCGCGCGGCTTCTGTCCTTAAGGCGGAAATAATCGCGCACATGGAGAATGCCCACGATGTGGTCAGCGCTTTCCTCGCAAACAGGGAACATGGAATGCGTGCTTGCAAAGATGGTCTTTTCCCACTCTTCGTCGCTTTCCTCTGTCCAGAGCATCTCGACCTCGGTTCTGTGGGTTACAAACTCGCTGGCCGGAAGATCGTCAAACTCGAAAACATTGTTGATGATCGCCTGTTCCTCAGGATCGATAACGCCTTTCTCGCTGCCGGCGTCCACCATCATGCGGATTTCCTCTTCGCTGACCTCTTCATCCTCTTCATCCGGATTCATGCCCATAAGGCGCAAAATCAGATTGGTAGAAAAAGTGAGCACGGCGACGATCGGCGCAAAGATCTTTGAAATCATGTTTACAAGGCCGCTTACACCAAGCGCCAGCTTTTCCGCATTTTTCATCGCGACGCGT
This sequence comes from Clostridia bacterium, assembly GCA_016296675.1. Lineage (GTDB taxonomy): Bacteria > Bacillota > Clostridia > Christensenellales > Aristaeellaceae > SFHK01. The sequence goes on from JAEDIV010000111.1 coordinate 1,081, forward strand.
TTGGGAACGAGCTCTCCGAATACCAGCGTAAAATAGCTCAGCACCAGCGTAATCACGACAACGACAATTGCATCCAGGGTTGCGGCAGGAAGCTTCACACCCAGGGAAACAATCCATCCGACCAATGCGTCCGAGAAGTTTTCCGCCGCAAAAGCAGAGCCCAAAAATCCGGACAGCGTAATGGCTACCTGAATCGTTGCAAGGAATTTTGCCGGCTGGCTGGTGAGCTTTTCAAGACGCCGGGCGCGCCTGTCGCCCTGCGCGCTCAGCTGCGCCATTCTCGTATCATTTATCGAGATAACTGCAATTTCCGCGCACGCAAAAACCGCGTTGAGTATGATCAGACAAAGCTGCAAAAGAAGCTGACCCCATATGTGAGTATCCAAGGTATTCCTCCTAAAAGTACGATTGCACAAGAGCATTGTTGTCTCGCTGGAATGATAAAAACGCAAAAAAGGCAAGACCCTCTTCCCCATCTTATCTTCGGGGCGGGTTTTGCCTTATTGAATTTCTATCAGGTGAAAGTATCGACTGTTACCGCCTGAACTGTCCACGTCCATCAGTTCAACTTAACCTCTCATAATCGTAGATTGCAAGGATAATCATATCATATGTCTTCCCTCTGTGTCAACAGATAACGCCCTCCTGTATTGTATTTTTTTCATGAATCAGGTATAATTTTCTCATTCTGAAAAAAAGGGGCATGTATTATGAAACTGTTTCTCGGCATTGATGTGGGCGGCACCAAGTGCGCGGTATCCGTTGCGCGCGTCGGCGGCGGCATTCATATTCTTGATAAAATAAAATTCCCGTCAGAAGCGCACGAAGGCCCGGATGCAATGATCGAAAGGATCATTGCGGCGGCCAATCTTCTTCTCACAAGAAACACCCTTTCCTTTTATGATTTTGAAGCCGCGGGCATCAGCTGCGGCGGCCCTCTCGACAGCAAAAACGGGCGCGTTATGAGCCCGCCGAATCTGCCCGGATGGGATAATATTCCCTTGACGCAGATGCTTGAGCGCCGCTTCGGCATCCCGTGTTTTCTTCAAAACGACGCCAACGCCTGCGCGCTTGTCGAATGGAAAATCGGCGCCGGGCGCGGCGCGGACAACATGATTTTTCTGACGATGGGCACCGGCATGGGTGCCGGCATCATTTCCGGCGGCAGACTTATCACCGGCGCATGCGACCTGACCGGTGAAGCAGGACACATCCGCCTTACGCAGGAAGGCCCGGAAGGCTATGGAAAATATGGTTCCTTTGAAGGCTGGTGCTCAGGCGGCGGCATTGAAAAGATGGTGAAAGCGTATACAGATTCCAGGCTCTCCCTCGGAAAGGAACCCGCATGGCGTAAAGACGGTCATATTTCTGCCGACGCAAGGCTTTTAAACGAATATGCATGTTCAGGCGATCCGGATGCGCTCTGTCTTTTTGAATGCATCGGAGAAAAGCTTGGTCATGCGCTGGCGATCCTTACCGATACGCTGAATCCGGAAAAAATCGTAATCGGCAGCATTTTTCAGCGCGCTGAATCTTTCATCCGCCCATCAATGGAAAAAGCGCTGAAGGCCGAAGCGCTTCCCCTCGCGTATGACCACCTTTCCATCCTTCCCGCCGAAACCGGAGAAGAACTCGGCGATTATGCAGCGATCATGACCGCCGTATATGCGCTTGATATCGATCCCATGCAAAAAACAGAAGAAGACAACGCAAACGTACTTTTACACTTTGAAAAGCTTTTTATAAAATACCCCCATCTGCTTTCCATCCGCGAAGCTCTGATGGCTTCCTATATTCTGATCCGCGACGCATACGCATCCGGGGGAAAGCTCCTCGTCTGCGGAAACGGCGGAAGCTGCGCAGACAGCGAGCACATCGTTGGCGAACTCATGAAGGGATTCTATCTGAAAAGGCGCATAACCGACGATCCGTCCAGCATCCTTTCCCATCTTCAGGGCGCGCTCCCCGCAATCGCCCTCACCGGTCATCCGTCGCTTTCCACCGCCTTTGCAAACGACGAGGACGCCGCTTATACATACGCCCAGCAGGCATACGGTTATGGACGCAAGGGCGATGTTCTTCTCGGGATTTCCACAAGCGGAAATGCTGAGAATGTCAGAAATGCCGTCCTTACCGCCAAAGCAATCGGAATGAAAACCATCGCCCTGACCGGCGGAAACGGCGGTGTGCTTAAAGATATCGCCGATGTATCGATCATTGTGCCGGGCACATGTCCTGCGGATGTTCAGGAGAACCACCTTCCGGTATATCATGCGCTGTGCGCTATGCTGGAAGCCCGTTTTTTTGAAGCATAGTTTTTCAATACTTTTCCTCGCTTTCTCATAGGAAGCGAGGGTATATTTCAGCCCCAAAACGGTTACAGTAAAGCTTTCGAAATATACTGAAATATGTTTGACTTTTTCGCCTAAAACATGTAATATGTTGAGGTGAGGAGGTGTTTCCTTGAAACGCATTCATATACCCTATATTTTGATGATTCTTTTTCTCATGCTTACCGCGGTCTCAGCGCTGTCTGAAGACTGCGAGCACGCATGGAGTTATACAAACAACGGTGAAAGCGGACACAGCGCCGCATGCAGCAAATGCGGTGAAACGCGCTCGGATTCCCATATCCTGACCTCGTCCTTCAAACCTGCCACCTGTCAGGCGCCTGCCGAAACAAGCTACGCCTGCACCCTTTGCAGTTATTCCTATTCCTTCACCGAAGGCGAAAAGAATCCCGGACACGCATGGGGTGAATTTGTGATCATCCGCAAGGCAACCTGTCGTCAGGCAGGTCTTCAGTCGCGCACATGCCCGGACTGCGGTCAGGTGGATTCTTTGGAGATCCCTCAGCTTGAGCACGACTACGGCCAGTGGAAGCCGCACGATGAAAGATGGCACATCCGCTACTGCAAAGTATGCGACTGGGCATACAAAGGTTCCCACAGGCTGAACGACGGCGACATCACAGTTCAGCCCACCGAGAGCCAGCTCGGAATCATCAAATACACCTGCCGCGTATGCGGGGATACCTTTCAGAACATCCTCCGCGCGGACGGCGCAATCTATGCCATGGATACAATTGATGTCCTTTCAAACGGCACAGGATACCTTCTTGCCGCCTCCAAGAACGAAGAAAACACATTTGTGTCCGAAATCCGCACGCCCGACGGCAACGGAATCGATCTGCGTCCTGCAGAAGGCAGCGAAATCAACGTTTATGCAAACAGCAAAACGGGCAACTACACCGGTATCAGCGTAGAAACCGGTTCTGCCAATATCGATGTTCTTCCGAAGGAAGACCACGGCACCCTTAGCCTTGAATTTCTCCTCCTTAAGAAAAGCGCCTCTGCTTCTCTTCGCATTTTCAACGCCGCCGGCGCAATTGATATTGCGAATCTGAACGGTCCGCGCGTGATCATTGCGCAGCAAAAAAACGAAGAAAGCCAGATCATTACGCTGCTTATGCGCGTAACCGAAAAGCGCGATTCCATCGAATGTGAAGCGCAGATCCATAAGTCTTCAGCATCTTCCATCACAATCACAAACAACAACGGAGAATACGATTTCACGCTTCCGGAAAACGCCGAAAAGCTCGGCACCTTGAATTTCAAATACCAGCGCAAGACCGGAAAAATCTCTGTCACCCCCCGCAATCATGAAAACAGCGCGCTCAATGTTGCCATTCATATTCTTGAAGGCTCCGAAATTATCCGCTCCGCGGGAAATGTGAAAACCGCTGAAACCTATATCCAGCTTTCCGATGAAAATGGCGCCTGGCGTCTGCGCGCAACTTATCCCGCCGGCTGTACGCTGGAAACCCCTCTGTTTTACAGGGACGGCGCCTATGCAGGCAAGCCCATCCGCTTCATTATGGATGAATCGGCGCTGAACAATCTGATGAACGTCGATCCCATGTCCGCCCGGGCCGAAGAAGACGCGCCTGAGCTTTCAATGCCTGAAGCCGGAAAAGAGAGCGAATCCGCAAAAGCGCCCGAAACTGCCAAAACGCCTGAGCCGGTAAAAGCCGAGGCAACGCCGACGCCCGCGCCCACGCTGCCGCCCGTTCTGCTTTCTTCTGAAGAAGCCGAGATTCTGACAGAAGAAACCGTCGTACTCAATCCTTCGGACATAAAAGCATTTTTCACAAGTGAGCATCCCGCCATCCTTGTCCAGTATGACGCAAACAGATTCATCGTCCATCAAAGCGGCGATGCCGACGGATGGGATATAAGTTCCATAACGCTTACGCAAAAAGGCACAGCATTCAAGATTTTAAATGCCTATGCCCTCCCCGCCCAGTTTGAAATCAGCAGCGAGGGCGGAACCATCGCAATCCGCGCGCAGCTTAAAAACGGAACCAAAACAAAAGATATATCGCTTGGAACCTACTCCTTCCAGCCGTAATACCTTGCATTTTAATCAATCGTGATATACAATACATGCATAACAATCTACCAGGAGGACGATTTACATGAAGATGGGTGAAAAAGGCGCAACGGTTCGCTTGGGCATCATTGGTCTTGGCGGACGCGGCATGGGACAGACGGAAACCCTCATTCAGATGCCGGATGTTGAAGTCACATGCGTGTGCGACGTATATGAGGACCGCGTAAAAAACGGTCAGGACCTGATCGGGAAAAACCGTCCCTATCGCCCAGACGGCGAAACCGATTACAGAAAAGTCATCTGCCGCGACGATGTGGACGCAGTTTGCGTGTTCACCAGCTGGGAAACCCATATTGAAATCGCCGTAGCCGCCATGAAATGCGGCAAGAAGGTCGCCATCGAAGTCGGCGGCGCGACCTCGGTTGAGGAATGCTGGAAGCTCGTGCGCGCGAAGGAAGAAACCGGCATCGAATGCATGCTGCTTGAAAACTGCTGCTACGGAAAAGAAGAGATGACCCTTCTCAACATGGTCAAGCAGGGCATTTTCGGAACGCTCGTCCATTGCCAGGGCGGCTATCAGCACGACCTGCGCGACGAAATCGGAAACGGCGATATCAACCGCCACTATCGCCAGCGCCATTTCCTCCAGCGCAACGCTGAGCTCTACCCCACCCACGAACTCGGCCCCATCTGCGAATACCTGAAAATCAACCGAGGAAACCGCATGGTAAGCCTGGTCGCCATGGCCTCCAAAGCCGCAGGCCTTCATGAGTGGCTCCAGGAAAACAGAGCCGATTCCCCCTTGGCAAACGCCCAGGTCAATCAGGGCGACATCATGACCACCCTGATCAAGTGCGCAAACGGCGAAACCATCGTCCTCACCCACGACTGCACCCTCCCCCGCCCCTATTCCAGAGGCGGCCGCGTACAGGGCACCAAGGGCATCTGGCAGGAGGACAACCGCGGTATCTACATCGATGGCAGAACCGTCAGCGATCCCAACCACTGGACCCACACCTGGGAAAGCGACGAACCCTATATGAAGGAATACGAACATCCCCTCTGGAAGGAATACGAGGAATTCGGCTTAAGAGGCGGCCACGGCGGCATGGACTACCTGGTTCTTCGCGCCTTCATCGAGAGCGTACAGAAAAACGAATGCCCTCCGATCGATACCTACGACACCGCCAGCTGGATGGTCATCACTGCCCTCTCCGAGCAGTCCGCTGCCATGGGCGGCATGCCTGTTCCGATCCCGGACTTCACGGAAGGCAAGTGGCTCCAGAAGCGGAAATCCTTTGCCACCGGCGAATATGTTCTGAATTAAAGAAAAAGCTTTCGGATCGTTTTGATCCGAAAGCTTTTTTATGGTCACATTTCCAAAAGGCTCCCTTGTGTAAAGGGAACAGTCAAAATCGAAGGTTTTGACTCAAGACATCAAAAAGTACCTTTTTTGATGGCTTGAGCCGCCTCTTCCGAGACGGCTTTTATAGAATATCTTACTTGATCAGCGGCAGGCTCGCGGCTGCTACGGACTGACCTACGCGGCGGCTGGCTTCGTCGGGGATGTGGAGCTGCATCTTTTTCGCAAGCTCAGGATATTCGGCCTCGAGAACTTCCCTGGCCTTGGCAAGGAGGATCTGTCCGCCGGTGCCGGAGGTTACGCGGCCCATGATGAGAACGTGGGCGATGTCGTAGTACTTGGCATAGTAGGCGAGCTGATAGCCGAAGTATACGCCGATGGTTTCGTAGATGGCGGTGGTTCTGGGATCTCCGTTTGCATGGAGGGTCTGAACATACTTAAGCTTCTCGGCCAAGGTCAGGTTGTCGTCCAGCTCGATGCCCGCAGCGGGACAGAGCTTGATGACGGAATCCTGGGAGAAGTACTTGACGCCGCAGCCGATGTCGCCGGACCATTCGTCCACCATCGCTTCGGGGTTCATGTCTACGGGAACGAACGCGAGCTCGTTGAGCCAGCCGGTGATGTTGCCGTTTCCGTCAACATAGCCGCCTGCTTCGCTGGTACCCATGGCAATGCCGAGTACGCGGTTGTCATTTAATTCCATCGCGCCGGCAAGAGCGGTAACATCGCCGTCGTTGGCAACTTCGATGGGCATATCGCCGATGGTCTTGGCAACATCAAGATAGATGTTCTTGCACTTTTCCTTGTCTTCCGGAGAAAGCTTGATGAAAAGGGAAGCAACCATGGCGCGGTTGTCGATGTAAACGCCTGCGGAGGAAACGCCGATGCCGTCTACGCGGGGCATCTTCTCGGCAGCCTTGAGCATGGCATTGCGGATGCCGTTAAAGTGATAGTTGGGATCGGTCTGGGTTTTGGGATGCCAGATAATTTCTTCAGAATATACGCTTTCGCCGTCGATGACCGCAGAAACCTTCACGTCGGATCCGCCTGCGTCAAAGCCGATGCGGCAGCCGTCCAGATGGCGGCCGACAGGGCTGGCAGACTCATTGGTCTCGGGCGCGCAATTGGGGCAGGCAACAAATTCAACCTCAAAGGGATGTTCGTAAACACCAGCCATGAAGTCGTTGTCAAAAGCGCGTTCGCCGTCGGCGGCGTAGCACTTGGCGATATGCTCATAGATCACTTTGGATCCTGCGATCACGATTTTGTAGCCGCCGTAGACCCAGAGGAACGTCTTTACGATGCGCTCTACGACCTTGCAGTTGCGTTCGTCATCGATGCCGTCTTTGAAAACGTCCATCTTGAGGGTGTGAGTGTAGCCCTGGTTGCGGATAACGCTTACAGCGATTAACTGCTTTTCAGACTTGGCGACATCGGCGTTGAACTCGTCAACGAATTTCACCATGGGGTAAAAGCCGAGATCGAGGGGCGCTTTGATTTTGAGTTCCATATTCCCTTACCTCCTATGATTTACCCTTTGGGATTAAGCCTCGTAAATGGTGCGGCCGCGCAGGATGGTGCGGCTGATATTGATCTCGTCGTCGGCGAAGCAGAAGTCTGCATCCTTGCCGATTTCGATGGAGCCCTTGGTCTTGTCAATGCCGATAGCCTTGGCAGGATTCAGGGAAGCCATCTTGACGACCTTGTGAAGCGGCAGGCGGCGATAGCTGTTGTGCATGTTGCGAACGGCCTCGTTGAGCTTAAGAACGCTGCCCGCGATGGTTCCGTCTGCCAGGCGGCACTCTACGCCCTTAACAAAGATCGGCTGACCGCCAAGGGTGTATTCGCCGTCGGTCAGGCCACCGGCGCGGGTGCAGTCGGTGATCAAAACAAGCTTGTCCTTCTTTGCGTC
>JAEDIV010000112.1 GCA_016296675.1 Clostridia bacterium
GAGAGGAAGTGTGCTCCCTCTCCATACCTCTCCCGGAGGTTTGTTGATGATCTGAGACAGGCGTCCATATATAGGGCGCCTGTCTGCTTCTCGTTGTAAAGACAAGCGATTGATGATATAATACAAAGAAAAAACGAGTTGGTGCGAAGATGGATATCGAAATTCTCTATGAAGATGCGTATTTGGTTGCCTGCGTAAAACCGGCAGGAATGCTGTCGGAAGACGGCGGTATGCCGGATGCGCTTTCCGGGCAGCTGAACGCAAAACGCATTTTTTGTGTTCACAGGCTGGATAAGGATGTCGGCGGCGTAATGATCTATGCAAAGGACGGAAAGACAGCTGCGCTTTTATCCGAAGCAATTGCTGCGCACCGGGCAAAAAAGGAATATTTATTGATCTGTCAGGGCGCTTTGCAGGCAAAGGAAGGAACGCTTACGGATCTTTTGTATCACGACAAGCAGAAGAACAAAACCTATGTGGTCAGCCGCGAAAGAAAGGGCGTAAAGGACGCAGCGCTGGATTACGAAGTCGTTCGGTACGACGATGAATCAGATCTTTCTTTAGTGAAGGCCCTTCTCAAAACAGGACGCTCGCACCAGATACGGGTTCAGTTTGCTTCAAGAAAAATGCCGCTTGCGGGCGATATGAAGTACGGAAGCAAAATAAAGAAAAACCGGATTGCGCTTTGGTCTTACAGGTATTCCTTCCGCCATCCGATAACGGGGGAGGATATGACATTTGCAAAAACACCGCCCATGGAGGATCCATGGACGGCATTTGAAAAGGATATTCTGTCAATTACTTTATGAGATCGTCCCATATGGAGATCTGCCGAGCGGACGACTTTTCAGGAAATTCGTGAAAATAGGAGAAAAGCCGATCGTTATCGTGGATAAGTCCGAATCTTTCGCATGTTTCATGAAAAAAACGGGAAAGGCGATCGTTATCCGGGCTCAGTACTTCGTATAAATAGCCGTATCTGCGCGCATATTCCTTTTTGAGCCCCGGAAAGGATTCGTCAAGCTTCTCGTAAAAATACTCTCGGTTGCCTTCTCTGAGCGTCAGCCCCGCGCCGAAGAAGATGACGCCGTATACGCCCGCGTCCCTGCATGCGCAAAGAATGGATTCGATATTCTCCTTTGTATCGTTTATAAAGGGCAGAATGGGAGAAAGCCATACGACGGTTGGGATATTTCTTTCATGAAGCGCATGAAGGACGTTGATTCTGTCCGAAGTTGCGCATACATTGGGCTCCAGAATGCGGCACAGACGGTCGTCAGAGGTCGTAACCGTAATACTGACCACGCATTTCGTTTTTCGGTTGATAGCGTCAAGAAGATCAATATCTCTTAAAATCCTATTGGATTTCGTTTGTATGGATAAACCAAAGCCGTGCTTTTCGATCAAAAGCAGGGCTTTTTTGGTATGCTCGATGGTCATTTCAAGCGGGATATAGGGATCTGTCATTGCGCCGGTAGCAATCATGCATTTTTGCCGTTTGCGCAAAAGCGCTTTTTCCAAAAGTTCAATCGCGTTTTCCTTGACCTCGATGTCCTCAAAATCATTGTGCATCTGATAGCATCGGCTTCGGGAATCGCAGTAGATGCAGCCGTGTGAGCAGCCGCGGTATAGATTCATACCGTTTCCTGGAGAAAGAATGCCTTTTGCCTTTGAAAAGTGCATGATCGTGTTTCCTTTCGGCTGATGTCAGCGGTTCAGGATTCTGGCGATAATGGGCCGCTTTACCTTCATTGCGCCGACCGGGCAGAATTCCTGACAGCAGAAGCAGCGGATGCAGGCTTTGCGGTCGATGACGGGTTTGCCGTTTTTCATTCGGATCGCTTTTGCCGGACAGATATTCATGCATTTTTTGCAGCCTACGCAGCTTTTCTTTTTTACACTGGGAACACTGCAAAGCGCATAGTGAATGAACTTACCGAGAAGACCGCCGATGAGGGAGGAATGTCCGTGGCCAAAATCGGTTTCCTTCCGGGTTCGGACAAGCTGATAATCGGATAAAGCAAACGCGTCGGGATTGCCGTACAATTCGATTTCATCGTTGAGAGCGCGTTTTTCGGCAGCCTGAATGGTCTCAAGCTCCTTTTCATCAAGGCCGATGATCTTTGCACAGATGCGGTCGCAGGCATAGGGGGAATCGGAGGCGAGCAATGCGCCGATATGGCGAGGCGTTCCTGCCGTCGGTCCGTTTCCTTCCATTCCCGTTACGGCGTCTACAATCACAAGTCTCTGGGGGAAACGCTCGTTTAAGTCAATGAGCATATCGGCAAACTGCGTGTGCTTGGGGTATTTGTAGTGATATTCCGGTTTGTATGTTCCGGGAATTACGCCGAACATGTTCTTGACACAGGCAGACATGCCCATCATGCCGTGCGTTTTGAGCTTGCAGAAATTGATGATCACATCCGCATCGTCCAGATACGACGTGTATTCAAGATCCTTGACGATGACACCGGACGGGTTATCGGCATGTTTGTGGCTGAAGTTCTGATTGAGCTTTGCGCCTGTCTCCAGAACCTTTTTAAGGCCGGTTGCCGCGTATACCTGATTGACGTAAGGGGAGGTATATAAACCGCCGGGGCTGTCTCCGATGACAACTTCTGCGCCCTTTTCAACGAGCATCCGGGAAAGCGCGTACAAAAGCGTCGGATGTGTAGTCGCTGCGGATTCGGGCTTCATCATGCTGACGAGATTTGCCTTTATAATGATTTTCATGCCGGGGATCACAAAATCCAGTCCGCCGATAGGGCGAAGAAGATCGAAAAGCGCAGACTGCACTGTGCTCAGTTCATAATCCGGACAGGATACAACGGATACTTTAGACATAAAAACAATCCTTTGTGCGTAATCATCGCGCTTACTTTTTGCGCTTTGAAATTCTTTTGATCGAGAAGAGCGAGGGAGCAAACAGAAGGAATGCAGCCAAGAACATGATCAGGTGTTCCTTTTCAGTGTGAAGGGCGGCATCAACCATAAATTCCTGATAGATGGTCAGTGCGGCGCCGATAAGCGTGAGCGGAATCATCCAAAGAAAATGAAGCTTCAGAAGGCCCGATTTTTTAAGACGCGCAACATAGAAAAAGGCGAAAATCAAAAGAATGAGAATTGCCAGAGCCTGAGATACGCGAACAAATCCAAAGCGCATATAGTCGTCTTCGCGCATGCTTTCAAAAACGATCTGCGCCATTGCGTATGCGCCGACGGCATACCGCCACAGATCGCCGCGTGCATTCGTGTTTTTCCGCGGATACTTTTTGAACCGAACGCACATGACGATGAAAAGGATCAGCGCATAGACGCTCTCCAGCCGGTACACGCTAAAACGCGCCTCGCCATGAATGTCATAGACGGTGAAAACGGGATTTATGAGAAAATCATAGGTGATGATTCTTCCTACGCCCTGACCTGTAAACACTTCGGACAAACGCAGAATGAAGATGAAAAGCGGAAGTCCAACGGCAAAAGCGTCAAGCGCATAAGCGCCTGATACGCCGATATGCTTTGAATACAGGATTGATGTGAGCCAGAATCCCAGGATGAAGCCCCAAAGGGAGAGGCCGCCTTCCCATACCTTATAGATGGATGCGGGATTCATCAGATAATCCTGATAGTTCGAAACGCACCAGAGAAGGCGGGAAAAGACAAAGCCGACTGGGACAGAAAAAGCAAAAAGCGCAATCAAAGCGGAACGGGTTAGTTTAGCGCTCTTCTGCTTTTTTAAAGGCTTTGCCGATTTCAGCGAGACAAACAGCCAGAGAAAAAGCGCAGCGGATATCATTGCGCCGTACGGGCTTAAGGGATACATTTTGAAAAACTCTTTCATATTATTCATTGCTCTCAGCAGTAGCAAAGTAGAGAATATCGTACATGCTTCTGTGGTTGCCGGTCGTTAAGTTATAGATTCTGTCCTGGAAGAACATGTAGCTTGTACCGCCGCCGTCGAGATTGAACGCCTGCCTGCAGCCCTTTTCAAGCATGTATTCCGCAAGAACCTGAGTAGTTACGCCATACGAGGAAGAACGGCGTCCATCAACGACGACGATAAGATACTCAAGCGGCCCGAGCTGTCCGATAGCAGTTCGGGGATTGACAGATTCCAGGCCAAAATCATAATCGGGATCGAGAAGATCGTCTTGAATCACTCCGTCGATAATCAGCGCTGGACCGAAGGAAAACGCCTGATAGGTGTTGCCCTTCATTTCTTCAATGCCCTGAGGGACTTCATTGTTGTGATAAAGATGGAAATCTCCATTGAAGTCAATAAAGAGCATGTCAAGATCGGTGCCGTTGCCGTTTTGAAGCGTAGTTGCCTGACGGATGATGAGGTTGCCCCTGCGGTGAGGATAGAAATCGCCATTGATTGCAACAATTGCGTTATTGCGCAGCGCCATTTTATACATGCTTGCGTAATACGCTTTATTTACATCGCCGCCCAGCGCGGTGCGGAGCTGGCTGGGATGCGCGATTTTTACGTATGCGTAGTTATATCGGCTGTAACCGACTTGTTCATGTCCGACTTTTACCGAGATCGTGCTGTCTTCATATCCGTCTTCGGTATAGTTCTCCGCTTTGGGAACAGGACCGATTGAGAAATCGTTCATGGGGAGCGAAACGATGACCGGAGCTGGCGTTGGAGAAGGAGTGGGTGTCGGTGTCGGGGTGGGCGTTGGCGTAGGTGTGGGCGTCGGGGAGGGTGTAGCCGTTTCGCGAACGAGATTGTCCGTCTGAACGTTGGTCGCTTTACTGGCGATGGGTGTCGGAGAAGGCGTGGGCGTCGGGGAGGGTGTCGGCGTTGGGGTAGGTGTGGGCGTTGGTGTTGGGGTCGGCGAAGGCGTGGGTGTCGGAGTGGGCGTAGGCGTCACAACAGGAATGCTGGACACATCTCCGCCGGTTGTGATCAAAAACGGACATGCCGACAAAAAGAGGATGATCACAATCAGAGAAAGCAGTGTTCGAAAGAAAACTTTGATTTTCATAATGCTTCTGAATCAAAAATCCCGATTGAAAGGGCAAAAGCGAATGCGCTTTTATACGTTCTTGGGCAGGGCGGTTTTCATATCGCCCAAATGCTCTGTGATGTCTTTTTTGACGAGTGTATATTCTCCGTCTTCATATTCAAAAATGCTGATGGAGGCGTTGCTGACCCAGGGAATTTCCGCCATTCTATGAATTGGCAAACCGTCTGCAACGGTGGAAATCACGCGGATGGGCGTTGCGTGGGTGACAATGACGACGGTTTTGCCCGTATGGCGCTTAGCAATCTCGCCTGTGCTTTTCAGAATTCTTTCTGAAAACAGCTGTACGCTTTCTCCGCCGTCGCAAACGGCGTTTCCGATGTCCGTGCGCCATATACGATAGGATTGGGGATAGCGCAGATCAAGATCCGTGAACTTTACGCCTTCCCACTCGCCGGCCTGAATTTCGCGAAGGGCGGGAACCGGATGAACAGGCATATGAAAGGCTTCTGAAATCGGCTTTGCCGTATCCATTGCGCGGGAAAGATCGCTTGCATAGATATAGTCAACAGAGAATTCTTTCAGATATTCGGCACATTTTTCGGCCTGGAGCCTGCCGAGTTCCGTTAACGGTATATCCAGATTGCCCGTAAAGTATTTCTGATCATTGGACACGCTGAAGCCGTGTCTGACAAAGATGAGCGTAGTTTTCATATGTGTTCCTTTAAGGCTTATAGAATCATCATTGCATCGCCGAAGGAGAAAAAACGATAGTTTTCTTTTACGGCAATATTGTACGCGCGCAAAGCTTCTTCTCTGCCCATGAGCGCAGAAATCAGCATAAGAAGAGTGGAGCCGGGGAGGTGGAAATTCGTAATCAGCGCATCGACTGCATGGAAAGAGTATCCCGGCGTTATAAAGATCTGGGTCCATGCCTTTTTGGCTTCGACCATGCCGCTTTCGCTGGATGATGCCTCGAGCGTTCGTACGCTCGTCGTCCCGACGGCCACGATCCTGCGCCCCTCTTTTTTTGCCTTTTGAATGATTTGGGCGGTTTCTTCGGATACTTCATAGTATTCCGAATGCATTTCGTGGTCTTCCACATTCTCGGCTTTTACGGGGCGGAAGGTGCCAAGGCCTACGTGCAGAAGCACCGGCGCGATAACAATGCCCTTTTTCCTGATTTTTTCAAGGAGCTCCGGGGTAAAGTGAAGCCCGGCCGTCGGCGCGGCTGCAGAACCGTCTTCCTTGGCATAGACGGTTTGATAGCGGTTTTTATCGGCCAGACGTTCATGAATGTAGGGAGGGAGCGGCATCTCGCCCAGCTCATCCAGCGTCTCTTCAAAGGTTCCTTCGCATTCAAACTCGACAATGCGCGCGCCGCCTTCCGCTTCGCCGACGATGGTCGCAGTCATCTTGCCGTCTCCGATGGAAACGGTTTTGCCAACCTTGAGTTTGGCGCCGGGACGCACAAGGCTTTCCCATTTCTTGGGCGCAAGCTGCTTAAGCAAAAGAAACTCACAAGCGCCGCCGCCGGACCGAACGCCGTACAGGCGCGCAGGAATAACGCGCGTCTGATTGATGACCATAACGTCTCCGGCGTTAAGATAATCAATTACATCATAAAAGTGTTTGTGCTCAATGGTTTTGGTTTTTCTGTCATATACAAGAAGCCTTGAATGATCGCGCGGTTCAACGGGCGTCTGCGCAATCTGGCTTTCGGGAAGATCGTAGAGAAAATCAGAGGTTTTCATGGATAATGTATCGCTCTTTTCTTATGTCAGATGTCCATGGAAATTTGCTTTTGATCGCCTGCGGGATTCGGAGCAGCATAGCCCAGATGGGCATAGGCGCGGGGCGTGCAAACGCGTCCGCGGGGAGTTCGCATAATAAAGCCAAGCTGAAGAAGATACGGTTCGTATACGTCTTCAATCGTAATGGCGTCTTCGCCGGTGGTTGCAGCAAGGGTGTCGAGGCCGACCGGTCCACCGCCGAATTTCTCAATCATTGCGCCGAGCATCGCGCGATCGGTTCTGTCAAGGCCGAGAGAATCAACTTCCAGCATGTCAAGGCCCTTTTTGGCAACCGCTTCATCAATCACGCCGCCGGCCATGACCTCGGCGAAATCGCGAACGCGCTTGATGAGTCTATTGGCAATACGGGGCGTTCCGCGCGAACGACGGGCGATTTCAAGCGCGCCTTCTTTGGAACATTCGATTTTCAAAATCTGTGCGCTGCGCTTGACGATAACGGAAAGTTCTTCCGGCGAATACAGCTCAAGCCTGAACGTGATGCCGAAGCGGTCGCGCAGAGGATTGGTCAGCATGCCGGCGCGTGTGGTTGCGCCGATGAGGGTGAATTTCGGAAGATCCAGACGGATAGAGCGCGCGGAGGGGCCCTTTCCGATCATAATATCCAGCGCATAGTCTTCCATCGCAGGATACAAAACCTCTTCAACAGAACGGCTGAGACGGTGAATTTCATCGATAAACAGAATATCGCCTGCATTGAGATTGGTGAGAATGGAGGCAAGATCGCCCGGGCGCTCGATGGCAGGACCGCTCGTCACGCGAATGTTGTGGCCCATTTCGGAGGCAATGATGCCGGCAAGCGTGGTTTTACCAAGACCGGGAGGGCCATAGAGCAGAATATGATCCAGAGGCTCACGCCTGGCAGTGGCGGCCTGCATGTATACGCTCAGGCTTTCCTTTACTTTGGTTTGTCCAAAATATTCAGAAAGCGTTTTCGGCCTCAGGGAATATTCGATATCGTCTTCCTCGGTTTTAAAACCAGTGGAAATCAGGCGTTGTTCATCCATAATAGGTATCCTCCGGGATTATCTTCTCTTGAATAATGAAAGAAGGCTGTTCATTTGCTCAAGGCGCAGGAGGCTGCATGCAGCAATATAAACGATTAAAGAAACGCCGCACACGGCAACGAGCCTTAAAAGGGTTGTGGATGTCGCATAGGATTCGGGGACAATATGCTTTATAAGAATCGCTGTGACAAGCGATACAACAGATGCCAGGACGATTTTGACCAGTTCCTTTAAAAGCTTTAAGGTGAATACATTTTTCAGTCGCTTTGAAAGCGAAACAAACAGGAGAACTACGCCGATCAGCGCAGCGATACCGGTTGCAAACGCCAGTCCGTTAACGCCCATAATCTTTCTGAGAAAGAGATTCAAAAGGATGTTGGCTGCCATCGAAACTGCGGCGATGATCATCGGCGTTTTGGTGTCCTGAAGGGAATGGAAAACACGGTTCATAAGATCTCTTACACCGAAAAACGGTACGCCGACCACGTAGAAAAGAAATACGGTTCCGGTGATGACGACGCTTTGTTCGTCAAACTGCCCGCGCCCGTAGGCGAGACGAATGACGTCTTCTGACATGACTGCTGCCATCATGACGATCGGAAGAATGGCGAAAAGCAAAAGAGAGAGACTGCGGTGCACATGAGGAATCATGGCGGAAGCGTCCTTTTTGACTGCTTCTTTGGACATCTTTGAAAAACTGATGGTCGTAAGCGGAACAACCAGTACGCCGATCATGAAGGTTATGAGTTTGAATGCGTAGGTCATGGCGGAAATATCGCCGGGATTTAAGGAAGAGGCAAGCATGCGGTCGATCATATGATTGAGCTCGTTGACCGCCATGGAAAGAAGCGCGGGCACGGCCAGAATCATCAGGGACTTGAAGGCAGGATCGGTAAAATTTATTGAAAAGCTGTAGCGGTAATTCTTTCTTAAAGCAGGGATC
>JAEDIV010000113.1 GCA_016296675.1 Clostridia bacterium
CCACTTCAATACCATTCAGAATAGGGCGCACTTCTATACGCTTCTGGCGTAAATACTTTCAAAATGCAATTATACCCGTCAAATTTGATATGAACATGACTTAAAAAGTACTAAATATCGGCTTTGTATATATAAATATGTACAATTTATCCAGTTCTTAATATTAAGTTGTCGTGCAGAGCCTTTGTTTTATTGACTTTAGTTTCAAAAAAGTGTAAAATCTATCTGTTAATCTGCCTAAACTTGGGCAATTACACTAATATAAGCGGCTTTGCCGTTTCAAGAAAAAGAGAAAATAAGAAGGAGGAGAGAAGACAAACATGAATCCAATCATTACGATTGTCGTCGTACTGATTGCTCTGGCAGCCGGATGTGCCGGCGGTTTTCTGTATCGCAAATCCGTAATGGAGAAAAAAATCGGCAGGACGGAAGAATTCGCTAAAAACCTTTTGGATGATGCAACCCGCAAAGCCGAGGATAAGAAAAAGGAAGCCATTCTTTCCGCTAAGGAAGAAATTATCAGCCTCAAGTCCGATCTGGACAAAGAGGTTCGTGATCGCAGAGCAGAAGTTACACGCCTTGAGCGCCGAGTAAATCAGCGCGAAGAAGCACTCGACAAAAAATATGACGCTCTCGATGCCCGTGAAGCGTCGCTCAACGAAAAGTACAAGGAAGCCGAGCGCCTCGAAGCCGCTGCGCAGGATATGCACAACAAGCAGCAGACGGAGCTGGAGCGCATCTCCAACATGACCATGGAAGAAGCCCGTCAGATTCTGATGGACCGCATCCAGAAGGACGCCTATCATGACGCCGCCCTCATCGTGCGCGATATCGAATCCCGCGCCAAAGAGGAAGCCGACAAAAAAGCGCGCAACATCATCTCCCTCGCCATTCAGAAGTGCGCCGCCGACCACGTGGCAGAAACCACGGTTTCCGTCGTCGCGCTCCCCAATGACGACATGAAGGGCCGCATCATCGGCCGCGAAGGCAGAAACATCCGCACCCTCGAAACCGCCACCGGCGTAGACCTCATCATTGACGACACGCCCGAAGCCGTTATTATTTCCGGTTTCGATCCCGTTCGCCGCGAAGTCGCCCGCGTTGCGCTTGAAAAGCTCATCATGGACGGACGCATCCATCCGGCGCGCATCGAGGAAATGGTCGACAAAGCCAAACGCGAAGTGGACAATCAGATCCGCGAAGCCGGCGAGTCCGCCGTATTCGATACCAACCAGCACTCCCTGCATCACGAGCTGGTCCGCCTGCTCGGCCGCATGAAATACCGCACCAGCTACGGCCAGAATGTGCTGAAGCATTCCGTTGAGGTTTCTCACCTGGCCGGCGTTATGGCCGCTGAACTCGGCGCAGACGTACAGCTCGCCAAGCGCGCAGGACTTCTGCATGACATCGGAAAGGCCATCGACCACGAAGTCGAAGGCACCCACGTCACCATCGGCGCGGAGCTTGCCAGAAAGTATCATGAGAGCGAAGCCGTAATCAACGCCATCATGGCGCACCACAATGACGTAGAACCCCAGACCGTTGAAGCTGTGCTCGTTCAGGCCGCCGACGCAATCTCCGCCGCGCGCCCCGGCGCAAGACGCGAGTCTCTGGAAAACTACATCAAGCGCCTTCAGAAGCTTGAGGAAATCGCCAATTCCTTTGACGGCGTAGACAAGTCCTACGCCATCCAGTCGGGCCGCGAGGTTCGCATCATGGTCCGTCCCGAGGACGTCAACGACGCAGGTACGCTCATTCTCGCCAAGGAGATCGTAAAGCGCATCGAGGCCGAGATGGAATACCCGGGCCAGATCAAGGTAAACGTCATCCGCGAAACCCGCGCAATCGAAATGGCAAAATAATCAAATCAAACAAAGTCCGCTCCGGAAACATACCGGCGCGGACTTCTTCAATAAAGGCGAAAAAATACGGGACGCCGCAGTTTCTTAAGCGCCCCGTATTATATTTGTTTATACGTTTTCGGGAATCATGCGCATGCCGACCGTAAGATCCAGGTTCTGGCGATTATAGGGGCGCATGACGAACGCAAATGCCGCGGGCTTATTGAGATACAGCTTATACTGCTCCATGGGCTCGGGTCCGCAGATATTGCTTCCGATGCCGCCGTGCGCGTAGTCAATGGAGAGGACGGTGGCCTGCGCGCTTTCAAGCTCGGGCGTATGGGCAGCGGCATTGAGATTTTCATCCGTATAATCATGCGCGGTGAAGGAAAGTCCGTCGCCAAGCGCCTTTTCGGAAATGACCATGATGCCCATGCCCAGATTATCGGTTACGGCAAACGCGCGGGTATCCGCATGCGCGCCGTTTTCCTGCGGACGGACATAGGGCTCGTGCGTGTCGTCCACAAGGCACTCGTAAAGGCCGATGGGCGCGTGCATCTTGATGTCCGGATAGCTCTCGCCGATGCCGCGGCCGTACCACAAAAGCCTGTCATACGCCGCAGGCATGACCATCTGCATGCCGATTCTCGCAAGCGGCGGAAGCTTGTCCGTAAGCGGCGTGTATTCCGTTTCCACGCGGATATCGCCGTTTCCGAAAACGGTATACTGGGTCACCGTTTCGATCAGCGGACGGTAGGAGCAGGGCGCAAGCTTGTGCTGAACCGTCACGCGCACGCAGCCGGGGAAAATGGTCTCCACCTTCAGCGACATAAGGCGCGCCTGAAGCGGCTTATCCAGCTGGAAGGCTGCCCACTGTTTTGCAATGCGGATATCATTGTCCGTGCGGGCTCTGAAGAAATTCGCGCGCGGCGCGCACTCAATCAGTTCGTTTCCGCCGGCTACCCAGCTGATCATTTCGCCGGTTCTTACGTCAAACCACACGTCAAAGTCATCGCCGGAGATGCAAAGATACATATCGTCCTCATCGATGGTCAAAGGACGCATCTCTGCTGCGGGCAGTATTTCAATTTCCGCCTCAGCCTTTAAAATCAGCTGCTCACGAACAACTTCATGGCCTGCCATCGCCCATTTGGTATCGAAAGCCTGGCTGACCGTAAAGTCCAGAATCGCTTCTCCGCATTCGGGTTTTCTGTAGAAGCCGGAAATCGTCTTCTCGCCGCCGGCAGGCACATTCTGAAGATCAATCTTTCCGCTTTCAACGCATTTGCCGTCGACAAGCACGCGGAATACGGCGTTAAACGCATCAAGGCTTGTAAAGCCGAGCATGTTTTTGATCGTAACGGAACCGTCCGCATTCAGCGTGAAGCGCACGGGACGCAGCGCATGCTTTAAGGAAAGAAGGCCGGTGTGCGGCGTGCGGTCGGGGTAATTGAGCGCATCGACGCAGAAGTTTGAATCATTGGGCGCATCGCCGAAATCGCCGCCGTAGGCATAATAGCGCTCGCCGTCCTCCGTAAGCACCTCCATGCCATGATCAACCCACTCCCAGACGCAGCCGCCGATCAAACGCTTGGAAGCATAGATCGCATCCCAGTATTCTTCAAGGGAACCCGGGCCAAGGCCCATTGCATGTCCGTATTCACACATGAAATAGGGCTTCTGATCATCCTTCTTGCCTTCCTCAATCAAGGTATAGACGCTCGGATACATGACGGATACCATATCGGTCGCCCTATTCGCTTCCCTGTCGCCCTCATAGTGGATGGGACGGGTTTTATCCAGTTCCAAAATGCGCTCATACATCTTTTCATGGTTATCGCCGATATAGCTTTCATTGCCCAGCGACCACCAGATGACGGAGGCATGATTTCTGTCGCGCATCACCATGCGCTCGACGCGGTCGATATAGGCTTTCGTCCATTCGGGAGAATTTGAAAAATCAAATACATTCGTCTCATCGCCGTTGACCCATTTCCCGTGCTGCGCGCCGTGGCATTCGAGATCGGTTTCGTCGATGACATACAGTCCGTATTCGTCGCACAGATCCAGAAGGCGCGGATCGTTCGGGTAATGGCTGGTGCGAACGCAGTTGACGTTCATCTGCTTCATCAGCACAACATCGCGAAGCAGGGTCTCCATCGGGGTCACATGGCCCAATTGGGAATGCGTATCGTGGCGGTTGACGCCCTTAAGCTTAATGGATACGCCGTTTACAAACAGCTGCTGGTCGCGGATTTCAACCGTCTTAAAGCCTACGCGCACGCGCTGTACTTCCAAAATCCGGTTGTCCTTGATAAGAAGCACATTTACCGAATACAGATTCGGCTCCTCTGCATTCCAGCGTTTTACGTCTTTGACCGTAAAGCCTGCGCATACGGTTTCCTCCGCCTTTTGCTTTTTCGATGCAATCAGCGTCTTTCCGTCATACAGCTTGATTTCAACTTCGCAGTCCGTATAGCCAAGTACATCCGCCTCCACACAAAGGCTGCCGTCTTTATATGCGTTTTCAAGCGCCGCGGTGCATCGCACATCGCGCACATGGGAAGAAGGCACGGTCAGAAGATAAACATCCCTGAAAATTCCGCTTAAGCGCCAGAAATCCTGATCCTCAAGATAGGTGCCGTCCGACCATTTGAATACCTTAACGGCAATCAGATTGTCGCCGCCCTGCACAAATTCGGTAATGTCAAACTCGCTGGGCATATGGGAAACCTTGGAAAATCCCACTTCTTCGCCGTTCACATAGACATAAAAGCAGCTGTTTACGCCGTCGAAATTGAGATAGACGCGCTGATTTTCGAGATTCTCCGGAAGGCGGATCCAGCGGCGGTAAAGGCCCACGGGATTGTCGTCCGGAACAAAGGGCGGATCCAGCGGAATGGGATAGGCGACGTTTGTGTACTGCGGAACCCCGTAGCCGGACATCTGCCAGTTGCCGGGCACATCCAGCGCGTCCCAGTCGCTTACATCATAATCCAGCTGATAAAAATCCTCCGGGCATACGCCGTCATCCGCATAGAAAAAGTCCCAGCTGCCGTTTAGGGATGTATAGAACGGGCTGAGCGCGCGCTGCATTTTTTCGGCCTGTTTTTCATTCCGATAGGGAATCAGCGTCGTTCGATTTTTTTCTCTGCCGATTTCCATCACCTGAGGATTCTGCCAATCGGGAAGATTGATCATATGCGTTTCCTCCAATATCTGTAAATTTATTGTTTGCTTTAATCATTATACCCGAAGGGTGGAAAAATAACAATACAAAACAAACACGCCAACTGTGCGAAAAATATGATAAAAATTGGGCTTTGTGAAAATATGCTTTACTCCGCCTGTTTCAATGCATTATAATAGAAGCAAAGAATATACACGAGGTGAATACTATGACAAAATGCCCCCTGATTCTGATCTGCGATGACGACCCCGTAGTCCACGAGTCGCTCGGAATTTATCTGGATAACGAGAACTATCAGCACGTTTCCGCCTTCAGCGGAACCGAAGCGCTTTCCATGGTTGAAAGCGAGAATCCGAACCTGATCGTTCTGGATCTGATGATGCCCGGTATGAACGGCATCGACGTATGCAGAACCATCCGCCAGACCAGCCGCGTCCCGATCGTAATGCTGACGGCCAAGGGCGAGGAAATCGACCGCATTTTGGGCCTCGAGCTCGGTGCAGACGACTATATCGTAAAGCCGTTCTCCCCTCGCGAAGTGCTGGCCCGCATCAAGGCAGTGCTCAGAAGATTTGAAGAAGCGCCGCAGGAGACGGAAAAGAACATCGTACGCCTTCCGCAGCTGGAGGTCAATCTGGACAATTACCAGGTGCGCATCAAAGGCCAGATTGTTCCCTGCACGCCCAAGGAAGTGGAAATCCTCCACATGCTGACTTCCACTCCCGGCCAGGTGTTTTCGCGCGAACAGATCCTGTCGCGCGTCTGGGGCTATGATTATTTCGGAGATACCAGAACCGTGGACGCGCATATCAAGCGTATCCGCCAGAAGCTTCCCACAGAAGGCGTTTCCTGGGAGCTTAAGACGGTATACGGCGTAGGCTATCGGTTTGAGGTCTATGGCGCATGAGAAAAAGTCCGCTCCTTTCAAGGATTTACATAAGCGTATTTGTGTCATTTGTGCTGATGGTGCTGCTGATCTGGATGCTGTTTGTGCAGCTGTCCAGAAACGTGTTTCTGAATCTGGGAACGGCAGAGCTAACGCCCAAGGCGCAATCGCTTTCCACCATTGTCGCCGATTATCTGGAAGGGCGCGTATCTGAAAGCATTATTATGTCCTTGGCTGACACGGGCGACGATAATTCAGGCGTCATCAATGCCTATCTGATCATCACAGACAATACAGGCGCAGTGCGCTTTATGAGCGACAAGGCTTCCGCAAAGATGATCCTGGATATCGAAAAATATTCCTCATTACTGAATAATGCGGACTCCATTGTCCGCATGCAGTCCGTCGGCATCATCGGCGACATCATCGTTGTCGGCGTTCCCGTGAAAAACGCAGCCGGTGAAATGCTCGGCACGCTTTTCCTGTACATGCCCCAGTATGAAGCGTTTGCCACCCGCGGCGCACTGGCGGGGTCGCTGATTCTCACCATGCTGATCATCACCCCCATCGTGTTTCTGATTCTGAACGTGCTTTTGTACCGGATCATCCGTCCCATCCGGCGCATGAATGAGGTTGCACTTCAGATGGCGGACGGGCGTTTCGACCTGCGCGTCAACGAGGAAACCTTCGGCGAAATCAGACAGCTGGCGCAGTCGTTCAACCGGCTTTCAAAAACGCTCAAAAAGACGTTCAGCGAGCTTACATTTGAAAGAAACCGGCTTGTACAGATTTTAAATGGCATGACCGAAGGCATTGCCGCCATCGATAAGGCCGGAAACATCACCCATATCAATCCTGCGCTTGAAAAGCTGTTTGCCAAAAACACCGCTTCTCCAGATCCGCGTATGCGCGTGATCGGCCACAAGGAAGTATGGGAAGCCTTTGAAAAGACCATGCAGACGGGTGAAATCTCCACCTTCCAGCTGACCGAATACACGACCGTCATCCACGCTTCCATCGCACCCGTCAAAAACGACAACGGCAAAATCGAAGGCGCGGTCGGCCTGTTCATGGACATTTCCACAGAAGCGCAGCTGGAAAAAACCCGACGCGAATATGTCGCCAATGTCTCCCACGAAATGCGTTCGCCCTTAACGGCAGTGCGCGGCCTGATCGAGCCCTTGAGAGACGGCATGGTGACCAACGAGGACACGAAAAAGCGCTATTATGACATCATCCTGCGCGAAGTCGTGCGCCTTTCAAGGCTTATCAGCGATCTTATGGAGCTTTCCCGCCTGCAAAGCGGCAATCTCGCCATCGAACCTGACGTATTCTCAATCGGCGAAATGATCGAGGATGTGATCGAAAAATACGCCTCCATATGTCAGGAGAAGCATATAAAGCTGACCGCGCAGTCCGACTTTGACGCCTGCCCCGCGCTGTACGCAAACCCGGACCGGATTGAGCAGCTTCTGGGCATTCTGATCGACAATGCGGTCAAGTATACCCCCGAAAACGGAGAAATCTCAATATCCGGCGACTGGTCCGGCGAAAGAGCCGTTTTCCGCGTATCCGACACCGGCACAGGCATCGCCAGGGAACATCTCCCCCACGTCTTTGAGCGCTTCTACAAGGTGGACAAAGCCCATTCCGGCCTGGGTTCCGGGCTCGGTCTTTCCATCGCCAAGGAAATGATGGATCTGATGGGCGAAAGCATCTGTGTCGAAAGCGAAGAAGGAAAAGGAACCACATTTACCTTCACCTGCCGAATGTATTTAAATCTGCCGGAAGCCATTTAAAAGCTATCAAGGATCCAAAGAAGCGCAAATTTGTTTCAAAAAGTAGTTGTTTAAAAGGATGTTTTGCGTTATAATCATTGCATAGTTCTATAATAGGAGGTATACCTTTATGCGCAAAGCTTTCCTTTGCATGCTGTCGTTCATTCTTGTTCTTGCCGTTTTTCTGCCCGTCGGATATGCAGAACCGGAAGACACGATTATAACTATAACGTTTATCAACAACAGTGATATCACCATCTCTGAATTCTACGGCGCTCCTGAAACCAAGCATACGAATTTTGGCCCCTACCGTAACAGCAAACGCATCAGGCCGGGCGAAACGGACGAGATCCGTTTCACTGCCGAAGAATTGGCCTCCGATAGTCTCTGGTGGATCAGACTTGGTTTGTCCAGCCCCCAAAGAACTGCGTACAAAAACTGGCATAAATTCGATCTTTCCGCCATCAAAGAAACCGGCATCATTAACTTCGTAAACGTTGAAGGAACAAGCACCTACGCAATTCTCGCCGGCAAAAAAGATTTTTTCCATATGTCCAATACCACTTCTTTCAACATCGTCTCTTTGCATCTTTTCCCCAGCGGAGGCGAATACGGCGAAAATCGCCTGGAGCAGTCCTTCCTCCCTGGAGAAGTTCTTAAGATCAGTATGGGTTATGAGGAAGTCATGCAGGACACTGCCTGGGATCTCAGAATCGGTGTCGAAGCTGAATCCGAAACCACCTATTTCACGCTTGAAAACTTCCCCATTGAAAAGCTCACCGGCTGCGAATGCGTAATCCTTAAGCCCTACAAAGACAGCATCAGCTTTTCATACAGCGATGAGCCTCTGGAGCCCTGACAATCCTACTTCTGAAAAAGCTGCCCCTTACGGGCAGCTCAGATCATCAACAAACCTCCGGGAGAGGTATGGAGAGGGAGATAACTCCCTCTCCATTTTCAATCGATTTTGGCGGCATGTACGCCTAAATCGCGCGTT
>JAEDIV010000114.1 GCA_016296675.1 Clostridia bacterium
CGCCGTAGATGGCCATACCGCCTGCGCGGATGTTGAAGATGGAAACAAGATTGCCTCTGTATTCGTCAAAATTGAAAAGGACATAATAAAGCCTTGCCATGACGATGGCTGCGGGCAGCGCCCAAAGCGCAATGGAGAGCACGGTTTCCTTTTCAAACCCCATTTTCTCTTCGCGCTTTTCTGAAAGAAGAATAGCCAGATACACGCCGAATACAATGATGATGCCGTAAAAATGAATGGGAAAACCGAAAAGCGTGATCGTCTGACGGGAGATGGAAAACATAGAATGAAGTCCTTTCGTGGATTTTATGGTTAAATTATAGGGGCAAAGGGTTTAATTTGTCAATCCGCGCGGTATGAAAGGTTGCAAAGAAAGTATTTTTCGTATATAATCTATGGATGCTGAGGTATTATGCCCAGATATATATGGATTATGTTATGGAGGATGATTATGGGCAAGCTGCGTGTAACGGGAAGATTCTATGTTTTTCTGACGCTTGTCATGGCGATCATTCTGTTTTTGTTTCGTGACAGTCTCTTTGGTTCCGGAGAAATCGCGGTTGTGTATGAAGCCACGGCCAGTGATATCAGAAGTGTGGATGCGGTGATTGTGAGGGATGAAGAGATCATTTCATCCAAGCAGGTTTCCCGTCTGGAATACATTGCCCAGGAAGGCACGCTGGTTGCTTCGGGAGATCCGGTTATGTATGTGTATTCGCTGGAGTATTCCGAAAAGCTGATCCGCGAGCTCAACAATGTTCGCAAAAACATTCAGACGTACCACAATATTCTTCTTGGAAATGAGATTGATTCGACGCTGGAAGTGTACGACCTTACTGTCAAGCAGAAGGCGCTGGATCTAAAAAACCTGATCCGCAGAAATACCAGCGGCAACTTTTTGAGTCTGGTCAGCCAGCTCGAGGACGCCATGGATGAAAGAAGAGCCTACATGAGCGCAACGATGCGATCGGATACCAAGCTCATCAAATACTATGATGAGGAAAAGCAGAAGGTTTCCGCGATCGACGCTTGGAGAAATACCATGCTTGCCCGCGAGGGAGGCGTTGTGAGCTTTTACATCGATGGATATGAAAACGATCTGACGCTTGAAAAGATGTCTGAATTTACCATTGAGAAAATGCGCAAGGTTCTGATGGGCGAAAAGCTGTCTGAAACCGGCCTTCGCGATGAAGTGAATGTTGCAAGAATTGTCAATCAGAACAACTGGTCGCTCATCGTTTTGGCAGACGACGGCAAGTGGAATCCCGTCAACGGCCAGACTTATTCGTTCCAGATGGTGGGATTTGAAGATCTTCTTTACACCGGAACGGTAAAGAGCGTACAGAAAATGGGCGATTCGGTCATGGCGCAGCTGGACATCACCGATCCCATCGGTCCGCTTATGTATCAAAGAAGCGGAAAAGCCGCCATCGGCGCCAACCTGAGCGGCCTTCGCGTACCCACCAAGGCGATCATCAAACAGAACGGTCAGACGGGCGTGCTTTTGTATGACGTGCCGGGCGGAACGTTTATTCCGGTCGAGGTACTTTCGGAAGACAAGAACGAAGCACTGATTATGCCGCTGGTTGAAGGCGTAATTTCCGGCGGATCGCGCGTACTGATCAAGTAGGAGGCGCGCGAAATGACAGAAAAGGAACTGATACTCAGCCGCTATGCATCCGTGTATGACCGTGTGCAGTCTGCATCCGGCGCATGGGGCGGATGCGATGTCATGCCGGTAACCAAGACGATCGATTCTGAACGCATTTCATATCTTCGCGACGCGGGGGTAAAGGCCATCGGCGAAAACCGGGTCCAGGAAGCGATGGAAAAACTGGAAGCGCTCGGCGATCACTTTGATTTCCACATCATCGGCCGCATGCAGACCAATAAAGCCAAATATGTGGCGAAGTTTGCATCCTGCGTTCAGTCGCTTGACAGGCTTGAACTGGCACAGGCGCTTCAAAAAGCGCTTGTTAAGGAAAACAGGCAGATCGAAGCCTATGTTGAAATCAATATCGGAAACGATCCGAATAAGGCGGGCATTTTGAAAGAAGATGCGTTTCTGTTTGTAAAGGATCTTCAGGTATACGAAAACCTTTTGATCACAGGCCTTATGACGGTTGCGCCGATTGTGGAAGATCCCGAAGATGCAAGGGGATACTTCAGACAGATGCGCGCGCTGTTTGATGAAATCAAGCATGCGCCGGGCGGCGAGAAAATCAGGCATCTTTCCATGGGCATGTCCAAGGATTGTCTGGTTGCCGCGCAGGAGGGCGCGACGTTGGTTCGCGTAGGATCGGCGATTTTCGGACCGAGAAGCTATCCAACGAAAGAGGAATAAAATTTCCGTAAGCTGAATTATTGGGGGAAGATTCAAAATGGCTCAGGATACGACGTTTAAGCGTAATCTGAAAAGAATTCTGGAATTGATCGGATTTCAGGAGGCAGAGGACGAAGAGCAGCAGATGGCCTCCCGGCCTAACCGCGTATACAATGCCTCCTATGAACAGGAAAGGTTCACGCCCGCCGGCAGAAATTCCGGCGCCGGGAACGCGGCTGCGCGCGAAAGACGTCAGCCGAATCCGGCAGGCGACAGAAACCGCAATTCCGCAAGAAACACCTTCGGAGCGCAGAACGCCAGAAAACGCCCGGCGAACAGCATGCCCGCAAGGCGTGATCCGCAAAACGATATGCCCGTCGGCTCCGGCACGATGGTTTACTATATGCATTCCCTGTCTGAATGCAGCAATGTGATTCGAGATCTGATCCGCGGCTACAGCATTCTTCTGAATCTTGAGGAAGCCGATACCGCGCAGATGCAGCGCATCGTAGATACGCTCGCAGGCGCGACCTTCGCGCTGGGCGCTGTCATTCGCAAGGTATCCGAAAGAACGTATATCATTGCGCCCAAGAACGTAAATGTAATGACCAGCGACAGATTCGAACGCAGATATTAAGAAAGGCAAGATCATGTTATCTGTAATCGGAAAAGGTATTTTCTATTTTCTATCGGTAATTGAAATGGCAATCCTCATTCGAGCAATTCTGAGTTGGTTTGTCGATCCGTACAGCCGGATCATGCAGATTCTTATCCAGGTGACGGAACCGTTCGTTGCGCCCATTCGTGCGTTGCTTTCCAGGTTTATGGGCGATATGCCGATGGTTGATTTTTCGCCGATGCTTGCAATGCTTTTGATCAGTATGCTCAAGCAGATCTTTTTGATTGTATTTGGCTGAAATATTTGCCAGGGGATCCGGAGCAGGAAGGAATTTTCGTTTCGGCGTAGAATTTAATTTCTAACTGTGCAAAAAATTATTGATATTACTACCAATGAAAGGATGAATGAATATGGCAATTACGGTTAAGGACATTCGCGAACAGGATTTTGACATGATCAATGGCGGTTACAATGTAGATCAGGTTGATGACTTTCTGGATGCCGTAGCCAATCAGATGGAAGCGGTTGAACTTGAAAACAGCAAGCTGAAGGCGCAGCTTGAAGAAGCCGCCGCCGCGAAGGCCGAGCTTGAAAACGCGCCCGCTGTGGTAGAGGAAAATACCCTGCCCGCGTTCAATGAGCCCAGCTATTTCAAAAATCTCGAAACCACCCTTCGCGAGACGCTGATCAGCGCCCAGCGCATCGCTGATGAGACCATCGACGACGCCCGCAAAAAGGCCAGAAAGATCGTAGCTGAGGCTGAAGAGCAGGCTCAGACCATCCAAGAGCAGTCCCAGCAGAAGATGACTGAAGCCAAGGCCGATTACGAAGCGCTCAAGAATGCGTTTGAAGATTACCGCAAGAACTTCAGCGAGCTCGTTGAAAACCACACCAAGCTTCTCAAGGACAGCCCGCTGTTCGACTGATAAGATAGCGCTTTCACACATGGAAGCGGGGCCGCAGACCGGAGATTGCCGGGAATCTGGCCCCGTTTTCTTTTTTCACGCATGATTCCTCCCGATAATAGGAATGCTACGGGCGGGAGGTGCGTATTCATGGCGGGAGAGACGCTGTTTGACAAGATCGAAAGGCTGGCCTTGACGCTTGAAAGAATGCAGATGGACAAATATCTTCAATTTGTTTCTGATAAAAAGAGAATGCTCTTTATGGCGTTTCTGGGCGGAACGGCCCGCGGCGTCGGGTTCATGTTTGGCTTTTCGACGGTCGGCGCAATTGCCGTATATATTCTGAGACAGGTGGTCCTTAAAAATATTCCCGGTATAGGAGATTTTCTTTCGGAGGTACTTGATGAGGTGTCGACCGGCGCGCGATAGACTGTTTGCGCTTCTTACTGTTATTTTGATCCTCCTTGCCGATATCCTTACAAAAAGGTGGGCGCTTGACCATCTTTTAAGCGCAGACGGCGCGGTGGGCGGCATATCGGGTATTTTCCATTTCCGGTTTGCGTGGAATACCGGCGTGGCGTTTTCCTTTTTGAGTAAATGGCCTTCCTTGGTTGTGATTCTGACGCTCCTCGTTCTGACAGCGGTTGTGTTGTTTCTGTTTTGTCCGAAAAGGGAACGCCTGGCGGACAGGATCATGCTTGCTTTTATTTTTGCCGGCGGTCTCGGCAATCTCATCGACCGCGTAATTTATGGGGCGGTCGTCGATTTTATCGAATTCACGTTCATATCCTTTCCGGTTTTTAATGTCGCAGACATCTGCGTCGTGATGGGCACGCTTCTTTTCTGCGTGCGCATGCTAATCTTGGATAGAAAGAAAGGCGGGATTCAGTGAAGTATACGATCGCAAATGAAGACGCCGGCGTTCGGCTGGACGTTTTTTTGGCGCGCATTGCGGACGTCACCCGTTCCCGCGCCGGCGCGCTGATTAAAGAAGGAAGCGCCAGGGTCAACGGGAAAACGGAAACCAAGGCAGGCTATGCGCTTCGAAACGGCGATGAAATTGAGTTTGATATTCCCGAGCCTGCGCCCGCGCATGTTGAGGCGCAGGATATTCCGCTTCGGATTGTATATGAGGACAGTGATCTTGCGGTTGTCTATAAACCTTCCGGGATGGTCGTGCATCCGGCGGCAGGCAATCCGGACGGGACGCTGGTCAATGCGCTGCTTATGCATTTAAGCGGCTTGTCCGGCATCGGCGGCGAGATCCGTCCCGGCATCGTTCACAGAATTGACAAGGATACATCCGGCCTTCTGCTCGTGGCGAAGAACGATAAAACGCATGTGGCTTTGGCAGAAAAAATCGCGGCGCA
This sequence comes from Clostridia bacterium, assembly GCA_016296675.1. Classification (GTDB taxonomy): domain Bacteria; phylum Bacillota; class Clostridia; order Christensenellales; family Aristaeellaceae; genus SFHK01. The sequence continues at coordinate 5,218 of JAEDIV010000114.1, forward strand.
CGATATTGAACGCGCCTATCGGGCCATTGTTATCGGACACATGAAAGCGGACGCAGGCGCGGTCGAAGGCGCGATCGGAAGGCATCCCTCTGACCGAAAGAAGATGGCCATTGTCCCTGGCGGGCGCGAGGCGAAAACGTATTGGCGCGTGATAGAAGAACTCAAGGGAGCGACGTATATTGAATGCGTGCTCACGACGGGGCGTACGCACCAAATCCGCGTTCATATGGCTTCCATCGGTCATCCCGTGCTCGGCGATCCTGTGTACGGCCCGAAAAAATCGCCGTATCCCGTCGAGGGCGGGCAGCTGCTTCACGCGTTCAGACTCGGATTTACCCATCCTGCGACGGGCGAAAAAATGCTGTTTGAAGAAGAAGCCGAAGAAAGATTTCTCGTTTGGAAAAAGAAGCTCACCCTTACATAAATTACATCCCATATTGCCCTTCTTATCAGGATACACTACCTAACGGCGGTGGTTCCTTGAGTCGAGGAGGGCGATTTTTTATTGAAGAGTATTCGCACGCTTGTATCCATGACAGCAGTGAGCGCAGAGACGGGAGAGAGGATCGGTCGCGTAAAGGGTGTAAATGTTGACAGATTGCTTTTGCGCGTTACCGGCCTTTGGATTTCCGGACGGCTCGGCAAAGCATCGTTTTATCCGGGAGAGAGCATATTGCTCCTGGGTGAAAGAGCCGTGATGATCTTGGGAGACAGATGCAAAAAAGAGTCGGGACACAAGTTTGCGATCCGCCCGGCGTTCAATTGTGCCGGAGAGATGATCGGCGCGGTCACGAACGCATATTGCGATGAGGAAACGCTTTTGATTGAATGCCTCGAGGTGGGTTTGGATGTGTTTTCAGATATCGCCCGCGGCAGAAGGCTCCACCGCCTTTATACCGTAAACGAAAAAACCGGGGATACGGTAATATATGAAGAAAAGGAGGGGAGAAGATGAAGAAGGGATGGGTTCGAGGTATGATCGCCGGCGCGATGCTCGGCGCCTCGGCAGCAACGGTATACGGTATGATGAACTGGGAGCAGGAGAAGAAAATGGGGCGGTTTATGATGAATGCAGGACATGCCATTGCGCACAAGGCGGAGAGAATGTTCAAGTGACCGTGATGCGCGCCGGGACCTATTGGATCCCGGCGCTTTTATCGGGAGGAAAGGGAAATATGACAGGAAGAGAAAGAAGGCTGTATCCGGCGCTGTTTGTTCTTGCGGCATGCATAGCCGGCGCTTTCATACTGATTAAGTGTATGGAAGTCATTAGAATTGCATCAGTTGCGCTTGCGGCCGCCTATCTTCTTTCGCCTGCCGTTTCCCGCCTTGAGAGGAAGATGCCCAGAAGCCTTGCGGTATTGATTGTATATGCTTCTTTGATTCTTGTTTTTGCGGGTCTTGTGTTTCTTGTGTTTTTGCCGATGATATCGGAATTAAACGGGCTCGATGTGCATGCAGCAAGGGCAATACACAGCTTGCAGGCGCTTTCAGGACGGCTTTCTGACGCGCTCGATAAAAGGGGGATTGCACCGGATGTTTTCGATACGCTGTTTGGCGGCTTGGGCGCAGACAGCGCGAAAATCCTTCCAATGGTTATTTCAGCGGTTTCAGGCATGGCAGGTTTTCTGGCCAATGCGCTCGCAGCGCTTGCACTTTCATGGTTCTTTTTGCTGGACTGGGAAAGACTGTCGCTTCGGCTGTTTTTGTGCGTGCCGTCCGGTATTCGCAAAAAGGTTGTCACCGCGTTTCTGAGTGTCAGGCGCGAGCTTGGACAGTATCTGCGTGCCCAAAGCATGTTGATTCTCGTAATCGGTGTGATTACTGTTGCTATCCTGTGGCTGATGCGCGCGCCCATGCCCGTGTCGATGGGGGTTATGTACGCGCTTCTCAATGCCATACCGTATTTCGGTCCTCTGATCGGTATTTTCCCGCCTGTCCTTTCTGCGCTTTCCGTATCGCCGGCGAATGCGCTTTATACTGCGGTTGCACTTCTTCTTATCCAGCAGATCGACAACTATTTTCTCTCGCCGCGCATTATGGGTGCGGTTTCCAATTCGGGTCCGGCGACAATTCTGCTGGCGATTTCTCTGGGCGGCGCACTCTTCGGCGTTCCGGGCATGTTTCTTGCGCTTCCGGCGCTTGTGACGGCCAAATCTGTTTATCGGGTATTTACTTTGCCTAAGGCATAAATGCACCAAAAGATTACAAAACAAAATGAAAAAAGGCATTGACAAACTGTCTGATCCGAGATATAATAATACCCGTTGTTAAGCCATGTGCCTGTAGCTCAGCCGGATAGAGTGTTTGGCTACGAACCAAAAGGTCAGGGGTTCGAATCCCTTCAGGCACGCTTTCATGCCGGATGCTGAAAAGCATCCGGTTTTTTGTTTCCCGGCAGTATTTTTAAAGCGATCAGCAACATTGCGCTTGAAATATACGCTGCGAGATTATATAATGAATGCATAAACGATGAGGTGAACACAAGATGAAGCGAATAATTAGTATGTTTTTATTGATGATTCTTATGTGCGCTGTCCCGGCTTCTGCATTTACGCTGCCCGAGGGCATGCAGCAGGATCTTTCGGGTTTGGGCGTAATTGAATCAGACACGGTTTCAAATGGCTGCGCACGTCTTCCGATTACCTGGTATCTGGCGGAAATCGAGGGAACGCCCGACAGCATTGTTTATGAGGTGTTTTTGGGCAATAACAGCATCTTCAGATCCGAGCCCACGGAAGAAACGAGCTTCGTATATACCCCTGAAAAGGGCGGCGAATATTCGCTGGTCGCTACGCTTTTCTACGGAGAATCGGAAGCAAAGGTTCAGGCCGATCCGATCCAGGTTGCAGACAAATTGTATTTCGGTTCATTTGAACAGGACAGAAAGCCTGAAACGCTCGAACCGATCGAGTGGCGCGTACTTGATGTGAAAGACGGAAAGGCGCTCATCATTTCAGAATACGCGCTTCGTCCCGGCGCGTACTTCAATCCTGACTGGATCAAGTTTAAGTACACCTGGTGGGAGAGATCCTATATCGGAGATGTCGGCAGAAACAATAAGCCCGGCAAGGGAGATACGAAATCCTACAGCTTTACGCCGGACCACATTCTTCTTGACGACGGAACGTACGGAACGGAAGCAGACCTTTATTATACGCACGCCCGCTATTGGCTGAACGGTGAATTTTATGAAACGGCTTTTTCTGATGAGGAGAGAGTACGCATCAATCTCACGCTGAATGAAAACAAGGACAATCCTGATTCGGGCATTGACGGCGGCGCTGATACAGAGGACTACGTCTTCTTCTTGAGCTACGATGAATATAAAGCCTACTTTGAAGCCGGTGCGGATTCCAAATGCCAGCCCACGCCTGCGGCAAAAGCTGCGCACAAGGAAATGAAAATGACGACGTACTGCTATTGGTGGCTGCGCACACCCGGCGAGTTCCGCTGCAATG
>JAEDIV010000115.1 GCA_016296675.1 Clostridia bacterium
TTCAGGGGATCGGCCCTTCCCATCAAAAAAGGTACTTTTTTGATGGCTTGAACCGGCCGATCGACCGGTTCTTTTTTCGTGGCGAAACGCCCGATTTTAATTGACGAAAAAAGCAAAAAACGGTATACTGAATCTATTAATTGATCCTGGAGAAATACAGATGACATATCCGAAAAAAGGAAAGTACCGCCATTTCAAGGGCGGGGAATATGAGCTTTTGTACATCGCGCGGCATTCGGAAACGGATGAGCCCATGGTTGTATACAGAGCCCTGTATGAGGGCGGGGAAACGCCCAATGGCGATGGAATCTGGGTGCGTCCCTTGTCCATGTGGACGGAAATGGTTACGCGGGATGGAAAAACGTTTCCGCGCTTTTCCTATGTAGGGGATGAAGCGGATTTTGTGCCTCCGCCGGACGATTTTGATTGCCCGCCTGTTATGGATGAATTCGGTTTTGACGCGCAGGCCATGGAGGAAACGCCCGCTGCTCAGGCGCGCGACATTCATGAAGTTTTGAAATCCGTCTTCGGCTATTCCGCCTTTAGAGAAGGGCAGGAGGAAGTGATTTCAAAAATCATCGAGGGCAGAGATGTTCTTGGCGTTATGCCGACGGGCGCGGGAAAATCCATTTGCTATCAGGTGCCTGCTTTGGCGCTTGACGGATGCGCAATTGTGATTTCGCCGCTCATTTCCCTTATGAAGGATCAGGTGAATGCGCTCACGCAGGCGGGGGTAGCGGCGGCATATCTGAACAGCTCTCTTTCCGAAAAGCAGGCGCGCATGGCGTATGACAATGCGTTTTCGGGAAAATACAAGATCATTTATGTTGCGCCCGAGCGGCTTTTGACCGAACGGTTTTTGCGTCTTGCGTCCACGATCAAAATTTCGCTTGTCGCCGTTGACGAAGCGCACTGCATTTCCCAGTGGGGCCAGGATTTCAGACCCAACTATCTGGATATACCGAAATTCATACAGAAGCTTCCCGTGCGCCCGAGACTGTGCGCATTCACCGCCACGGCGACGGACAAGGTCCGAACGGACATCAAAAAAATTCTGAAGCTTCAAAAGCCCTTTGAGCGTGTGACGGGTTTTAACAGGCCGAACCTGTATTTCCGAGTCATGAAGCCGGAGGACAAGTTTTCCGCGCTGACAGAGCTTATGCGGAAATATTCGGGCATGAGCGGCGTCATTTACTGCGCCACAAGAAAGACGGTTGAAGATATTCACGATAAGCTCAAAAAGAAAGGGTATCCCGTCACGATGTACCATGCGGGGCTTTCGGATGAGGAAAGAAAAGCCAATCAGGAGGCGTTTTCTCTGGACGAAGCGCCCATCATTGTAGCTACGAACGCTTTCGGCATGGGCATCGACAAAAGCGACGTGAGATTTGTCATCCACTATAATATGCCTAAGGACCTTGAAAGCTATTATCAGGAGGCGGGCCGTGCGGGGCGCGACGGCGAAAGGGCCGAATGCGTGATGCTGTACGGGCGGCAGGACGTGGTCACGCAGAATTTCTTTATCGACCACATGGGTGAGGAAGGAAATCTGACGAATACGCAGATTGAAAAGCTCAAAGCCACTGCCCGCGACCGCTTATCCGCCATGAAGGGCTATTGCCTGACCGACGGTTGTCTTCGAAAGCACATTCTCAACTATTTCGGCGAAAGCGCGCCGGAAACATGCGGCATGTGCTCCGGCTGTGAAGCGGACGGCGCGCGCGTGGACGTGACGGAAATCGCTTGTTCGGTTGTGAAGCTTGTGAAAGACTCAGGTGGGCGATACGGCGCAGGCGTAATTGTTGATGCGCTTCGCGGTATGAAAAACGAAAAGGTCGTTTCCTTCGGACTTACGGGATATGAATCTTACGGCTCGCTTTCTTCCTTTACATCCGGCGCGGTCGCGGAAATTGTGGACGGGCTTATTGACAAGGGATTCCTTATGCGCACGGAGGGAAAATATCCGGTCATTATGCTTGGCAAAAATGCGCTCATGCTGTTAAACGGTGAAAAGAAAATGACGCTTAAGCATGCGCCTGAAACAAAACAGGAGAAAAAAACGCGCAAAAGACCTGCGCGTCAAGCGATAAATATGGTCAACCGCGACCTGTATGCGTACATGAAGGAAGTGCGAATGATGCTTGCAAAGGAATCGCATGTGTATCCGTTTGTGGTGATGTCGGACGCCACGCTGCGCGATTTGTGTGAAAAAAGACCGCATACGCTTGAAGCGCTTGTTGAAGTAAACGGCATCGGCGAAGCGAAAAAACAGAGATATGGAAAGCAGATTCTCAAAGCCATCTTCGAATGGGAGGCGGAAAACGAATGAATTTGAAAGCGGCTGTTATCGGCGGCATGAATTTTGATGTTGTGGGCATCTCCGAAAGCGCGCTTATGATGCGCGATTCCAATATTGGAAAAATCCGTTTTTCCGCCGGCGGCGTCGGAAGAAACATTGCCGAGCAGCTGGCGCGCCTGGGCGCGCAAACCTCGCTTTTCACCTGTGTAAGCGATGATTTTGCCGGAAAAATGCTGAAAGACGATGCGAGAATCAAGAATATCGACCTCTCTCACGCCAGGCAAAGTGCATCGAATGCCTCTGTATATTTGTCCATTCACGAGCCGGGCGGCGATATGGCGCTGGCCGTCAACGATATGAGCCTGATTTCGGAAATCACGCCGGAATATTTGAAAAGCGTTCTTCGCGAAATCCGAAAAGCTGACGTTGTGGTCGTCGATGCGAATCTTTCGCCCGAAAGCCTTGCTTTCATTTTTGAAAATGTCGATTGCCCCATTACGGCGGATCCTGTCAGCTGCGCGAAGATCGACCGGCTGAAGCCGCACCTGATGAGGCTTTCCGCATTTAAGCCCAATGCGATGGAGGCGATGTATCTGACCGGCGCGGATAATCCGCATCTTGCGGCGAGCATGCTTGCAAAAATGGGCGTTAAACGTGTGGCGGTCTCGATGGGCAACGCCGGATGTGTGTATGCGGACGAAAACGAGATCGGCAGTATCATACCTGAAAAAGTGTATTTCTGTCAGGCCAACGGCGCGGGAGACGCCATGTGCGCTGGGCTCACGCTCGGCGCGGCGCTCAATGAAAGCGCAAAGGAGGCCGCCCTTCGCGGCATGCGCGCAGCGGCAAAACTGCTGGATGAAAGGGAAAAAAGCGAAAAAGGATAAAAAAGGGGCTTTGTGCTGATGCTTGCACAAAGCCCGTTTTTAAAAGATGTATTGTCCTGCGTGCGGTGTTTTCTTTTGGACACCCCGCAGGGCGCGCCCGGGACAAGCGGTATTCTCCGCTCAATTGATCCGCTTTATTCAACTGGAGCGCCGCTTTCAGGCGTGCTTGTTGCCGCGGGCGCAGTTGCCTGCGGGACGGATGTAGTGGCGGGACTGCCAGCGTTGTTGTCTGACGGAATGGTTGCAGAAGGTACGGTGGGAGAAGGGGTCAGGGAATCATTTCCTGTGCAGGCAGTCATGAGAAGCATCAAGAAAATCAGGGCGGCAATCAGGAGCATGTTCTTTTTCATAGGCGGGAGCGGCCTCCATGGATGAATTCCGGATGATTCCGGTATCCTTTAGTATATCCGCTGCAGATGGAAAAAATCCGTACTTGCGCTCAAATTCATATAAAATTGATTTCAAATACATTATAACTTTACAATTAAAGGAGACTATGCTATAATAACCTAAATACTGCTGTCAAGCAATGCGGGGAGTGAATGGAATGGATAAAGGGCTGGAACTTTTAAAAGAACAGGAGTATACTGCATATGTTCAGCAGTTGCTGCTGGCTGTTATTGAAAGGTCCAAGGATTATTCCAGAGGCCACATTTCTTCCATCCGCGCGCTGCTTGCAGATGCCTGGGAAGAACTGAGACTCAAGCCAACAGCGCTGTCTGTTCAGGATATGGAGCAGCTGGCGACGGAAGTGGACCGTTTTCTTGCGCGAAAGGCGCTTACTGACAATCAGGCGCAAAGATATGAAAAAATGCTGCTCAATCCCTTCTTTGCCAGAATAGATTTTACGGAAGAGGGCGCGGAGAAAGAGAAGATTGTTATCGGCCTTTATTCTTTGAAGGATCATGACGGAACGCTTCTTGTGCATGACTGGAGAGCGCCGATTTCGAGCCTGTATTACGATTCAATGCCGGGCAAGGTTTCCTATATGAGTCCGAGCGGCGAGATTTCTGGCGAAATGTCTTTGAAGCGTCAGTATAAAATGGAAGACGGCAAGCTTGTCTATTTCGTGGATACCGATATCGGCATTGACGACAGTCTTCTTCTGGATATCCTCTCCGGTGCGACCAGCCGCCATATCCGAAACATTGTTTCCACCATCCAGTCTGAGCAGAACCGCGCCATCCGCTATGAAAATGTGAAGCTTCTGTCTGTTGTCGGCGGCGCCGGCAGCGGCAAAACCAGCGTTGCTATGCATAGAGCGGCGTTTCTCATGTACAGGCAGAGGGATCATCTGGATGCAAAGCGCATTGCCACGCTTTCTCCCAGCAATTCTTTTTCCGAATACATTTCGACGGTGCTGCCTGAATTGGGCGAGGAAAACACGGCGACCGTCACGCTTCATAAAATTGTTTCCGACCTTATAAACGCAAAGATCGAGATGCCGCTTATGCAAACGGAGGCATTGCTCGATGAAACCAACATACTCCGCCGCGACAGCGTCCGCTATAAAAGCGGCAAGGAGTTTTTGGACATGATCCGTTCGTTCGTCCAGGAATTCATGCGCACGGGCCCCGATTTTGAGGATATTGCGCTTGGAAAGAACGTGCTGATTTCCAAAAACGAGCTTACGCGCCTTTATCGCGTGGACTATAATCTTTTAAGCCCTGCGCTCAGGCTGATCAGAATCCAGACGGTTTTGAACAATCGGCTGGAGACGTGGGAAAAGTCTTTGTATAAACAGTATGAATCCCAACTCATCAAGAGCTACCGCGGAAAAGACCTTGAAATGGCCACGCGCTTTGCCGTTTCCCAGCGTCTTCAGCCGGTCAAGCAGAAAATCAAGCAGATCCTGAATCAGGACGGCCCTGCGCTTTATGTTAAGGCGCTTAAGAATGCGCCGGAGATCCTGGAGCGCGCGGCGCTTGAAAATGCGCAGGCCAAGTATGTCTGGTGGGAAGACGCGCCGGCGATTGCCTATATTATGCTCGCGCTCGGCTTTGCCGCGCCGGACAAGAATATGCGCCATCTGATCGTGGACGAGGCGCAGGATTACACGGATGTCGCGCTTGCAATGCTGAATCTGTATTTCCCGCAGACGCAGGTAACGCTTTTGGGCGATCCCAAGCAGCGCACCTGTCCTGCGCTGCCGCCGTGCGACCCGAGGCGCTGGAACGACTGTTTCCAGATGCCGGACGCGCCGCTTGTGGAATTGACCCGATGCTACCGTTCGACGCTTCCCATCACGCGCCTGTGCAATGCCATTCTGCCGGATTCCGAGCAGGTTGTGCCTTTCGGCCGAGAGGGCGATATGCCGAAGGTTGAAATTGCCGACGATGATAGAATCGTAAGCAAAGTGAAGGAACTGGTGGATGCGGGCTATAAATCCATCGCTGTCATCACGCGGTCTGTTCATGAGGCCAAGCGCATTGCGGATTTTATTCCCAAGGCGCATCTTCTGGACGGAAGCGACGAGGACATTTTAACCGATCCAGACGACATCTCCGTCGGCGGTTACCATCTGATGAAAGGACTTGAATTCGACGCCGTGGTCGTCGTGTGGGAGGATGCGCGCTTGTCGGACGGCGAGCGCAGAAGACTGTACACCGCCTGCTCCCGTGCGCTCCATTCCCTGACGCTTTTCGCCGGGAAGCAGCTGATCAGCGACCTTGGTATTGTTCTGTAATATGGAAAAATATGTAGATATTGCCATCATCGGCGGCGGAGCCAGCGGGCTTGCCGCCGCTGTTTCGGCTAAAAATCGCGAAAATGTACGCGTTGAGATTCTGGAAAAACTCCCGCGCAGCGGAAAAAAACTGCTTGCAACGGGTAACGGCAGATGCAATCTCTTTAATGAAAACGCTGCGCACGATAGGTTTTTCGGTGCAAAAGCGTTTGCAAAGTTTGCGCTTTCGGCGTTTGACAAAGACGCGTTTTTCTCTTCTGTCGGTCTTGAAATCCGCACAAATGAAAACGGTCTCGCTTACCCTATGAGCAATCAGGCGAGCGCCGTACTGGACTGTTTGAGATTTACATGCCAGGAATCCGGTGTTTCAGAAACCACGGATTTTGCTGCCGCAAAAATCGAGGGCAAGAAAGGAAAATTCAGGATTGTTTCCGATTGCGGCGACATCGTATATGCAAGGCGCGTCATTCTGGCGACCGGCTCAATGGCGCAGCCGAAGTTGGGCGGAAACAATGCGTTTCAGACGCTTTTAAAGCCCTTCGGACATTCATTTGAGAAGTGTTTGCCCGCGCTTTCCTATCTGAAAACCGATGCAAATGACGTTGCCGGCTTAAAAGGAATGAAATATCAGGGCGAAATTGCGCTCATGATGGACGGACGGGAAATTGCGCGCGAAACGGGCGAAATTCTGTTTTCGGAAAACGGTGTTTCTGGTATTGCTGCAATGCAGCTGTCGCTTCATGCCGCGCAGCCGCTTTCCAAAGGAAAAAAACTGTCCGTCTGCATGTCGCCGCTTCCAATGACAAGAAGCGAGGCCGTTTCCTTTATTGAAAAGAGGAAAAATGGTTTTTCTGAAAGGCCGCTTGAAGAGCTTTTGACCGGCGTGATCGCAAAAAGAATCGCGCAGGCGGCGTTCAAGCGCGCGGGAATCGGGCCGCTTACGAGAAAGGCCGCATCGCTTTCCCGCGCGGAAATCGAAAAGGCTTCCGGGGAACTGACCCAGTGGCAGTGCCGGATTACAGGCATCGGCGGCTTTGACGTGTGTCAGGTAATGCTGGGCGGCGCAATGTGCAGTGAATTTGACGAAAAGACGATGGAATCGAAACTGGTTCCCGGTCTTTATGCCGCTGGCGAACTCATGGACGTGACCGGGCCTTGCGGCGGATACAACCTTACCTGGGCCTGGGCCAGCGGAACACTTGCGGGAAGGAGCGCGTCAGAGAGCCTATGATCAGGATTACAAATGTGAAAATCACTTTGGATGAGGCAATGCGTTCCCTCGTGCCTGTCGCGGCGCGTGTGCTCGGCGTAAAGGAAAGCGAAATTATATCGGTAAAACTTTTAAAGAAAAGTGTGGACGCGCGCGATAAGGGCGACGTCCATTTTGTGTGCACGATCGAAACAGACGTCAGGAAAATGCCCAAAAAGCTTCCAAAGAATGCATCCATTTCCGAACAGGAGGCCGTCTGGCGCGTAGAGCCCGATCCGAAGACGCCTGATCAGCGACCTGTAGTTGTGGGCCTTGGGCCTTGCGGACTGTTTGCGGCGCTGACGCTGGCCAGACGCGGACTTAAGCCTGTTGTGCTTGAGCGCGGACAGGATGTCGACGCGCGCAAAAAGGCTGTGGACGCGTTTTTTGCCGGCGGCGAATTTTCAAAAACGAGCAATATCCAGTTCGGCGAAGGCGGCGCGGGCGCGTTTTCGGATGGAAAACTCAATACCGGCATCAAGGATGTGCGGTGCAGATATGTCTTAAACGAACTGTATAAAGCCGGCGCACCGGAAGAAATTCTCTATGAAGCCAAGCCGCACATCGGAACGGACAGGCTTCCGGGCGTTGTCAAAAATATTCGCCTTGAAATCGAACAGCTGGGCGGAGACGTGAAATTTGAAACGCGCCTGACGAAGATCATCGTGGAAAATGGCTGTGTTTCAAAGGTCATATGCGAAAACGCTGAAGGGGAGGAAGCAATCATTCCCACCTGCGGCGTGATTCTGGCTGTCGGGCACAGCGCAAGGGATACCTTTGAAATGCTTCTGTCCATCGGTGCGCCGATGGAGAGAAAGCCGTTTTCCATCGGGGCGCGCATTGAGCACAGCCAGAAATGGCTGAATCATGCCCAGTATGGAAGCGCAAGCGTTCATCCCGCGCTCGGCGCAGCCGACTATAAGCTCAATACACATTTGTCCTCCGGGCGCGGCGCATACACGTTTTGCATGTGTCCGGGCGGCTATGTGGTTGCGTCGTCCAGTGAAGAGGGCGGCGTCGTGTCAAACGGCATGAGTCCCTATAAAAGAGACGGCATAAACTGCAACAGCGCGCTGCTTGTCGACGTGCGCACGGACGATTTCCCGGAGGAGGACGGCGTGCTCGCGGGCGTAAAATTCCAGAGAGAATGGGAAAAGAAAGCGTTTGAACTGGGCGGAAGCAATTATTCTGCGCCCGCGCAGCTCGCAGGTGATTTTCTGAAAGGACGCGCGTCGAAAGGCGCCGGCAGCGTTCTTCCCACGTATCGTCCGGGCGTTACATGGACCAATCTCGAAAAGTGCCTGCCGAAATTTGCAATTGACGGCATGAAGGAAGCCATCCTTGCGTTTGATAAGAAAATCAAGGGCTTTGCGCATCCTGACGCAGTGCTGACGGGCGTTGAAACCCGTTCGTCCTCGCCCGTTCGCGTACTGAGAAACAGCGAAAATATGCAGTCCGCGATTTCGGGCTTGTATCCTGCTGGCGAAGGCGCAGGCTATGCGGGCGGCATTATGTCCGCCGCCGTGGACGGCATACGCGTT
>JAEDIV010000116.1 GCA_016296675.1 Clostridia bacterium
AAATCCTGCGGGATTTCCGGGCGGGGATCGGGAAGGGGAAGCGTTTTCAGTCGCTCCGCTTTGTAAAAACGCGCGATTTCGCCGTGCATGCCGCCGAAATCGATTGAAAATGGAGAGGGAGCGCACTCCCTCTCCATACCTCTCCCGGAGGTTTGTTGATGATCTTAGACCTCTTCTGATTGGAAGAGGTCTGTTTTCATGCCAGGGTATTTCGTTATTTCACTTGCGAGAATTTGCAGGACGGGAAAGCCGTCTCCTACGGATAGCAGAAGGTATTGTTAGGGAGACGTTTTGCTTTGCGAAACATCGGATTTTTATCAGCCGAACTCATTATCCTTCGAAGTATCCCTGTCTCCATATTCAATCGGAGGATTTAAAAGGTAGTCAAACAGCTCCTCGCCGATGAAGGCGCGGGCTTTTTGGATTCTTTCGCTTTCATGCTCGGTATCCATGTCGTAAACGGCGTACCAGATCGGCTTTTTCTCCCCTGCGTGGTGAGGGGCGTTTGGGTCGAATCTTCGGATGCCGAGGTTCAGGCCGAATTCGTGGGGGTTGTCGGTGTAGGCGTGGTGCATGAACATGTCGACCGTTTTCATGTTTTTGGCCTTCAGATAGGCCAGCACGTATCCGGCCTCTGCCATTTTTTCGGTCAGAGACTGAAGCGCGCCTGAGTGGGAATTGAAGCCCTGCTCGGAGAAGATGATGCGGCGGGGCGCGTTTCTGTAAAGCATATGGGGCTGGGAGAGATAGGCTTCCAGCACTTCCATGTTCTTAAAGGTGATTTTGGGCGTTGAGAAGGTGAAGTCCGGAGCGCGGTCGTGCCAGAAATCGGGCCAGCGTAGATCTTCAGGATAGGGGTGGTAGGCGACGCACCACGGGAATTCGCCTTTTTCACCCTGCAGGCGGTTTAATTCGTCGATGATGTCTCGGCCGGAATAATAACGCTTGGGGAAGCGCACGTTGTGGGCGGTTTTGTGCCAATATTGGTCGAGAGACACGTATACGCGGAAGGATTTGGAATGCTTCTGACCGGTAAGCCACGCCTGGCGCATGGCCTCGTTGTATTCCGCGACATAGTCGTTCACGTCCATTTCGCCGGCATTGCCCCAGACGTACTGGGAATTGACCTCATTTGAAATGATCGCGCCGGCAACGCAGCCGACGTTGGAATCGGGTTTGGTGTAGCGGTCGCACAAAAATTCGACAAACGCGCGGTAATACCCCATGCCGTCATGCGTGCGCATGTTGAAGGCGCTGATGAACGCGTCGGGGCTTTCAAAGTCAAAGCCCGGGTGCAGGCACTTGTCAAGAAGCGCCTTTTCGCCGGTCGATCCGAACAGGCGCGGCGAATTTAAAAGGATCATTGTAACGACAAGACCAAGCTTTTTGGACTTTGCCATCTGCATGTCGACCTGTTCAACGGCTTTCTTAATGAAATAATAGGTTTTTCCGTCGTGTTCAAAGTTGAGGGTTTCGTCCGACTTTACCGTGGTCATGAGATTGGGGAGGTTGATGTTGATGGGCTGCTGCCGGATGCCGAGCGCTATAATATCTTCCTCTGTTCCGTGCAGCGTCTTTTTGGTGGACAAAGCGGGATATTCGTTTTTGTTTTCGGGAACGGAAACATCAAAATCGGTCACAAACTGCGTGCCGGGTATGCGGTTATCGCCTACATAAACCTCAAAGCGGCTGTACAGGCGGTCGTGCTTTCCCATAAAGCGCGCAATGACGGCGGTATTTTCGTTTCCCTTGACCTCGTGCTCAGACAAAAGCGCGCATTCGGCATGAACGAGGGGCTCGTATTCGCGAATGGTCGCCGAGGACAACGGTGAGTCGAAAGAGAAGATAATTTCACTGGGCGAAACGAGGATGGAAGTGATTTTCATACGCTGCCTCCTTAATGTATTATCGGATTTTGACATTGTACAGGTTTTCAACCGTGTTTTCGCGTCTTTCGTCTACGCCCAGATTGATACCGGGCGCAACTTCAATCTGATTGACGCGCACTACAATCGTAAAACAAAAATACCTGCCGTTCATGAAAGACTCCAGTATTTATGAAAGCGTTTCCCAATATGCGGAAACGCTTTCATATTTAGTTTTCAAGCATGATATTCAATATTTCAGTGTCGGTGTCGCGCATGCCGTCTCTGCCCATGCGCGCGGTATTGGCAATTGTCTTTTCGATGGAGGAATGCACGATGCCTTCGCCGCTTCCAAATACGTTTCCGTCCATGGACATGTGGTGCGCCAGAATGGCTGCGTCTACGGCGGAGGCGATCTTGGCTGCGCAGGAGGGCTTTGCGCCGTCGCAGACGATACCCGCGACGTTGGCGAGCGTATTTGTGATGGTGCCCGCAATCTGATGATCCGTGCCGCCGGAAATGAACGTAATGCCCGCGCCGCAGCCGCTGGCTGCGGAGACCGCGCCGCAGAACGCGCTGAGTTTGCCCATGTCGCGCTTTATATAGATGGAAACAAGGTTTGAAAGCGCCAAAGCGCGGTATTTAAGTTCGTCTGAGGCGTTTAAATGCTTTGCGTACATCAGAATCGGCATGCACACGGTGATTCCCTGATTGCCGCTTCCGGAATTGATGACGACGGGCATGACGCAGCCGCTCATTCTCGCGTCGCTTCCGGCTGCCGCCATGGCGCGGGCCTGGATTTTCACGTCGTCCTTTCCAAAATGCTGCATAAGCGTCGCGCCGACCTGTTCGCCGTAGGGATTCAAAAGGCCTTCTTCGGCGATTGCGGAATTGTATTTCTCCTGCTGCTTAAGGACGGGCAGGATCCTTACAATATCGCCGTAGCGGCAGAAAGAAAAAATATCCCTGAGGCTCATCAGAAGATAGATCTCGGCAGGTTTTTCGGTCTTGACATTTTCGGAGCAGGAAAAATCGCGGTAAACGGTTTTGCCGTTTTTTTCCTTGCGCACAATGCGCGTGTGAGCGTCGCGGATTTCGACGAGCGCCTGCTCGCTGCCGCTGAATACTTCAACAATGATCAAAAGATTGGGCGCATTGTCGATGAGCTTCACTTCGCAAAAATCCTGATTCAAAAGCGTGCGCGTTTTTTCTCTGTCCGCTTCTGTAATTTTGGAAAGCACCTCGAGCTTCAGATCTGCGCTTCCGCCTACTGCGCCCAGAATTGCCGCGGGCTTTACGCCCTTTAAACCGCCGGACTGGGGCACGATGACGCCTTTTACGTTTTTAATGATGTTTCCGGAACAGTTTACGCGCATTTTGTCGGGGAATGCGCCCAAAAGCTCGACCGCTGTCGCCGCTGCATAAGCAATTGCGATGGGCTCTGTGCAGCCAAGGGCGAGCACCAATTCATTTTCCAGAATCTCGGCATAGCGGGAATGTATTTCCTGAGATACAACCGGCGTTTGATTCAGCATAATGCCGCTCCTTTTTGCTCAAGTAGATATATAGTATTATACCGCTTCGGAGCCGTTTTTGAAAGTACTCTGAGAAAGAAAAAACAGATTTCTTTTTACGAAAAATACACAAAAGGGGCTGCTGCAGATTTTTTGCTTCTGCAACAGCCCCTTCTTTTTTGTTCATACTTGTATGACTTTAAAGTCATCGCGGATATATCCCCTGATGGCGTAGTCGCAATAGACGGATACCATTTTTTTTCTGCCGGATGACGTATTGAGGGCTTTCTAATCAATATACCACTTAAGCACACCGAGCGCGACGGACAGGGCGTTTTTGAGACAGTTCAGCTCGATCCATTCGCCGCGCGTATGCGCGCCGCCGCCTGCGATTGCGCCGATGGTGACGCTTGGAATGCCAAGGGCGAGAGAAGCGTTTGCGTCGGTGGAGGCGGCTTCTGTGCTTGCCGGTTCTTGCGTAATCGCTTCGATGAGCTCAGCAGCTTTTCCGGTAAGCTGCGCCTGCTTTTCCTCGTCCACATCGCCTTTGCAGGGGCGAATGCCGAGGACTTCTGTCTGAATGTTATAGCCTTTGTTTTTAAAAAAATCCAGCGTTTCGTTCAGATATGCATCCATTTCCTGCATGCATTCTCTCTTTTCTGATCTGTATTCGTATAAGAGACTGCATTCGCCGGCGATGGAATTGATGGTGCTTCCGCCCTCGATTACGCCTGCGTTATAGGTGGTTTTTGCGCTCGCCGGGGGCGTTTTTTCGTAGAGGCGCCGGATGATTTCCGCCATCTGAACGATGGCGTTTGCATTTCCAAAATCGGAATAGGAGTGGCCTCCTTCCGCCCGGGCGTAAAGGGTTAAGCGATTGCGAAAAAAGCACACGGATGATATAATGATAAAAAACGGGCGAAAGGGGTGTCCTTATGGTATCCGTTAAGGACAGAAATCGGCTTCGAGCGCTTGCGAATATGCGCATGGAGTATGCGAAGAGCGCAGAAAACAACAGGATTCTGAAAATGTGGCATGCACTTGCCGAGGGAAAACGCGAAACGCCCACGGTGCGCCTTTTGTTTTCGAATTTCAATGACGAGGTGGTGGACAACCGCCTTGTCTGTGAGGATGCCAAGGCCCGCTCTTTAGAGCGTCAGTTGGTTTCTTCGCTTGTCGGACGCGAGCTTTTTCATGACGATACACCGATCAGTCCGTATTTCCCGGTTTCGTGGAGCACGCATGTGAGGCTTTTCGGCATCGATCCCGTGAGAAGGCATTCGGTTGATCCGAAGGCAAAGGGCTTTCACATCGAGCCTGTGATTGAAGACCTTGAAAGCGACTTTGAAAAGCTCAAGGGCGGCTGTTTCTCTGTGGACAGAGAGGATACGGATGCAAAAATCGCTTTTGCGGATGAAATGTTCGGCGACATTCTGCCTGTCAAAATGACCATGGGCAGCTTAACCGGCGCGATCACGAATCCTCTGGTTCAGTTAATGGGCATGGAAAACTATTATCTTGCCATGTACGACACGCCCGATGCGCTTCATGCGCTTATGGACATGGCGACAAAGCTGTTTGAGGATTTCTACGATTTTCTTGAAAAAGAGCGCCTTTTGCTTCCAACGCACGATTTTTCCTATGTCGCGCAGGAAAGCTTTGCGTTCAACAGTGAGCTTCCCAGGGATAAAGCGGAGACCACGCGCGATGTCTGGGGATTTTTGGAATCGCAGGAGACCACTGCGGTTTCAAAGGAAATGTTCGGCGAATTCGTTTTTCCCTATCAGGATCGCCTTGTGAGAAGGTACGGCCTTCTTTCCTACGGCTGCTGCGAGCGCGTGGACGCGATCTGGCCGGATTATCTTTCAAAGTGGAAGAATCTCAGAAAATTGTCCGTGTCTCCCTTCAACAACGAAATGCTGGTGGGCGAATATTTGCGCGGATCAAACGTCGTTTACTATTCCAAGCCCCGCGCGGAATATGTGACCAATCCCGGCCCCATGGACGAAAACGCGCTTCGCAAATCGTTCAAAAACGTCTGCGAAGCGGCGAGCGGCTGTTTGTTTGAGGTTGCCCAGAGAGAAGTGGGCACGATCTTTGGCGATTATGCGCGCGGCAAGCGCTATGTGGAAATCCTGAAAGAGTGCATAGACCGGTATTGGAAGCCGTAGGATGGACTATGCGGGGAGATTCAGAAGCGCAAGCGCAATCAGAATAAGGGTGAGCGCGATGAGCTTTTTGCGCGTGAAGGTTTCTTTGAAAAGCATTTTTCCAAACAATGCCACGAGCACGATCGTTCCTGCGCTGAAGGTTGGATACGCGATGACGGCAGGAATGTCGGAAAGCGACAGAAGCAGAAAACGCGAGGAAAAATAGTTCGGAATGCCGATTAAGAGGCCGAAAAGCACGTCAGGCAAACCGTATCTTTGTTTTTTGAGGATTGCCATTTAAGGAGAAAAAAGCTTGCCGGAAACAATATGCCTCCGAAGCGCTGTTTATAAAAACGATTATAGCATGCAGATCTTTTATGTGTCAAAAAATTCTTGCCAACGGATGATTTCTTCTTGTAAATTCGCGAAAGGAAAGGTATAATTGTGTTAAGTTCTGGGTTTCGGAGGATACTGCATGGATTGGGAAAAGCTTTTTTTCATGGAAAACGAACAGCCTTTGGACAGATTTCCTGAGGGGATCAGCAATACTGCCATCTTCCGCACCATGGCGTTTATCGGAGACAGCCTTTCCTCGGGCGAATTTGAGTCCAGGGGAGAGGATCATTCCAAGGGCTATCACGATTATTTCGAGTATTCATGGGGCCAGTATATTGCGCGCAAAAACGGCCTGACCGCCTACAATTTTTCGCGCGGCGGCATGACGGCTCAGGAATACATGAAATCCTATGCCGACGCCAACCGTTTTTTTCAGCCAGAAAAGGCGGCGCAGGCATATGTGATTGCGCTGGGCGTAAACGATATTATATACGCGGGTCAGGAAGTCGGGTCGGTTTCGGATATAGATCTTGCGAATTACAAAAACAACCGGGAGACCTTTGCGGGCTACTATGCCCAGATCATTCAAAGATACAAGAAGATTCAGCCAAAAGCCAAGTTCTTTCTCGTGACCATCCCGCGCGTACGGCGAAAGGATGAAAAGGTCCGAGCGCACAGAGAGCTTCTGTATGCGCTTGCGGATTTCTTTGAAAACACCTATGTGATCGATCTGTATAAATACGGGCCTGTCTATGACGAGAAGTTCAATAAGCGCTTTGGCCTGTACGGACACATGAATCCTATGGGATATATTTTTACCGCGAATATGATAGATGCGTACATCGACTATATTATCCGCAAAAACCCCGGGGATTTTTACCGCGTTCCCTACATCGGGACGGATCTTGAGTGATTTTTGTCCGCCTTGCGCGGATGCGTATTGAGGAGGAAGACACATGGATATCAAAAAGAAGATCGAAGAAATCGTCAAGAAAATCAAGACGGATAAGTCGCTGCTTGCCAAGTTCAAGGCGGACCCCATCAAGACCGTGGAAGATCTGATTGATGTTGATCTGCCGGACGATCTGATCGAGAAGGTCGTAGAAGGCGTAAAGGCCAAGATCACGGTCGACGATGTCAAGGGTGCAATCGGAAAGCTCAAGAGCCTTTTCGGAAAATAAGCATGCAAAAAGGGCTTAAACAAAATTCGGATTTTGCTTAAGCCCTTTTGTTTATTTCGCTTTTCCGTCTGTGTCGATGGTTTTTCCAAAGACAAAGAAGCGGTCATAGAGGAATTCCGTTACGAAATTCACGATCATCGTGCCCGCAAGAACAAGATATTCGTTCACGCCTGCGCTCGTGAGCGCGTCGGTCCACCAGGTGGAAAGCGGCGTGAAGACCAGATAGAACAGAGCGACCTTTGCCATTGCGAGGGGAATATTGCCCGCGGAATGGAAGGTGAATTTTCGGTTGAAGGTGAAATTCCACAGAACCGATAAAACGAGGGAAACGAGATAGGCGAGCCAGTGGGGCGCGGGCGTGAGCTCTTCAAGAAGCGTGAAGGACGCAACCTGAATGATGCCGGCGCTTACCGAAAAGAGAAGAAATTTCAAAGAACGCATAAGCTCTTTTTTGCGATTGTTCATGAATATCAGCCTCCCGGAGTTTATGCATTGTATTATAACACAACACACGAAAAATTTCTATCGGAATGTACAAATTGCAAGTGGGCGGGGGAAGACATATGAAAATTTATATTTCCGTCGATATGGAAGGAATCAGCGGCATCAATTGCCCGGACTATGTTTTAAAAGGAACTTATCTGTATCTAGCAGGACAAAGGCTCATGACAGAGGATGTGAACGCGGCGGTGCGCGGCGCGTTTGACGCGGGCGCGGACGAAGTAATTGTTGCGGACATGCACGGCGCAAGCGGAAACATTCTGGTTGAAAACCTCGATCCGCGCGCGCTTTTCCTCGCGGGAACGCCGCATCAGCCGCGCTTTCCTTTTCTGGATGAGACCGTGGACGGCGTGTTCCTTGTGGGCTATCATGCCATGGCGGGCACACTGCAGGGAAATCTTGAGCATACCATGTCCTCTGCTTCATGGTTCAGATATACTGTCAACGGCGCCGCGTTTGGTGAAATTGAAATCGACGCGGCGATTGCAGGCGAATGCGGTGTGCCGGTCGTGATGGTATCGGGCGACGACAAACTGTGCGAAGAAAGCATAAAGATGCTCGGAAACATCGAAGCCGCCATGGTCAAGCAGGGCCTTGGCCGTCAGAGCGCATTGTGTCTTTCGCCGCAATACGGCCGAAAGCGCGTATATGAAAGCGCGAAAAAAGCGGTTGAACGCCTGGTTGCCGGCGAAAAATTCCCGATTTTCAAAGTGACTTCACCCGTCGTTGTCCAGACGACATATAAAATGGTACCCGATGCCGACAGAGCCAATGTCTATGGCACGCGCAGGGTAGACGGATACACTGTCGAGGAAATCAGAAACCGCATGGCGGATTTCTACGGCGGGATCTGGAAAGAATACGGCGTTGAAAAGAAAATCTAAGAAAAAGAGAAGGCTCCCGGGTCTGTACCCTGGGAGCCGTTGTTTTATCGCTTGAACGCAGTCCATTCGATACAGCTGACAAGTGCCTTTTTGACTCCTTCG
>JAEDIV010000007.1 GCA_016296675.1 Clostridia bacterium
TACTTGCGATGCTTGCGGGTCTTGACGCCCTGCGTCTTCTTGCCCCACGGAGACATCGGAGCAGGCATACCAACCGGAGAACGGCCTTCGCCGCCGCCGTGCGGGTGATCGACGGGGTTCATTACAACGCCTCGAACGGTGGGACGGATACCCATGTGACGGGTACGGCCGGCCTTACCGATGCGAACGTTTTCGTGGTCGGTGTTGCCAACCTGACCAACGGTCGCTCTGGCGTTCATAGAAACCTTGCGAACTTCGCCGGAGGGCAGGCGGATCTGCGCATAAGCGCCTTCCTTCGCCATTACCTGAGCGGCAGCGCCGGCAGCGCGGACCATCTGGCCGCCCTTGCCAACCTTGATCTCAACATTGTGTACCAGGGTACCCTGGGGAATGTTGGCGATCGGGAGGCAGTTGCCGGGCTTGATGTCGGCCTCGGGGCCGGACATAACAACGTCGCCGACCTTGAGGTCGAGGGGAGCTAAAATGTATCTCTTCTCGCCGTCTGCGTAAACAAGCAGAGCGATGAAGCAGGTACGGTTGGGATCGTATTCGATCGCAGCGACTTTCGCGGGGATGTTGTCCTTGTTGCGCTTGAAGTCGATGATGCGATACTTACGACGAGCGCCGCCGCCCTGATGGCGAACGGTGATTTTGCCGTGAGCGTTACGGCCAGCCTTGTGACGCAGATCGGTCACCAGAGAGCGCTCGGGCTCTTTCTTGGTGATTTCTTCAAACGTCAGTACCGACATGAAGCGCCTTGCGGGCGAGGTCGGCTTATAAACTCTAACTGCCATTTGATTTGCCTCCCTTTACTGCGCCATGCCCTCGAAGAATTCGATTGCCTTGGAATCCTTCTTGAGCGTAACATAAGCTTTCTTGATTTCAGGGGTTCTGCCCTGGGTGCGGCCCTGACGCTTCATCTTACCTTCAACGCGCATGGTGTTGACGGAATCAACCTTAACGCCGAAGATTTCTTCGATAGCCGCTTTGATTTCGGTCTTGTTGGCGTTTACCGCAACTTCGAAGACGTACTTCTTATCGGCGATGGAAGCGTAAGACTTTTCGGTGAGGACCGGACGAATGATGAGATCGTATGCAGTCTTCATTATTCGTTTACCTCCTCGATTGCGCTGTCGTCATACATATTCTCAAGCTTCTTAACGGCGTCAGCAGTTACGACGAAGCTCTGATAGCGGAGAATGTCAACTACGTTGAGCATGCCAACATGGGAAACCTTTACGCCTTCGATGTTGGCGCCAGCGCGTACAACAGCGGTATCAGCGTTCTCGGTAACGATCATAGCCTTCTTGCCGGCGTTAACGGCCTTCAGCATGTTCGCAACGAGCTTGGTCTTGGCTTCGGCGAGCTCAAGCTTGTCCAGTACGATGATCTCGTTCTCAACGGCCTTGGAGGTCAGCGCGCTCAGCATGGCGAGGCGGCGAACCTTGCGGGGAACGGAGATTCTGTAAGAACGCGGTTTGACAGCGAATACGACGCCGCCGTGGGTGAACTGGGGAGCGCGACGGCCATGATGGCGTGCGTTACCGGTGCCCTTCTGGCGGTAGATTTTGCGTCCGCCGCCGCGCACTTCAGTGCGGGTCTTCGCGGACTGCGTGCCCTGGCGCTGAGCATTCAGAATCGCGCGGGCTACGGTATGCATGGCGGATACGTTAACTTCGACGCCGAAAACGGCTTCGGAGAGCTCCTGAGAGCCAACGACCTGACCCTGCATATTCAGTACTTTAACAGTAGGCATTGTTTGCGTCCTCCTTCCAGATAAAATCAGGCTTTGACCGAGTCACGGACGAAGAGCAGAGCTCCGTTCGCTCCGGGCAGCGCGCCCTTGACGAGCAGGAGGTTTCTCTCAGCGTCCACGCGGATCACTTCCAGATTCTGGATGGTGACCTTCTCGTTGCCGTACTGGCCGGCCATTTTCTTTCCCTTGAACACGCGGGAGGGGTCAGAGTTCGCACTCAGGGAACCAACGCCGCGATGATACTTGGAACCGTGAGCCATAGGGCCGGTGTGCTGATTCCATCTCTGGATAACGCCGGTGAAGCCGTGGCCCTTGGTGATGCCGGAAACGTCGATCTTGTCGCCTTCAGCGAAAACATCAACCTTGATCTGATCGCCAACCTTGAGGCTGGAGATGTCATCCAGGCGGAATTCGCGAAGATAACGGGTTGCGGGAACGCCCGCTTTTGCAAAGTGGCCGAGCTCGGGTTTGTTCTTCAGTTTCTGAGCTCTCTGTTCGGTGAGCTCTCCGAAACCGACCTGAACCGCCTCATAGCCGTCTTTTTCAGCCGTCTTCACCTGAGTTACGGTGCAGGGGCCAGCTTCGACGACCGTGACCGGCACCAGACGACCGTCCGCAAGGAAGATCTGAGTCATGCCGATCTTTTTGCCGAGAATTGCCTTCTTCATTGTTACACCTCCGAAGTGTATTAGAGCTTGATTTCGATTTCAACGCCTGCGGGAAGATCGAGCTTCGTCAGGGCGTCAATCGTCTTGGGAGTGGGCTGAAGGATGTCGATTAAGCGCTTATGGGTGCGCAGTTCGAACTGCTCGCGGCTATCCTTGTGCTTGTGGGGGGAACGAAGGATAGTTACGATTTCCTTCTCCGTGGGGAGCGGGATGGGGCCGGATACGCGGGAACCGGTTCTCTTGGCGGTTTCCACGATGCGGGCAGCAGACTGGTCGATGAGCGAGTGCTCAAAGGCCTTCAGCTTGATGCGGATCTTCTGGCTTGCCATGTTTTGGTGTCCTCCTTTTTGGACTCATGCACACGCTGCCGGGCGTGCCCTTATAAGAATTATTCGACGGCGCATGAGCCGTCGCCCGATTTTCGGACTGGTCCCCGGAAATTACCGTTCTATCGGCCGCTTTTTTCCGCTTTCAGCGGCTTTTGAGCGCAACCTTCCGGTTCATCCCTTCGTTGTGAGCAGGTCTTTACCAAGTTTGCCATCCCGGCGATGGCATAACTCACCCGCACGCAACACATCAATTATACAACAGGACCTATGGAGAACGCAAGTTATAATTGTGTTTAGTCACGTAAACAAACGTCGATTCATAAAGATTTAACATTGCAATTTGAAAGTTTTTCTAAATCTCCTATGCATTTGAAGCTTTTCCGTGCAAATGCCTATTAAGTAGAAACTTATTTGCGTTCAAGCGAATTCCGTAACCAATCTGCATAAGAAGACACACAGGCATATTCTCAAAATCGAACGCCGCTTTTCAGATTATTACCATGATCACATCTCTGCTCTTTCACCTGAGTATCACTTCTCCCCTTTCTTCTATATATAGAAGAGAACCGCCCCTTTCGAGGCGGTTCCGTTTATTTGTTTACTCTCTCAAATCCTTCTTACCGATCAGTCGTAAACGAGCAGTGCGATGTCGGGATTGTCGATATTCTCGGCAGTGTACCACTGTGCACCGGTGTCAACGTCGGCAACCGCTTCGCCGATGTAGGCCTTGTAAGCAAGCTCTACAGCCTTGTAGCCGATCTGGAAGGGATCCTGGGTTACAGAGCCAACGAACCAGCCGTTGCGAACCGCATTCTTCTGGGTCGCGCCAGCGTCGAAACCGGCAACGATCAGGTCGGCATACTGTCCGCCTTCGCCGAGCTCAGAGCCGTCGGCAGTGGCAGCGAGGAAGCCGTTAACAGCGCCTTCGTTGGAGATGAAGACTGCCTTGAGGCCATTGAGCGCGAGAATCGCGTTGGTGGCGTTGACGAGGTCGGCAGTTTCGGTGGTCGCAGAGATCTGAACGAAGATCTTGATCGCGGCGCCTTCTACGGGAGCGGCCCACTTCTCATGGCCTTCAACAGATACGGTATTGTAAACTTCAGCGATTTCCTTCATCTTGTTAACGAAGCCGGTAGTACGGCTGGTAACAGATTCGGAAGTGGCATCCTGAGAAAGAACCGCAATAACAACGGGATTCTCGGGATTAGCGGCGAAGAGCATGTCTACAAAACCATCCAGCTTCTCAAACTCGATCGCGGCCAGGGCGGCTGCGTTCTGGTTGTTGGTGGAAGCGGTCGCGTAGATGGATCCTTCGGGCGCATTCGGTACGCCGGAGTCGAAGCCGATAACGGGGATCTTCTTCTCAATGCATTCCTGGAGCTCGGTCATAACAGCGTCAGTGGACAGAGCGGCAAGCGCGAGAGCAACGGGGTTCTTGGCCATTTCAGCCTTGAGCATCTCAACCTGGGCGTCGATTTCGGTCTCGGAAGCGGGGCCGTCGAAGTTGATTTCTACGCCGTAGTCTTCAGCAGCTTTCAGGGAGCCCTGATATACAGCCTGCCAGAACTGATGCTGGAAGCCCTTGGAAACAACGGAGATGTAGGGCTTGCTTTCGCCGATAGCAGTCATGCACAGAAGCATCGCGATCGCAAGAACCAGAGCGAGAACTTTTTTCATGTGGTAACCCTCCTGTTTTATTATATTCATCCGGGATCATGCCCGGCAGTGAATCGAAGATATATAATGGAAGAACTTATGCTTTCCCATTACCCTTTCTTGGCCTTGGGCGCTTTGACCTTCTGAGCAGATGCGGTTCTCAGCTGATCGAGAAGCACCGCACCGATGACAACAAATCCGGTGAAGAAGGTCTGCCAGTGGCTCTGAAGGCCAACAGATGTAAGGCCGCTTTTAAGAACGGACATGATGAATACGCCGATCAGCGTTCCTACGATCGAGCCGCTTCCGCCGGCCATACTCGTTCCGCCGATAACGACAGCAGCGATGCCGTTTAATTCCTGTCCGCTTCCGTAGCCGGGAATGATTACGGTGTTTACAGAGGCGTACATAATTCCGGCGAAACCTACGAAGAGGCCGCAGACAGTGTAGACGATGATCTTCCAGCGATCGGTATTGACGCCGGAGAGGCGCGCCGCTTCTTCATTGGAACCGATGGCAAGCGTGTAGCGTCCGAACTTCGTTTTGTTGATCAGAATCAGCGCAACGACAAACGCAAGAAGCAGATACATAACGCCGATCGGGAAAGAACCAACGCGGAAGGTAGCGGTCTTAAACCAGGTGTTGGCAGAACCGATGGTCGGATAATACTGGGTCTTAACGCCGGTAATGATCTGGCCGGCGCCGATGGTGATCATCTGGGTACCAAGCGTTGCGATGAAGGGAGGCAGCTTGAGCTTTGCAATCATCACGCCGTTCATGAATCCGAAGAACATCGCGATGACTGGAACAAGCCATACCGCCAGCCACAGCGGAAGTCCCCAGGTGCTGTAGGCATAGCAGCCGATGAGCGCGGAGCAGATCATGTTGGTACCAAGCGACAGATCGATGCCGCCGGTCATGATGACAAAGGTGACGCCGAAGGCCAGAAGGCCGATGTAATAGGAGTTTTCGAGGATGGCCTTCATGGTCGTCATGGTTCTGAAGCTTTCGCCGGCAACCATGAAGAACGCAAACAGGATCACGAGCGCCGCCGGGGCAAGCAGCTTCTGGAAATCGAACTTCCTGCCGGAGGACTGAACCTTGACGCGCTCGGTTTTAAACTCTCTGAATTCATCCGGCAGATTGGAAACGCGTTCTTCTTTAAAGGCAACGCGTCCGATAACGCCTGCGATAAACAGGATTCCGCCGACAATCAGCAAAGCGATATCGCCGTTGTGGGCAAGCCGGTCGAGCTTATCGGAGAACGTCGCTTTACCGGCCTGCGCCTTGATCGCAAGCTTGGTAAAGCCGATTTCCTGACTTACAGTCTTATTGAGCGCGTCGACGGCACCCTTTGCGCTGTTGCGCTGTTCAGTGGCCTTCTGTTTCTCGGCAACAAGAGCGTCATAGCTGGCATTGAGTTCATCCAGCTGCGCCTGAAGCTTGTCAATTTCTTCGCTCGTCGTCTGTCCTTCAGGCAGTTCTCTTTGCGCCTTGCGGATGGCTACCATGAGTTCTTTCTTGGGCGTTGAAATCTCGTCGATCTGCGTCTGAATTTCCGCAAGTATTTTTGCATGCTCCTTTTCAAGTTCAGCCTGAATGGCCGTATATTCATCAATATATCCGCCCAGCTTTTCCTGAAGGGCTTTTACATCCTTGTTCCCTGAAAGCTTTTCAATCGTCTTATCGTCCAGCTCATATTCGCCACCGTTGATCAATTGGACAATCTCTGCGGCCGATGCATCTTTAGAAAGCGTATATAAATCCGCGCTTGCGCCGAATGCGTGAATGCCCGGCACAACATACAGGCCGATGATTCCGACATAAGCAAATACGATACCGATCAGAATCGCTGCGCCTGCGATCAGGCGCATATTTTTCTTCTTCATTTGCTCCCCCACCTTCTACTTTCTCGACGCCGCCAGCGACATGATCTTTTCCTGCGTGGCGTCCTGTATCAGCATTTCACCGGTCTTCTCGCCTTCGCACATAACGACGATGCGGTCCGACATTCTCAAAAGCTCCTGCATTTCGGAAGAAATCATGATCAGCGATTTTCCTTCCTCC
Source organism: Clostridia bacterium (assembly GCA_016296675.1). Lineage (GTDB taxonomy): Bacteria > Bacillota > Clostridia > Christensenellales > Aristaeellaceae > SFHK01. The sequence continues at coordinate 6,477 of JAEDIV010000007.1, forward strand.
GCAAGCTGGTTCATGAGCTTGTAAATCTCATTTTTCGCACCAACGTCGATGCCGCGCGTGGGTTCGTCAAAAATCAGAATATCGCAGTTGCGAAGCAGCCACTTGGCAACGACGACCTTCTGCATGTTGCCGCCGGAAAGCGTTCTTACCTGCGTGTCAACCGTAGGCGTTTTAATGGCAATACGTTTTTTATAGATATCCGAAAATGCGCGGATTTTTTTATCATTTACGGCAACCGCACCAGAAAGTTCATCCAGCGACGGCAGCGCGGTATTGTGTGCAACAGACAACTGAAGGCAGAGGCCGAAGCGTTTTCTGTCTTCAGAGAGATATCCGATGCCGGCCTTGACCGCGTCCTCCGGCGTTTTGATGTTGATCTTTTTGCCGTTTACGATAATTTCGCCGGCATCGCGCTTGTCTGCGCCGTACAAAAGGCGGACAGTCTCGGTTCTTCCCGCGCCCATAAGACCGGCAAAGCCGAGAATTTCGCCCTTCTTCAGTTCAAAGGAAACGTTTTTGACGTCCTTGGAGCAAAGTCCCCTAACCTCAAGAACGACCGGCGCATCCTCCGGAACATTGGACCGGGTCTTGGGCTGTTCATAGATTACACGTCCGACCATCATCTGAATGATCTCATCAAGCGTCACATCTTTGGTCATGACAGTATTGATATACTGACCGTCGCGCATGACGGTGATGCGGTCGGTAATCTGCTTAAGCTCGCCCATTCTGTGGGAAATATATACGATGCCGACGCCTTTTTCCTTGAGTTGGCGGATAAAGCGAAACAGATCCTCGATCTCCGTTTCGGTCAGCGCAGCGCTCGGCTCATCCATGATGAGAATGCGCGTATTATTATAAGAAAGCGCTTTGGCAATCTCTACCATCTGCTGCTTGGCTACAGACAGCTCTCCGACAATCTGCAAAGGAGAAAGCTTGATGTTCAGTTTTTCAAGCAGCGCCGCGGCTCTCTGATTCTGCGCATTCTTGTTCAAAAACGCGCCCTTCATGGACTCGCGGCCGATGTAGATGTTTTCCGCTACCGTCAGATCCTTCATCAGGTTCAGCTCCTGATGGATGATGGAAATGCCCAGCGCCTGCGCATCGCGCGTATTGTCTATTTTCACTTCCTGACCATCGATGAAAATCTGGCCCGAATCTTTCTGATATACGCCAGTAAGCACTTTCATCAGCGTCGATTTTCCAGCGCCGTTCTCGCCCACCAGCGCATGAACTTCCCCGGCTTCAAGTTCGAAGCGGCAGTCATCCAGCGCGTGGACGCCAGGAAAGGATTTTTGGATGTTTCTCATTTCCAGAAGCACTTTTTCGTCACTTTCCTTTCTTTTCATGATTTCTCATGACAATCATTGCTTATTCATCATCGTTATACTTCATCGCTTCGTTTCACATTATACATTATTGCTTGTATTTTGTCCAGTATTTTTTATCATTTCTCCAATAAAATGATTTTATATTGCGCATTTGCATTTTTAAATTCATTTCCAGTTTTATTTGCATATTTTTGACGTTTCATTTCCTCCATCATGCAAAAAGAATGCGTTTTCAGTCACGAAAACGCATTCTTTAAAATCATGGAACGAAAGAAATTATAATTTTTTCCATCTACCGTATTCATTTTGCATAAAAGTTTCATCCGGCGCGGCTGAAAGCGCATGATACAGACGTACATTGGGTTCGTCTACATTTTCATACCACAAAAGCGCCTCATAAGGTGTTTTTCCGCCCATCTGCTTTCTTTGAATAAGCCTTTCCCTTAATAGAGGATCCGGCGCCAGGACGGCATAATTTCGGTCCGAAAGCTTTCTCGCCTCCTGCCAAAGGCCCGGAAGCAAAAGCCAGTTGCCTTCGATGAAAAGAATATCCCCCGTCACTTTCACTGCGCCATCGATTACATCATGCAACCGCCTGTCATATACAGGCCACGGCGCATCAAAAGAAAACTTCGCCTGTTCTGCCGCTTTTAAAAAGCCTCCCGCATCAAACGTCTCCGGTGCGCCTTTGATGTCGCTAAGACTGATTTCTCGTCCATCCTTTACAGTCTTTCGCGTCTTTAAAATGCTGCTTTTCAGGTGAAATCCGTCCAGCCCGAGACTTTGAACCCGAAGCATAAGCTTTCGCTCCCGGGCTCTTTTCTCAAGCGCCATGGAAAGCGTGCTTTTTCCTGCGCCGGGGGGCCCGGCAAAAAACGCAACCGTACGCGATTTTTCTGTTTTCTCCAAATGAATCGCTATAAGCGTATCCAATACATGATCCAGAATCCCAGATATTTCTTCATCTGTAAATGACGCAGATACACAAAACCCGTTTACCGTAAGATCATACTTATGCATATCACGCGCGGACATTTACGATTCTTACCCGTTTACCGGTTGCGAAGCTTTCTTCAATGGCATGCATAACGCAGACCGCTTCAACAAAATCATGCGCGTTCTGCGGCATTTCACCGGTTCTGAGCATGTTTGCGTATTCCTCACACTCATAAGAATAGCATTCGGAAATATCGATATTTCCGGTAGTGACCTCATCCGCGATAACCGTCGCGCCGTAGTTGTAATTGCCTTCCGAGAAGGTCATATGTACGGCAAACCGGCCGTAATTGAGAAGCGCTGTCACGCCGCTGTCCGTTCTGAACGCACCGACTTCAAACGGATGGTAACCGAAAATGGTGAGCGCGATTTCTACAAGGTGAGACGCATAGAACCAGAAATCCCCGTACGGATTCATCATATTGACCGGCGCCCATACGTGTCCGCCGACCAGCGTTCCATTTTGCATCGCCTTTTCAGCCGCCTGTTTGAATCTGAGCGTATCGGGAACAAGCCTTGTCGACGAACCGCCCATAAACAGCGCTTTTCCAGAAAATGCGCATCTTACGAGATCGAGCGCTTCCATGGGATTACAGGTAACAGGCTTATCAATAAACGCAGGAAGGCCTTTTTCAATAAAAGGCTTTGCATATTTAAAATGAAGTCCGCCGTGGCGCGAAGTGACCATAATCGCATCCACCATGCCTTCCATTTCACTGGGATGGTCACACAAGCGCTCCACGCCGTATTCCTTGTAAATCCTTTCGCTTGCCGCACGGTCTTCGCCGTAAATCGCTACAACCTTGATATCAGGATACAGATCCGTTGTATTGAAAATCTTTGAAAATGCCGCTGCATGAGAGTTTTCAGAGCCAATGATGCCAATGCGGAACATATTCTCATTCCTCCATATGTTTTTTATGTATTCTACCACACATGCGCCGTTTTCGCAAACGCCGCTTCAATTGATGATCAGGCTTTTTTCCTTTACGCAGTTTAAAAGCCATTCGATCATATGCCCGGCTGTGGGTTTACTGTCTGGAATTACCCCATCCTTTTTCTCCGCATAAAACCTTTGAATGCTGCCGCTTTTCCATGCGGAAAGGATCGCGGTTCTGATCGACCTTTCAACGGACTGCGCAGTCGTTGAAAACCGCGCGGCTATTGCCGGATAGAGCGTCTCTGTAAGTTTTTTGTATCTATCTCCGTTTTCCATGCGAAGACGCACCGCTTCTTCAAGATACATGTATCCCTTCATCTCAGGCGATACACCCGCTTCCCGAAGCAGTTTTCCGATCTCACAGGCTTCATCTGCGTCTGTTTCTTCTCCCCGACTGTATCCGCAGCCCGCAAGCATCTTTATTCTTTCGTACAGCTGTCCGGGCGCAGCCGGCTTTGCCATAAAGAAACTCGCGCCTCTCGCAAACGCCGCCTCCTGTACCGTCTCCGTACTCATCCTGGTCAGAATCAGCGGCTTTGGCGCAGGACGCTTCATCTTGCGAAACGCTTCCAGTACGCCGATGCCGTCGATTCCTCTGAGCACAATGTCTGTAACAACCACATCCACGTCAGAAGAGAATACTTTTTCAATCACTTCTGCGCCGTACATCGTGCTGGCTACAACATCAATTCCGCCCATATCGGACAGCTGTTTTGTATTTCTCATCAATGCATCATGGTCGGCATCCGCCACAATAACATTTATGCATTTCATGGAAAATCTACCCCTTGTACAATCGCTCCTTTTATTAAAAACATTATACGACATTCTGACATATTTGTAAATATTTTCGTAATAGTTTTTCAATCATTATCTGTACCTTCAGTGTAGATTCCATAAAATTTAATACCGTCCGATCGGAATCGGACGGTATTTATACGATTTATTTGCCGGCAACGGCGATTTTTTCAACATAGAAGGAAGGTGCGCCGATGGCGGTGGAAATGCCGGGACGGAATTCAAGGTCCGAGGCAACGCAGGCAATCTTCTTCAAAAGCTCAAAGAAGTTGTCGGCGACAGTGATCTGCTCAACAGGCGTAGTAACCTTTCCGCCTTCAATGCGGAAGCCCTTGGCGCCCAGAGAGAAGTCGCCGCTGATCTGGTTTGCTCCGGAATGCATGCCCATAAGGCTGGTAATCAGAAGGCCGTCTCCCACTTCTTCAACAAGCTCGTCAAAGTTCTTGTCGCCGGGCTTTAAATAGAAGTTCGTGGGCGCAACGAGAACGGGCGCGGCATAACCGCCTTTGGACGCGTTGCCGGTGGTTTCCTTGCCCATGGCTTCGGCTGTGGTTCTGTTGTGAAGAAGCGTATTGAGCGTTCCGTTTTCAATAACCGTCTTGGTCTTCGTGGCAACGCCCTCCGCGTCAAACGGGCAGGAGGCAAAGCCGCCTTCCATCAGCGGATCGTCAATGATGGTGACATTTTCAGAGGCAATCACTTCGCCCTCGCGTCCCTTGAGAAGGGAAAGGCCTTTTCTCGCACTCTCGGCGGAGAATACGCTTGAGAAAGTGGCGAAAAGTCCGGCTGCTACGTCATTTCTGAAAATGGTCTTGTATTCTCCCGAGGGAACGGACGACGCGTTCAGGCCGGAAAGCGCTTCCTTGACCGCGTTCTCGGCGACCTTTTTGATGTCAACGTCCTTTTTGTCAAACGCATACTTCATATCAAAAGCATAGTTGACCTTCCCGTTTTCAGAGACGATCGGAACGGCAACCGCGCCCAGCATGCACGCCTTGAAGCTTACATCGAGTCCCTTGGAGTTCACGATGCGCTTTTCATTGATCATGGAAGCATAGGAGCAGCCCTCGGTGCGGATGACTCTGGGATCAGCTGCCTTCACAAGCTTTTCAAGCTCGATCGCTTCCTGAATTTTTACGGATGCGGGAACAGATGCGGTTTCTTCATTATAGTTGTTGATATCCTGATACTTTTCGCTGCCCTCAAAGATCGTGGTCTTGTCATCGGTCTCGATGAGCATCGCGTTTTCTTTTACGCTGTGTACCAGCATTTCAATGGCGTCCTCGTCCATTTCTTCACTGGACGCATAGCCCATTTTTCCGTTATATACGCCGCGCAGGCAAACGCCCGACGTGATCGCAGCAGAATACTCCTTGATCTGGCCTTCAAGCACTTCGACGGAAAAGTCATCGCTCATAGCAAAATAGGCTTCGCATTCGTCGATTCCGGCTTCCTTGGCCGCTAAGAACAATTTATCGATAAAAAGCTGTCTGTCCATTTACCTGCCTCCTACCGTCATATCGGTTACGCGGATCATCGGCTGGCCGACATTCGTGGGAACGCTTCCGGAGGAGCTTCCGCACATGCCCTGCGCCATCCACATCTTCTTGCCAACGCGGTCGATCTTCATAAGGGTCTGTCCGCCCTTGCCGATCAGGGTTGCGCCGCGGACGGGACGGTCAATCTTGCCGTTCTTGATCAGATATCCTTCGCCGACAGAGAAGTTGAATTCGCCGGTCAAGGGGTTTACGCTGCCGCCGCCCATGACTTTGGCATACAGGCCTTCCGCGCAGGAGGCAATGATTTCGCCTTCGTCATGATTTCCGGCTGCGATGTAGGTGTTGCGCATACGGGAAGTGGGCGCGAAGGTGTAGTTTTCGCGTCTGCCGTTTCCGGTCACAGGCATATTCATCTTGCGGCCGTTCAGGCGGTCGATCATATAATTTTTGAGAATACCGTTTTCGATAAGCACGAGCTTCGTCGTGGGATTGCCTTCATCGTCGATATTCTCGCTGCCCCACTCATTTGCGATCGTTCCGTCGTCAATGGCGGTTACGATGGGAGAGGCGATCTGCTGGCCCAGTTTGCCGGCAAATTCGCTGTTGCCATAGGCGACAGACGTAGCTTCCAGAGAATGGCCGCAAGCTTCATGGAAGATAACGCCGCCGAAACCGCCGTCAATGATCACCGGCATAACGCCTGCCGGGCAAACATCGGCATGCAGCATCGTTACAGCGCGCTCCGCCGCGATTCTGGAAATCTCAGCGATATCGACGTCATTTTTGAAAAATTCAAAGCCCTTCATCGCGCCCGGAGACTCACCGCCGGTCTGGTTTTCGCCGTTTCCGGAGGCAACGGCTCTGACCATCATGCGGGAATAAACGCGGCTGTCGGATTTGAACATGCCTTCGGTATTGGCAATGGTGACCGCCTGTTCCCAATCCCAAAGCGCAGCGGACGCCTGAGAAATTTCACCGCTGTAGCTTTTGACGGCCTTGCAGGCTTCCTTGATGATTCTGACTCTTTCCTGACCAGGCACGTCCATGGGAAGCATTTCAATTGCATGAATGTTTCTGACAATGCCGCCGGTCAAGTGGATGGTCTTGCCGCTTAACTGATCGTTCCCGATCGCGTCCTTTGCGCGCTCGGCCAATTCCATAAGGCCCTTGTCAGAGGTATCGTTGGTATATACGTATACAGAATTTGTTCCCTTGTACACGCGAAGACCCGCGCCGTGCATGCGGCCAGCCGTCGCGGTGTCTACCTTGTCGTCCGTCTGGGACAGGCGCGAGCGTCTCGTATCCTCATAAAAGATTTCAGCAAAATCTCCGCCGGAGGAAATCGCCTTTTCAAGCGCTCGCTCACAGGCTCCCTTTTTAAGCATCTTTCCATCTCCCTTATATTTATTGATACATCTTTTCAAGCACATCCAGTCGTTCCGCTGTAATAAGCGCGTCCCTGTCTGTTCCTCTCAGCTGAACGACATATGTCCATCGCCCGTAAGGCGTTATGGCTTCCACATGGTCAAGGCCCACGATATAGGATTTGTGGGTTCTGAAGAACTTGTCCTTGGGCAGCCGCTCCTCGATCTCCGATAAACCTTCGCTGGTCACAAGTCGCTTTCCGCCCGTGAGTTCTATGACTGTTGACCTGTCTTCCCTTTCGACAAGCACAATTTCATCCACATCCGCAAACGAGATTCCTTCTTTGTGCCTGAGCATAAGTTTCTGCCCGCTGACAGATTTTTCCTTCTTTTCCTCGTCTTTTTTTCTGTCAAAAGTTTGAAAAAATCTGGTTTTTATCATTTCAAGCGTTGTCATTACCCGATCCATTTTAAACGGTTTGATCAGATAGTCAAACGCATAGACCTCAAAAGCATCTTTTCTGTAATCTTCATGCGCGGTTGCAAATACGAGAATCGTCTTGGGATTCACATCCTGTATGATTTTTGCTGCCTCAATGCCCGTCATTTGCGGCATTTCGACATCCAGAATCACCACATCCGGCCGCGTTTCTCCATGAAGCCGAATCAACTCTTCTCCGTTGACCGCTTCGCCGACAAGCTCAAATCCGCCGGAACGCTCGATGAATTTTTTCATCACAAGCCGCATTCCCGGATCGTCATCGGCAATCAAAGTACGTATATTTGGCATAATACCCTCACAACTGCCCAACGCCCCGGTAAAAACCGGGGCGCCGGATATTCATTTGTCTCTCAGAGATACAGGTTTGTTCAGGATTTCCGCCATGATGACGGCATCGCGCATGCGATTTAGAGATACATGCGGTTTTGCTGAAGGCGCTCTGTCGGCGCCTTTCTTTTTCACCGCCGGCGCATAAGGCGGAATCTGAACAGAAGGCTGTGTGCGAATTTGGACTTCTTCTTTTGCATTCTTGTCCAATTCCATTTTTTTCCGTTTTTCCAGACGCCTTTTCTCATCCAGAATCCGTTGCCGGGTCGCCTTGCGATAATTTGCCACAACGCTTGCAATCACCATGATCACAAACAGTACCGGCACAATGCCCATTTGTTCAGCCTCCTTTCACGAAATATTCGCTTGAACACAGTTCATTATTTATCAGCGCCGATTTCGTCATCACCCGCAGCGGGCATTCCCGTTCCGGCGATCGCTTCGCGCATTCTGGTATCCGCTTCCACGTTCTGAAGGCGATAATAGTCCATAACGCCCATCTTCCCGCTTCTGAGCGCTTCCGCCATGGCGCGCGGCACTTCCGCCTCGGCCTCAACTACGCGGGCACGCATTTCCTGAACATAGGCGATGTTTTCCTGCTCCTTGGCAACCGCCATGGCGCGGCGCTCTTCCGCCTTGGCCTGTGCAATGCGTCTGTCGGCTTCCGCCTGATCCATCTGAAGCTGCGCGCCTACGTTTCTACCAACGTCGACGTCTGCAATATCAATGGACAGAATCTTATACGCCGTGCCTTCGGAAAGGCCCTTGTTCAGAACCGTCATGCTGATGCGGTCAGGATTTTCAAGGACTTCCTTATGGGTATCGGAAGAACCGATCGTAGTAACAATGCCTTCGCCGACACGGGCCAGAATGGTTTCTTCGCCTGCACCGCCGACCAGCTGTTCAAGATTCGTACGCACGGTAACGCGGGCCTTGGCGCGCAGTTCAATACCGTCCTTGGCAACAGCTGCAACGGTGGGGGTTTCGATGACTTTCGGGTTTACGGAAGTCTTGACCGCATCCAGAACATCGCGTCCGGCAAGGTCAATCGCGCGGCAGCTTTCAAAAGAAAGATCGATGTTGGCAGCCTGCGCGGCGATCAGCGCATCGATTACCATGTTAAGGCGGCCGCCGGCGAGCAGATGGGCTTCCATTTCGTTGATGTTGATGTCCAGACCTGCTTTCGTAGCTTTGATCAGCGGTTTCACGATATCGCCGGGGGCAATTCTTCTAAAGCGCATACCGATCAGAATCGAAATCTTGATTTTTACGCCCGAGGCCAGCGCCGAAATCCAAAGGCCGATCGGGAAGAATCTTGCGAAGAAGTAAACGATAAGAATCAGAACTACAGCGATGAGAATCGCCATGATCATAGTGACATTGTCCATGATGAATCCCCTTTCTATTTTATACCTTGCGCACGTACAGCTGTTTGCCTTCAATGCGCACAACCTTTACCTGAGCGCCCGATTCAATGAATCCATCGTCCGACAGGACGCTTAAGCGAACGCCTTCGATCTCTGCGCTGCCGACCGGATTGAGCGGAGTAACCGCTTTTCCCTCAAGCCCCTCATAGTAATCGAGCGGATTTTCCTTCTGCGGTTTGGTTGCAACGGCATTCAGAACCAGCCTTTTGTTCAGGATCCTGCCCTTTGCGCCTGCGCGCATGGCAATCGTGAAAGCGATTCCAAGAAATACGACGGCGATCAGGCCGATGACCAGGCCCTGAACAACGCTGTCCGCCGCCAGAACAATGCCGGCGAGCAAAAGTACCGAGCCCGAGATTCCCGCTACGCCGAAGCCCGGCAGATAAATCTCAAGCACCAATAAGCCAAATCCGATCAGCATCATCAGAAGCTGAAGGACGTTTTCGGTAATGAATGACCAGAAAACCATTTGACTTCCCTCCTTCGTTTTTCGTAAGACAAGTATACAATATTTTTCTCGAAATCAAAAGGGATAACCTCCGAACAATACATTTTTGCGTTCAAACTGTCGTTTTAGAATATGAATTTACAGTCTTTCATAAATTTCTCCCGCGACATCGCCATCCGCGCCGGAAAAATCGAGCTTGATGAGCTCTTCTTTTGTGAACCAGCCGATCTGATTGGCCTCTATCGCCTGCGGCTCTCCTGACAGAATCTCGCTTACGTAGAAAAGCACCTTAACCGTCTTCTCAGGATATGCATGCGTTTTGTCTGAAAACAGTTCCCCGGTCTTTGTGCTTATTCCAAGCTCCTCTTTGAGCTCGCGTTCAAGCGCGCGTTCGGGCTGTTCTCCTTTTTCTACTTTTCCGCCCGGAAACTCCCATTTGAGCGCCTGATGCGCATTTTTATTCCGCTGCGCGGCGAAAATCAAGTTTCCCTTTCTCATGATTCCCGCCACAACCAGCGTAACTTCCTTATTCATTGTCCTTATTCCTTTAGTCGATCATTTCAAGAACGACCGTAAGCGTCATCTGAACCGGCTTTTTCAGTTTCTCGCCGGACATGTCGTCGTATCTTGCAATCGTGATTTCAAACGGTTCGCCCGCAGGAATCTTATCGACGATCTTCGTGTAGTCGCGGAACGTATACACACGCTCGCCGTTTACATGGGTGATAACGTCGTTTGCGCGAAGCCCTGCGCGCTCTCCGCTTCCGCCCTTTTCAACCTCGACAATCTGCATGCCCTTGGGCGGATAATTTTTTAGCATCTCTTCGGGGCCGTCGATATCAACCACCGATACGCCAAAGCGCGGACGATTGTATACACCCTTTTCGATGATCGTCTGCGCAATGGGCCAGGCCACATCGATCGGAATTGCAAAAGCCAGGCTTTCATACACAACAAAATCCTCGTCCTTGTCATCCTTATAATAGTAGCCCATGTACTTCATAAAGGGAATGCCGACAAGCTCGCCCTTGGCATTCAAAAGCGCACCGCCGGAATTGCCGGGGTTGATCGCCATGTCCATCTGAATCAGTTCTACCGCTCTTGAAGATTCGGGATCGGCATCCACGCGGTTTAGACCGGAAACAACGCCGGTCGAAAGCGTGTTGTACATGGCCTTCTCATCCACAGGCGTTCCGATGGCGCATACGAGTTCGCCTACGCGAAGAAGCGATGACGAGCCGATTTTTACAGGCGTGCCGTCAAACTTTTCCTCAATCTTGACGACCGCAACATCCGTCGCTTCGTCAAATCCGACGAGCGCAGCTTCATACGCCGTACCATCGCTTAAGCGGATTTCAAGTTCGTCCGCTTCCTCGACAACATGGTAATTGGTGAGGAAATATCCTCTGTCGTCAATGTAGACCGCGCTGCCGCCGCCCTCATCAAAGGTATCCACATGTCCGGTTTTGCTGTCCCAAACAGTGGTTGTGAGCGCAAGCACTACGACAGACGGAGATACATTTTCATAAATCTCAGGCAGCGGATTGGAAGCCGAATAGATGATATCCTTTTTCACAATCCCTTCGCCCATGGCAGCGGATGACAGGATCATAACCAGAACCAGCAGAAGACATGCATATCGTTTCATGGGTCTCTCTCCTCTGTTTATTATCTATCTTATTTCAGGGTAAGAATGGTTACGCCGTCTTCGCCTTCGCCGTAGCGGCCCAGACGGAATTCAGAGACCGAGGGATGGCGCTTTAAATGACTGTGAATGCCGCTTCGAAGCGCGCCGGTTCCCTTACCATGGATTACGGAAACCTGCTTAAGGGAATTCAGGCATGCTCCGTCGATAAACAGATCCACCTGCACAAGCGCCTCTTCAACCGTCATTCCGCGGACATCGCACTCCATCTGCGCCTGTCTCGGCGCGACAGACACTTTGCTTGCGCCGCCCTTGGGCTTTTTCTTCTGCTCCTCGGGCCCTTTTCTTAAAACTTTGACCGGTACCTTCATCTTCATCGCGCCGGCCTGCACCATGACTTCGCCCTTGGAATCAGGAAGCGCCAGCACCGTACCAGTAGTTCCAATGTGGCTTAAAAGCACCTTGTCGCCGACTTTGATATTCTTAAGCGTTTCGCCTTCGCTGTCTTCTTTCATCTTGATCGTGTCGGACATCTCATCAATGCCGTCCTGAAGACGCGCGCGCATGCCGTGAAGCTCGTGCTCTTTGATGCTTACGCCGGCTTTTGCTTTCTTAAGCTCGGAAATAATGGTTTCCGATTCTCTCTGCGCTTTCTGAAGAACTTTTTTGGCGTCCTCCTTGGCCTTTTTCATCATGACTTCGCGCTGATTTTCCACTTCTTTTCGGATCTTTTCCGCTTCAGCGCGCAGTTTCTGCGTTTCCAGATGCGCGTCTTCCGCAAGCTTTCGTTCCTTTTCGGCAATCTGTCTGTGGTATTCAGCGTTTGCAATGACATCTTCAAAGCGAATCTGATCGCGCGTAAGCCGTTCGTTGGCAGCATCAATCAAATGATCCGGAAGGCCCAGTTTTCTCGAAATCTCAAACGCATTGGATTTTCCGGGAACGCCGATGGACAGCCGGTAGGTCGGTCTGAGCGTCTCAACGTCAAATTCAACGGAAGCATTCTCAACGCCCTTCGTACTCAGTGCGAAAGCCTTAAGCTCGCTGTAATGCGTGGTGGCAAGCGTTGTCACCTTCATATTCAGAAGATGATGAAGTATCGCCATCGCAAGCGCCGCGCCTTCCGTCGGGTCCGTGCCAGCGCCCAGCTCGTCAAAAAGAACGAGCGAAGACGGCGTTACCGTGTCCAAAATCGACACGATGTTGGTCATATGGCTTGAGAACGTCGAAAGCGACTGCTCGATCGACTGTTCGTCTCCGATGTCCGCATACACTTCTTCAAAAATCGCAAGCTCGCTTCCGAACGCCGCCGGAATCTGCATGCCGGACTGCGCCATGAGCGTAAGAAGGCCTACGGTTTTCAGCGTTACCGTTTTACCTCCGGTGTTCGGGCCGGTTACGACCAGCGTCGTAAAATCCTCGCCCATCCACAGATTCGACGGAACCACTTTTTCAGGATCGATCAGGGGATGACGCGCGCGGATCAGGTTGATTTTGCCCTTTGTGTTGAGCTTCGGCTCGACTGCCTTCATCTCGCGGGACAGATACGCCTTGGCAAAAATCACATCGATATCGGCCATGATGTCAAGGCTCTTCGCAATCAAAGGCGCGTCGGGCGCAAGCCTGAGGGAAAATTCCTTGAGAATCCTTTCGATTTCCTGTCTTTCCTTGAGATTCCATTCCTTAAGCTCGTTGCCCATCTCGACAACCGCCATGGGCTCGATAAACAGCGTAGAGCCCGTGCCGCTCTGATCGTGCACAAGGCCGGGCACCTGCTGGCGGTGTTCTGCACGAACGGGAATGACATATCTTCCGTTTCGCATGGTGATGATGGAGTCCATCAGGTATTTATGGGTCGCGGAAGAGCGGATATAACTGTTCAGGCGATCGCGAACCTTGTCGTTGATCATGCGTACATGCCTGCGGATGTCGTATAGCTCAGGGCTTGCGTGGTCGCTCATTTCCTCTTCGGAAATGATGGCATTCAAAATGTCCTCCTCCAGCATCCGGTTGGTCGCGATTCTGGAGCCAAGCTCCGTAAGATTGGGCGTGTCCTCGCGGTCGGTCACAAGCTGACGCCGGACTGCGCGGCAAGCCCTGAGCGCATCGGCCACAGCCAGAAGCGCCTTCATGGAAAGCGTTGCGCCGATGGTCGAAAGGCGCAGATATTCCCTTACATCCGTAAACGAAGACATGGGATTTCCGCCCGCATAGGCGATGACAGACATCGCTTCCTCAGTCTGCGCCTGCAAAAGGCGTACTTCCCTTTCCTCGCTTGACGGCCGAAGGCTCATTGCGCGTTCCTTACCCATATCGGAAACCGCATATTCCTTCAGCATCTCAAGAATTTTATAGTATTCCAGAACCTTTATATATTTTTCGTTCATATGCTTTGCCTCTTATTCCACCGGGCGGAAATAGTGCCCGGTTGTAAAGGTCTTTATTTCTCCTTCTATCGAACCATTATCCATATACAGGGCATGCATCTTGAATATCTTTTCCGCCTGAAAAGCGTCTTCATCCGTAAAGATCAGCCGCCAGCCGTCCGCCGTAGGAAGCTTCCCGGCGTGCTTTAAGACAAACACAGGCACGCTGTTAATAACATCAATCACGCATCCCTCGTCCGTTGCCAGGCGTTTAAGCGGGAAGGATACATTCATTCTGTCCGTAAAGGAACATGCATTCAATCCTTCATCAGCCATGACGCGGTCGCATCTTCGGCAATCGGCGTGCTTTGCGCCGTTTAAAGACGCATTGAGCGGGCAGTGTCTCAGATGCATAAGCGGAATCCTGCCATAGACAATCAGCTCACGTTTTCCGCCCATCTGCTCGATTTCCTTATTCGTAAGCTCGACAGACGGCGTTATCACGCAGTTTTGCGCTTCGGCAAATGCAATCGCCGCGCTGTTTGCAAGATTCAGCGGAAAATCATACCTGATTTCACCCGGCCAGGACAAGCCCAGCTGGCCGACATTGGAAAGATACACGCCTTTGATCCGGCCCGCGTTTTCCTTTATCCACTTATGCACGCTCTCAAGCGTTTTTTCGCCCATCACCGGCGGAAGCACAAAGAAAAAACCGTTCAGATCCCTGGCATTTTCATTGAGCCGATCGCATCTGACGTCATTCGGACAATACGCAATTTCATCCGCGCCGGCGTCCTTCAGACGGATAAGCGTTTTCGCATCATGGCTCTGCGCGACAAGACGCGTTTTTCCGCATTGCGCCGGGATCTTGATTCCGGAGACGCCCTTTACCATATCCCGGGCGCCTCTGAAACGAATCAGCCTTTGCTGTCTGATTGCTTCAACAGCATCCCGCCTCAATGCGTTTATGCCGGAGGCAGGCACAAAGGCGTTTTCATCGATTTCGCCGGAAAACGCTTCAACGAAATACGGCGTATTGCCCATTTTGGAAAACTGCGCGCGGATTTTCTCCGGATCCGCACCCGCTTTCTGCGCCCTTTCGACCCTCCAGCCGCTGACCTTCACCGTATGGATGCCGTCCGAAACCTCGGCAAACGCATTTTCCCCTGCCTTGATCTCGACATGCGCACTGAGCGGGATCATCGGGTGCATGTCCTTAAGATACTCTCCCGCCTTTGTCATCTGTTCATCCGATACAAGGCGCATGACATCGCCCTTCACGCCGATCGGATTTTTAATGGTAATACCTGCCTGCGCGCTGATTTTTACCGGAACATCCTCGCCGTTTTCGCTTCGGATGGTGAGCGCGTCGGCATTTTGAACATCCTTAAGCATCCTGATTTTTTTGCCGTCCGTACTTTCGCCGACCTTTACGCCCCAATGCGAAGGCCGGATGCGCGAGATCAGCTTTCCATCGGCAATCCCGGGACCGTAGCCCGTCGTAAAGCCGCCGCGGTTAAAAATCTGCCTGAGGTTTTCAAGATCGGTTTCCGTAATCTTCTCTCCGTCCAGCGCACGGCGATAAATGGACGAAACGATGTGAACATACTCGGGGCGTTTGAGCCTGCCTTCGATTTTCAGGCTCGTCGCGCCTGCGTCTCTGAGCTGATCGATGATTTCCACCGTCATCAGATCCTTCGGCGAAAGAAGATAGCCCGAAACCGGCGTCCTTGCGCCGTTCAATGTATATTTGAGTCTGCACGGCTGCGCGCACATGCCCCTGTTTCCGCTTCGGCCGCCGACCATGCTTGAGAAAAGGCATTGTCCGGAAGATGCTACGCACAGCGCGCCGTGGCAGAATACCTCAAGCTCCATCCCTGTCTTTGCGCAGGATGCGATTTCGTCAAAGGTCATTTCGCGCGCCAGAACCGCCCGTTCAAATCCTTTGCCCTTTAAATATTCCACTGCCTGACGGTTGTGCGCGGCCATCTGCGTGCTGGCATGAAGACTCAAAGACGGAATCATATTCTTAAGCTCCGCCGCCACGCCGAAATCCTGAACGATCGCGGCATCCGCGCCTGCGCGCGAAAGGCTGCGGGCAATCTCGTCAAGCAGATTCATTTCGCTCTGCTTGACCATGGTATTGACCGTCACATACATTTTCTTTCCGCGCTCATGCAGATATTCTCCGGCACGCACGAGAAGCTCGTCGTCAAAATTGCCTGCGCCCCGCCGGGCATTCAAGGTTTTCATGCCCAGATACACTGCGTCTGCGCCGCTTTCCACAGCAGCAACCAGCGCGTCCCAATCGCCGGCAGGGGACAAAAGCTCTATTTTTCTATTCAAAGGAACACTTCCTGTATATATATATTCATTCAGCATCCATTATAGCAAAAAGTTTACGTTATCACAAGTGTTAATGACCCAATCCGAAAAAATCCTTCTTAAAAGCGCATGTTGACAGGCGCGCATTCCTCATGTATCATACATTCAAAACCGAACTTTTGAGGGAGACAGGATATGAACATAAAAAACGCATTGGAAGCCGCCCTCGGCAAGAGGGATGATCTCCATCTAAACAACATTGACATAGACGAAAAATCCATCCGCGCAATCATGATCAACGAAATCGTCCCGGAAGATCCTGCGCAGGATTTCTACGGAGAAAAGGGAGATCACTATTTATCCACGGCGCTTCCTCTTTTTCAAAGAGCAGACCTTCCTGTTTCCGGCATTCAGGACATCCTTGATATGGGCATATACCTGACCAACGCCGTAAAAACGCCAAAGAACAGTTATGCGGTGGAGAAAAGCGCGATGGAAGAAAGTCTCCCCTGGCTTGAAAGGGAACTTGCACTGTTTTCCGATGTCAAGGTCATTATGCTGATGGGCGACGTTGCAAAGAAAATGTTCAATCAGATTGCCAAAAAGCATACAAGGAAAAACGTCATTCCCTCCGGCGCCACATACAAAATCCGCAAAACGCCGTTTTTCATCGGCGATATCCGGGTAATGCCGTCCTACATCATAACGGGCGGAAATATTCTCATCGAAAAATCCAAATGCACAATGATCACAGAAGACATACAGGCAATGTATGAGATCATCAAAGGTAAAAAACACAAAACGGAAATCCATCAGAACTGAGAAAACAAAAAACGAGCGCTTCAGGTTTTTACGCCCGAAGCGCTCGTTTTTCATATAATTACTTGTAGATGAAATTGTACAGCGCGGCTTTGTTCTTTTCCTTATCCACGTCATACAATCTCGCGTCGTTGTTTCTGACCTCTTCCTTATATGAGCCTTGAACCGGCAGATACATCGACTCCGCCTGGGCAAAATTCGTTCTTCCAAGAACCACCTGCGCAAGATCCAGCATCTGAACAAGGCTGAGGTTGGTCGAATAGTAGCTGGCGTTTCTGACCGCCATATTGGTGAGTTCCGTGATGCTGGCGTTCTGAAGCTTGCTCATAAGCGCGTTCAGCACTTTCCTCTGGCGCTCGGTTCTTCCGTAGTCGCTGTCCAGTTTTCGGATGCGCGCGTATCCCAGCGTCTGCATACCGTTTAAGTGAACGGGCGTTCCATCGGTGGTATACGTCTGAAGAAGCGTCTTATAGTATTCCGCCTCTGCGGCGTCATACTCCATCTTGCCCTGCTTGATCAGAAGATGATACTGCTCCATCACGTTGTGGTTGATATGCTTCATTTCGTTTTCGGTAATCTGCATATCTACGCCGCCGATCGCCTCGGCAATCTTCGCAAAGCCGCTGAAATCCACATAGACATAATGCTGAATATTCATGCCGAAGGTCTCGTTGACCACTTTCATCGCGAGATTCGCGCCGCCGTAGAAGAAGGCATTGTTGATGCGCGTGCTCTTATGCCCTTCAAAGGAAACATCGGTATCTCGCATGATGGAGACGAGCTTGACATTGCCCGTGACCTTGTTGATCGAACAGATAATCATCGTGTCGGTACGGGCAGGCTCATGAAGGATGCGCGAGTCGGTGCCGAGCAGGAGAATGTTCATCCACGTTTCATTCAGACCTTCGGTTACGCTAAGGTCGGTGACCTGGATGGAATTGCCTTCATCCTCGGGCGGCTGATCCGTCGGCTCTGCGTTTACAAGCTCCATAAATATATTGGGTTCGCCGCTGGTGCTCGTGTAGCTGTAAGGCGTAGGCGTGGGCTTTACATTTGCGCCCGTACCCTGTAAAAGCGCCGGCAGGAATTTCCAGGCAAAAAAGGCAATGGCCGCCAGAACAACGAGGACAATAAACAGGCGCAGCGCCTTTTTCTTCTTCTTTGCGCGCTTTTTCTTTTTCTTGGCATTCTGAACGGGCGGGCGCTTGTTCACAGGCTTTTTGATGTTTTCCTTGGGCTCCGCTTTCGCAATGGGCGCAGGCGCTTTTACAGGCGGCTTCTCGACAGCTCTTGCGTAGCCTGCCGGGCGCTGCGCAGTTTGCGCCTTGCTTCTGTTTTCCTGTATGCGCTGTCGGTCGAACTGGCCGTAGCGATTTTCGCTCATTAATTTCTTCCTCCGCTAGTGTATCCCATATATTATACACAATACATGTTAACAGTCAACTTTTGTTAGGAGCGATTATTGTCATCAAAGTAAAAGAATTTATGGTGACAGATAGACGTATATAGTATATCACATCCATCCGAAAAGTGCAACGCAAGCGCAAAAACGCACACCATATTTTTTGAATTTCATTGAATGTTCATCGTTATTTTCATTTCATCGGGTTACATTTCAGCCTCATACATAAAATAAACAGCGCCGCTTTTGGGATATAAGCGGCGCTTTCATTGAATTTACTTCATAATAATTACGTTTTTATTAATTAATGACACCTTATTCTGTCACCCTCAGCAGAACTTATCCAGTGGATTGAGCTCATGGCACTTTCTGATTACGGCGATCTGGCGTCTGACTTCTTCGGCATGAATGTACAAGGGTTTTCCAAGGAGAAGATGCTCCTGAACAGTCGTATAGAAGTCATAAACTGCGCTGACAAACGCGCTTTCGCCTTCGCCCGCTACCCAGCTTTCCTCTACCCACGGAAGCTTCTCGCCGCAATAGGCGGGATTTCCGTCCTTTCCGGTCAGAGGAGTTCTGATCAGATGCTGTTCGGGCGCTTCAGAAGGAACAAAATATTTCCACTTCATTTCAGAAAGCGTGCCCCACATGCCGCCCTGTGTGCCCTGAATGTTATACGTTCCCCAGGGATAGGCATTGGAAGAAGAAATCTCAAGATCTACAAGCGGACGTCCCGGAAGCGTCATGATGAGCTTTACATAATCCTCCGCGTCTCCAAAGGTCGTGGCTCTGTCCATTTTGCAGAAGATCTCAGGAACTTCCGTGCCGCCCAGAAGCGTCAGCGCCTGATCCACAGGATGGGGGCCGGTGTTATAAAGAGAGCCCGCCACATTATCCTGAATGGTCTGCCAGTCCCATCTTCTCGCAAAGCCGGAAAAAGCGATATTGATCGCAACGATTCTTCCGAGTTTTCCGGAAGCAATCACTTCCTGCACTTTCTTAAAATACGGCGCAAGCCTGCTCTGCTGGAAGGGCGCGATCATGCATCCGTTTTCCTTGGCAACTTTGATGAGCTCGTCCGCTTCTTCAGGCGTTGCCGCCAGCGGCTTTTCAGTGACCACATTAAAGCCGTGCTTTAAAAGATCCAGCGTAACCGGATAATGATCCCAGCTGAAAGAGGCGTTTACGACAAAATCGATTTCGTCTTTTTTGTCAAACAGCGCTTTGTAACTTTCAAACGTCTCGCAGCCGAATTCCTTTTGGGCCTTCTGCCTGCGCTCTTCAATTGCATCTACTATGTATTTGACACAAAATCTGTCCGTATCGGTTTTAAAATGCGCGCCGTGGATGGAATAACCGCTTCTGCCCTGTCCGATGATGGCAACATTCAGCTTTCTCATTTCAACGCCTCCGTAAAATATGTTTGATTCATTATACTATTTTGCATCGTTCCCGTCAATCAATTCGCTTCAATAATGCTGATGAGGAGCCCTCGAAATGCGCTTTCAAAACGGATATCGTCTTCCTCCGTGCGCTTTTTGGGTCCTTTCAAATGATGCTTGCCCTTCCCCATGCGCGCCTTTTTCGCAAGGTGTCTGTCCATAAGAAGGCCGTCAATGTTGTCGTCTGAAAAGATCTTGCCGCTTTGATGAATTGCGTGCGCCTTTTTTCCAAGCGCCAGCGCCGCCACGCCGTAATCCTGCGTGACCACAACGTCGCCCGCTTTTAAAAGATTGATCAGCGCAAAATCCACCGCGTCCGCGCCTGCGCCGATCACGCGCACGCGGCTGTAATCGGAAAAAAGCACATGATTGGTATCACAGATAAGCTCAACCGGCACATGCATCTCCCGCGCGACATCTTCAATAATCCGCACAACCGGACAGGCGTCTGCATCTACATAAACAGTAAACATATTTCTTCAAACCTTCCCGATTGCATCGTAAATTGCCTTCGACACCGGCAAAAATTCTTCCGGAAGAACCTTCATAACGCGCCTGTCATAGGTGATGAGGCCGTTGATTTCATCCTCCACATCGCTCAATTGCGTATAGATGGATCCGCAAAGGCCCTTTTCAATTGCCGGAATGATCTCATTTTGGTAAAGCGCGCAGATCCCCTCTGAAAGTTCCTTCCGGGATGCAAATTTTTTATATCCGAATTCCTTGTCCGGATTGAACACATGTCCCTTTTCCTGATAGGCATAGCCGCCGAATTCGCTGACGAGAACCGGCTTGTCTCCCCTTTTGATTTTTACAGGCTTAAAATAAACATGTTCCGCCGTTACATCCGTATCCGCGCCCTTGAACCATCCGGACACCGTAGCGATAAAGCGTGAATTGTCCATTTCTTTCATTTTTTCATACATGCGCTGGCTGTCAAACTGCCCCCAGCCCTCATTGAAAATCGTCCAGTAGACAATGGACGGATGATTTTTAAGCCGCTCTGCCGTCTCCTCCATACACTCGATAAACCGTTTTCTCGTCTTTTCATTCCTGTGCGCACGCACGTCGTTTTTCTTTTTAAATCCTACCGTAGGAAGCGCAGTATCGCGGATAAAATTGTAGTCGCCGTTATTGATCATGTCCTGAAAAACGCACATGCCAAGTTTATCGCACAGGTAATAGAACCATTCGGGTTCGCATTTGATGTGCTTTCGCAAAGTATTCAAGCCAAGCGATTTCAAAAACAGAATGTCCTTTTCATAATTCTCAGGCGCAGCCGGCGTAAAAAGACCGTCCGGGTAATATCCCTGATCCAAAACGCCATGAAAAAAATACGGTTTTCCGTTTAGACACATGCGCTTTACGCCGCCGATTTCCTTTGTTTCAAGCGTGCGAAGCGCAAAATAGCTGTCCACCCTGTCTTCCCCGGAAGCAACAGTAAACGTATACAAATGCGGATTTTCCGGCGACCACAAAACAGGATTATCGATGGAAATCTTCGTTTTTCTCCCGACAAGCGGAAAGGAAATCTCCTTGTCCCCGTGCAGAATCACTTCGCCGCAATCGCAGCCGCCGTCAACCGTAATCTCTGCCCAGTCCGCACCCGTTTGAATCGATATCTTCCTTATATATTTCTCCGGAACACATTCCATCCACACCGTCTGCCAGATCCCGGAAACCGGCGTATACCACATGCCGCCGCGCGCATCAGTCTGCTTTCCATAAGGAAATTCGTGACTATGCAGTTCATCCGTCACACTGATTTCAATTGTATTTTCTTTCTGAAGCGCATCCGTCACATCAAAACAGAACGGATGATATCCGCCTTCATGCTTTCCAATTTCCCTTCCGTTTAAATAAACATCGCAAACCTGATCGCACGCGCCGATATGCAAAAGCACTCTGCCCCCATGAAACTCTTCTGGCAGGGAAAAACCACGCCTGTAGAACAGCTTTTCACCCTTATTATGGCCTCGCCCAACACCTGACAAAAGCGACTCGGGCGCAAACGGCACGCGTATCTTCTCGTCATACACTTTTTCAAAACCGCATCCGAAATCCCAGATCCCGTTCAAAGAATAAAAAGAATTCCTCTTCATCTGCGGTCTGGGGTAAACGTTCCAGATCTTTTCAGAAAGGCTTTCCCCTTCCTTTGTATATAATTTCTCAAAGCCCGAAAAGCGCATATCCAATCACCCTTGTACATGTATATAAAAGACAAATTCATTTCCTTGTCATCTGAAATTATTGTACCTTACGCATCCCCCTTTTTCAACTCTTTTTCCATTTTATGGATATCCGTCCCCTTCCTGTTCATTTCCATTTACACAACCATGCTATTCTTTTTTTGCAATCCGTTATTTACTGAATTCGCGTTGACAGTTTAAATATACTTCATATATAATTTATTTATATAACATAAAGAGGTGTGTACTGTGTCAAGGAAAAGACAAGGTTTTTTCGGAAGCGTCTTGCTTATCATGCGTCTGCTTATCAGCGCCGCATTCACGCTTTTGATATTTGCGTTTCTTTTGGGTTTTGTCGCATTTCGCTGCATGCACTCAACAGGCAGCCACATGCTTGCCCAAATGCTGTCGTCCTACCCCATCGTTAACATCATCCCCCAGATTTATTATCTGCCGTCAGAGCTTACGCAGATTCTTTCAAATCAGGAAGTTCTTGCGAAAGATCAGCTTCCAAGCGATACCGCCGTCAGCGATCCGACTGTCTCCAGCGAAAACGCCAAAGATCTCTCTTTCATCGTTTCCCAATGAATCCCGCGCAGATACGCCCTGTTTTCTATGACTTTCCCGAAAAAGGAGTTCATTATGTCAAAGCATAATCCCTATTTCCGTAAACGGCGCAAGCAAATTTCCGCTCATTTCAGCTTGGTGTTATTCACGCTGTTATGCTTCATCAGCGCAATTATACTGATCGGCTCATACACCGTGTTCAACGGCCCTTCCCAAACGATGAGCGATACCATCGTCCGTACGCTGGACCAGACAAGCGCACTAATAAAGCCCTGAACACCTATGAAAATTCGCTTCCCATCAACTACGCCAAAGCAATCATGCGACAGATGCAAACGGGAGATATGTCCTGTTTGAATATTCTCAGCGAATCCGATTATGAAGCGCTTGAACTGCACATCACAGAAAACGGCTTATCTTATGTCGAAGCAAAAGAAATCAACCGCGAAAAAGGCAACTATACATACCGCATCACCGCTCAGGGCGCTGCCATTTACGAATTCACCCTTGCGCCTGACGGCGATCAGTGGGAAATCGTCTCCGCTTCCATCAGTGATCTTGTGAAGAACAGGCATAAGGAGGCTTTCTCTCTTAAGCTGGCAGAAAGCATCAAGGAGCTGATTGTATCCTATAGCTATGAAGAGCTGTATCCTCTGCTTGCGTCAACCGGCTATACCGAAGATACCATCGAAACCTTCACTGCATTCATGCGTCAAAACACGCCCTACAAAAATACCGTATCCCTCATCCGCAATGATGAAAACGATCGCCTTGGATATGATATTTTGTTCAAAAACAGCCTCTTTGGTCATATGGGCGTATCCGTAAACAGCGATAAGTCCTGGTATTTCAACGCTTTCAGCATGAACTCCGCCTTGGTGGATTCCTATATCGCGTATCTGGCGGACGAAAAAGCAAACGGGATTCTCAGCATGGTCAAGTCGCTCGACAGTGAAAGCCTCTATCCTATTTTGGTTTTAAACGGCTATCCTGATGGTTATCCGGAAAGATTCGCGCTTCTTCTTAACAGCATCGACTCTATCGAAAACGCAACATGCTCAAGGATAGAAAACAGCGATCCCGCCGTCAGAAACTATCTGATTTCAACCCACGATAAGCGAATTGTCTCCTTCTCGCTCAGTTCAGTTCAATCCAACAAAAGCAAATCCTGGGAAATTTCTTCCTTTGAGATGCCGGTATGGGTTCCCTTCGAAGGTACAATCACTGCCCCCGCCTGCTTCACCGTAACTGTTGACGGAAAAACGCTTTCGGCGGCAGATGAAGTTGCCAGAACGGTTCCCCAAAACCTCGACAAATATCTCATCGCAAATGTTCCGGATATGGTGACCGTAGTTACATATTCTGTCTCAAGTCCTTTCACGCCGCTTGAAATAAACGCAGTATCCGAAGACGGGCGTCAGGGCACATTGACAAAAACAAGCGACAGCAACTATCAATTCAGCCTTCCGCGCTGTGATGAACAGTACGCAGACGAACTGCACGATTTCCTTGTAGACTTTGCTGAAACCTTTGGTCTTTTCACCTTAAACGATGCGCCTTATAACATAATGCTGAATTTCGTCGACCGCAATTCATCCGCATATGACTACGTGTATAAAGGCGATTATTATTGGACCAAGGATCATTATGAGGATAAGACCTCGTTTGCCAATTTCAGAGCCGAAAACTTTGTCAGTCTGAGCGATCAGATTATCGCCTGCGATGTCAAGTATGAAATGACCGTCGTCTATCACAGAGGAGACACCGTCGAAACCTATTATCCCGCCTATCGGGTATACCTCAGAAACACGACCGGCAAGTGGATGATCTTCTCGTTCAATACGCTTTCTGATGGATAGCCAATCGCCAAACGGGATCAGCAGCTGCTGATCCCGTTTGGCAATCTATGCGTCATTAAGGCGGCGATTGAGAATTTCCACTTTGCACTCTTGACATTCTTTTTCCGTAATGCTA
>JAEDIV010000117.1 GCA_016296675.1 Clostridia bacterium
TCACGGCTTCGCCGTGCCACCTCCCTTTGCACAAGGGAGGCTTTGGTGCGGTGCGTAATTGTTAGGCAAATTCAGGTTTATCGATCTCCTTCTCTCATGCCGGTAAAAAACCAAGCTCAAGGCGCTGAATTTGATCTTGGTTTTTATAGCTTAATATAGCATCAGCAATTTATATATGCTGTGGATCAGCCCTCAAATCTACATCACGAAAAAAGACATCCGCAGGAGAAACGGAATAACGAAAAATATGGCAGATGCAAGCAGATTCACCGCTGCCAGCGAAATCAGGGGCGTCCACACGTTATCTGTCTTTTGATAGGACCAGCACATCAAAAGATGAACGGGAAGCTGCACAAGATAACTGCTGAGCACGCGAGTTATTTCTCCGCGCCAAAGATAATCGATGATCGGCGGAATCAGCGTGACAACGGGTATGCACAGATAGGCCAGCCACGATTTTTTGTAGCATATCGGCGCAAAGGCAAAGCAGTAGTACAAAGCACAGATGCTGATGGGCGCGAAAACCGACAGGACAATGGTGCCAAGAATTGGTTTAAGAGAAATGAGCAACAGAGGCGTCTGGCTGACAGCCATTTCTACCACCGGGAGGCTTTCCAGCATATCGGCGATATCAAAGCCGAAAAGCTTTAGCGCGCCCAGCAGCAGTAGTTCCGCGATCAGAACCAGGCCTACGGTCATGGCTGCGTGGCTTGCATAAAAACGAAAATCGGTTGTCACCATAAACCATTCGTCCTTAAGATAGCTGAAGAGTACCCATAACATCAGAAGGCCGTTGACAGCGTGGTAGCCGATTTCCAGCCACACACTGAACTCAACCTGATCCCAAAGACCATCTCCCAGAAAGGGCATGTACATGGGCAAAAGAACAAAACACCAAATCCAGCTGAAAAAGAGGATAACAATTTTGATCTTTTCGGGCTTACTGGTCGTGGATGGGAAAAGCTTCTCCATAAGGCGCCCTCCTTACTATTTCGTATAACCGGCGAATGCAGCTGATCAGTCTGTTGTTAGACGGAAAATCTACTCTATAAAGCTTACAAGCGCGTTCATATCCTTTCGCTTCTTACCGCGAAGTTTATCGTTGTCATCCGCGTACCCAAGCGTGATCACAAGGCGGACGGGCTTATCGAGGTTTAAAAGCGAACGGATTTTGCTGTCGTCAAACCAGCCCAGAATGCAGGTGGAAAGGCCGGCTTCCGTTGCGGCATAGGCAATCGTCGCGCAGGCGATTCCGATATCGATGGAGCGGTAATCGTTGCCCTTGACTTTGGAGCCGATTGCGGCAGTTTTGTTGTAACTGTCCTCGGAAAGAACGAGAAGGACGGGGGCATCCTCAGCAAACTTATTCATGCCCATACCGGAGCAGGCTTTGGCGACAGCGTGTTTCTTCTCGCCCTTGACCACGGTCAGGCGGTAGGGCTGGGCGTTGCAGGCGGAGGGGGATAAGCGGAAGGCTTCAAGAATGGACAAAAGCTTTTCCTGTTCGACAGGTTTTTCTGCATTATATGCGCGGCAGGACTGGCGGTTTTGTGTAAGACTCAGAAAATCCATTTTTGCGTCCTCCTTAATAATACTTTTCGATCAAGGGTTTGACCTCGTTAACGGTAAGACCTGCAGGAATGCGGTCGTCGTACAGGAACTGGATCATCAGCCAGTCGGCGGTGGTGAGCGACTGGGTCTCGGTCCATACACCGTAGAGAATGCTGTCTTCGTTAAGATAATGGTCGTTGGCAAGACCGAGCCCGCCGACGAATTCTTCCATGAGCAGATGATTGCGCTGGCGCTGCGTGGTTACATCGGTTGCGATGCCGATTTCAAGATTCGTCATATAGGCGCCCGAATTCCAGTAGGTGAAATAGCCCCAGTTGCCCTCAGTGTAGCTGGACAGGCAGTCATCCAGCTGATCCAGGGAAGTGAAATAGATCTGAACATTGCTGTCGTACCGGTCGGCGGTTATGCGGATTTCGGGAATGGCGTCGATTCTTTGAGTCAATTCAGAGACGAATCGATAGAAAAACGCGATGTCCGCATCGGTATAGTCGCCTTCAAAATATACATTAAGGCTGTCTCTCCAGCGAACGGTGTAATCGCGTCCGTCGCCGCCATATTCTGCAGAAAACGCGCAGGCTTCAAACTGATCAAGCGCATCTTTGTATTCACCGTAATCGTAGGCAACTTTCGCTGAAGCAGGAATACAGCTCATTATCATGATGAGGACAACCAGTAAAGTAAGGATACGCTTCATAAAAATTTCCCTTCCTTTATAGATATTGATCCGGGGGAGCGATACGGGCACGTTTTTTGCGGCGAAAGCGGAATAATTGTACCTGTAAAAGTCGTTATAGGCCTGAAAATCAATTTCCATGTTTCTCCCGAGCAGTTCCATCTGAATGCCGAATACGTCAGCGACGACATGCAGCGCGTGAAGACCGTTTTTTGTGTAGAAGGCTCTTCGCTTCATGCGCTCGGGAAGATTTTTGGCATTTTTGTCATAGATGCTTTCGATTTCTACAAAGAATCCTTTTCATGATAGGCGTTAAGAAGCGTTTTAAGCATCAGACTCCCTGCGCCCTGTCCGCGTGCATCTTTCCATACAGCTTCGGGAGCCTTGCGATATACACGCATAAGCTCCCGAACAAAATTTATTTTTCAAGCATTTTTACTACGCGGGCATAGAGCGTCGCGTCAAGAAGGCAGGTGACCTTTACGCCGGTATCGATATACTCTTCTTCTTCCACCTGACCGTACTGATGCAGATAGCTTAAAACGCCGCCCTTGTCGTAGGGAATGAGCAGTTCGACCGGATGGCGCAATGCGGCGATGCGCTCGGCAATGGCGTTTTTCAGATTGTCAAGACCGTACCCTGTGGAAGCAGAAATCATAACTGCGTCGGCAGGCTCAATGACCGTTCCGATTTCTGCCTTGTCGCACTTGTTGAGTACTTCAAGCACGGGTTTGCCCTGTGCGCCCAATTGATTGAGTACATCGTAAACGACCTCCCTTTGCTGTTTATAGAAAGGGGAGGATAGGTCGCTGACGATCAGAAGAAGGTCGGCGGACAGCGCCTCTTCAAGCGTGGATTTAAACGCTTCAACCAGCGCGTGGGGAAGCTTTCGGATGAATCCGACCGTGTCGGCCATCATGCATTTCCTGTTTTCCGGAAGCTCCACCTGACGGATAACGGGATCAAGGGTCGCAAAGAGCTTGTCTTCAACCAATACGTCGGAGCCGCTCATGGCGTTTAAAAGCGTGCTCTTTCCGGCGTTGGTGTAGCCGACAAGCGCGACGACGGTTTCGCCCATCTTGGTTCTTCTGGCTCTGCGCATGCCTCTTTGACGCGTAAGCTCATTGAGCTCTTTTGTCAGATCGTCGATGCGCTTTCTGATGTGGCGGCGGTCCGTTTCAAGGCGGGTTTCGCCCGGGCCTCTGGTACCGATGCCGCCGCCCAGACGCGAAAGCGCCTGAGAGGAGCCGGCAAGGCGCGGAAGACGGTATTTCATCTGCGCAAGCTCAACCTGCAGCTTACCCTCCGCCGTCTGTGCGCGGCGGGCAAAGATGTCAAGAATCAGCGCGGTTCGGTCGATAACGCGAACGCCCAGCGCGTTTTCCAGGTTTTTCTGCTGTGCGCCGGTCAGTTCATCGTCCAAAATGGCGAGATCCACCTCAAGCGTCTGGCAAAGCAGCGACAATTCTTCCGCTTTTCCGCTTCCAATGAAGGTTGCGGGGTCGGGCTTGGAGCGCTTTTGCATGATTTTGGATACGATGATCGCGCCGGCGGTGCCTGCGAGGCTTGCAAGCTCGTCAAGAGAATCCTCGCTGTCGGTAGAGATCAGCATGACTTTCTCGGAAGTATCGACGATGCCGCCTTCCTGAATCGCGCGCTGAACGCGCTCTTCACTCTGTTCGATTTCCCTCAGCCATTCCTTCTGCGGAATGCGGCCGGGTTTTACGGGGCCAAAGCGCAGGACGGAAAGCTGATTGTATTCAAGCTCGCCCAGGAATGCGGCGCTGATGCCGGTGGCGCGTCCCTCCTGAACGCCGACTGCAACCATCGCATCGAAGCGCAGAAGTCTGAGCGCCTGAATGTCGACCGAAGACAGATTGGCGTTTCCGCCCGGATGCGTATGGATGCACCGAAAGCCGGTCAGACGGTCAAAATTGCGCCTTAAATGCATTTCGGTTAAACCAATGGAAGAAATGTTTCCAATGGCGACTTCCAGGATCTCGCCGTCTCTGGACAGATATACCATCATCTCGCGGTTCAGAATATCCGTATAGCGGATCAGAAGCGCGATCAGACGGTCCGGCAGAAACTGGTCGCGGGCGAACTCAATGTCGTACATGCGATCCATTTCCTGGATAAGCGATTCTCGAATACCTTCAAGATTTCCGTGTATCATGTCTGTTTACTTTCCCTTCGCCAGCTTGACGGGCGAGATGTTCCAGATTTCGCGGGCATATTCGCCGATGGTGCGGTCGGAGGAGAAGATGCCTGCGTTGGCGATATTGACAAGGCACTTGCGCGCAAAAGTGTTTTTGTCCTGCGCAGCCGCCGTGAATGCGCCGATTCTTGCTTCCTGATAGCGCATGAAATCGTTCAGGATATAGTAATGATCGGGCTTATGCCAGCTTGCGCCCAGAAGCAGCGAGTCATGCAGTTCCTTTAGATCGCCGTTTTCATCCTCGATGCCAAGGTTGATGAGTGCGTCTACCGCACGCTTTACGCGCTTTTCGGAGGCATAGATGACGTTCGGATCGTAGAAATCGCGGATGGACTCGATTTCCTTGATGTCTGCGCCGAAGATAACTTCGTTTTCAACGCCTGCGGCTTCGGCGATTTCGATGTTCGCGCCGTCAAAGGTGCCGATGGTAATGGCGCCGTTGAGCATGAGCTTCATGTTGCCGGTTCCGCTGGCTTCGGTGCCTGCGGGGGAAATCTGCTCGGAGAAGTCGGCTGCGGGGATGATCTTTTCCGCATAGGAGCAGTTGTAGTTGGAAACGAAGCATACGCGCATTTTGCCGTTTACTTCAGGATCGTTGTTGATGATGTCGGAAAGCGCGCCGATAAAGCGGATGATGGCTTTCGCGCGGGCATAGCCGGGCGCGGCTTTGGCGCCGAAGACAAAGCACACAGACGGGAAATCCCTGAGATTTCCTTCCTTGATTTCCATATAGATGTCATACAGGGAAAGGGCGTTCATCAGCTGGCGCTTGTATTCGTGCAGACGCTTGATCTGAACGTCAAACAGGAAGTCGGCGGGCAGTTCTACGTTTTCTTTCTCGAGGACATATTTGGAAAGCTGCTGCTTTTTGATGCGCTTGACGGCTTCAAATTCCGAAATCATTTCATCGGAAATTTTGCCCTCGAGATTTTTGAGCATATCAAGGTTGGTCAAAAATCCGGGACCGACGTACTTTTCAATCAGACTGCAAAGCTCGGGATTGCAAAGACCCAGCCAGCGGCGCTGGGTGATGCCGTTGGTTTTGTTCTGGAATTTTTCGGGGGCAATCATGTGCCACTTTTTGAAAAGCTCCTTTTTCAAAAGCTCGGTATGCAGTTTTGCAACGCCGTTGACCGCAAAGCCCATGTACACAGCAAGATCGGCCATCGATACGCTGGAATTCTGGACAATGCGCATGCCGGTCTCGGAGACGCACTTTTTGTCGATTCGGTGGATGATTTTTTCAATCTCGGGCGATACGCTTGCCACAAGCGTAAGATCCCACTTTTCAAGTGCCTCGGGCATGACGGTGTGGTTGGTATAGGCGAAGACCTGCTTTGCATAGCTCATGGCGCGGGCAAAGGCGACGCCGCGCTTCATGAACTGGCGGATCAGCTCGGGAATCGCGATGACGGGGTGGGTGTCATTTAACTGGATGGCGTTGTCGCGGGCGAAATAGCGGTAGTTTTGGCCGTGCTTCTTTTCATACTGTCTCAGAATGTCCTGAACAGAAGCGCTGGCGAGGACGTACTGCTGCTTGAAGCGCAGGCGCTTGCCCTCGATATCCCAGTCGTTGGGGTAGAGAACCTTTGTGATGTCCTCGGCCTCGTTTTTGTTTGCGCAGGCTTCTTTATATTTATAGTTGTTGAACGCCTGAAAATCGAATTCGTTCAGGCTCTCGGTCTGCCAAAGGCGGAGAGTTCCGACGTTTGGCGTGTCATAGCCGATAACAGGCATATCATAGGGAACGGCCAGAACGTTTCCGGTCGCCATTTCGATAACAACGGCGTGTTCGTCCATGCGGACAGACCAGGGATCGCCGTATTTGGTCCAGTCATCGGGAATTTCGTGCTGCGCGTGGGAAACGATTTCCTGCTTGAACAGGCCGTATTTGTAGCGAAGACCATAGCCGGTCAGCGGCAGATCCATCGTTGCTGCGCTGTCCAGGAAGCACGCGGCCAGACGGCCAAGGCCGCCGTTACCAAGCGCGGCGTCTTCGATGTCTTCCAAAATGGCAATATCCACGCCCTTTTCTGCGAGCAGCTTTTTAACTTCGTCAAGAACGCCCATGCAGAAAAGATTGTTGTATACCAGCCTTCCGGTCAAAAACTCGGCGGAAAGATAGAACGCATTGCGTTTTTTTGCGCGGGCATGTTCGCTCATAGCCCAGTTCTTGCCGATGGCAAGAAGGGAAGCTTCGCCCAGCGCTTCGGAGAGCATGGCTGCATTGGCTTCTTCGATGGATGCGCGGTGCTTGGACAGAAGAATGCGCTCGGCATCCTTGATCAATGCTTTTGCGTTAATCATTTATACGTCAGATCCTCTCGTAGAATTCGTTGAGTTCGCGATATTTGGCCGCAAGCTCGTCTGTTAACGCGCCCTTTTGCATGCGCCAGCGCCAGTTGCTGCCGCCGACAGTGCCGGGGGTATTCATGCGCGCAGAGCCGTCGAGCTTGAGGATATCCTGCATCGGGATGACCGCGATGCGGGCCGGACTGCCAAGCGCAGCTTCGATCATGCTGTCGGAGATGGTGTCGCGCTCGGGCAGGTTTTCTTTCGCGTATTTCTTCGTTTCTTCGCCGAGCTGATTCCACCAGCCGATCAGGGTATCGTTGTCATGCGTTCCGGTATAGCAGATGGAATTCTCGGTGATGTTTGCCAGAAAATGGGGGTTGTCCTGACCTCCGTCAAAACCGAAGGAAAGAACCTTCATACCCGGATAACCGCAGAATCTCAAAAGGCGTTTGACGCGCTTGGAGATTACGCCCAGATCCTCGGCGATTACGTTGAGCTCGGGAAGCTTTCTTTTGACATTGCTGAAAAAGTGCTTGCCGGGCGCCTTTTCCCATTTGCCCACGCGCGCATTGGGCGCACCGGCGCGAATGGAATAATAGTTCGCAAAGCCGATAAAATGGTCCACGCGAACCATGTCATAAAGCTCCAGCGTGGTCTTTAAGCGGTTGATCCACCAGGCATAGCCGGTCTTTTTGAGCTTTTTCCAGTCATAGAGGGGATTGCCCCAAAGCTGACCGTCCTCGGAGAAATAATCCGGCGGAACTCCGGCAACTTTTACGGGACGTCTGTCTCTGTCCAGCTGGAAGATTTCGGGATTGGCCCAGGTGTCTGAGGAGTCCTCAGAGACATAGATCGGAATATCGCCGAAAATGGAGATGCCGTTTTTGTTGGCATAGGACTTAAGGCTTGTCCACTGCTTGAAGAACAGATACTGGGTATATTTATAGAAGTTGACTTCATCGCCCAGAATACGTCCGTAATGCTCGATGGCCTTTTCTTCGCGCATACGGATGGCGATGTCGGGCCACTCGGTCCACATCTTGCCGCCGAAATAATCCTTGACCGCCATAAAAAGGGAATAGTCATTGAGCGACGGATGCGCATCGATGAACTGAGATACTTCATCCTTTAAGCGCGCGTAGCTTTCTTCAAAGCTCTTTTTGAGCGCGCGAAGGTGACGCGCCTTCGCGTTTTCAAAGTTCAGTTCCTTTGCGTTTGAATAAAGGTCGGCATCGTCGGTCAATAAACCCTCTTTCTTCAGTGTGTCAAGATCGATCATATAGATGCTGCCGGCATGGGTGCAGGTGCTCTGATAGGGCGATTCGCCGTAGCCGGTGGGGCCCACGGGCAGTACCTGCCAGATGGACATGCCGGCTTTTCTGAGCCAGTCAACAAACTGATAGGCTTCTTTTCCGAGAGTTCCAAACATTCCCTCAGTAGGAAGAGAGGTGATGTGGAGAAGAACGCCGCTTTGTCTCATGGGAATCCTTCCTTTGCATAGGTTATCAAGTATAGATTATAAAATGCATCGGTTAAGTGTTCAACGTGTTTTGGATGAGTGAGAGATTTTAACGCAAATATAGCTGTAAAAGATACAAAGACATAAAAAACTCCGCCGGATTAATACGGCGGAGTTTTCAAGCCATCAAAAAAGTACCTTTTTTGATGGGAAGGGCCGATCCCCTGAAA
>JAEDIV010000118.1 GCA_016296675.1 Clostridia bacterium
AAAATGGAGAGGGAGTGCGCTCCCTCTCCAAACCACACCCAGGGGTTTGTTGATGTTCTGAACCGCTCCGTCAGGAGCGGTTTTTTGTCTTTGCTTGCGCGCTTTCGAAGTTTTTTACCGTGCGTGATTCCGCCTGCGCGCGTACATGCTTGTTTTTATAACCCGTATCATGTATAATATAGTAGGGAATGAATAACCTTTATGAAAGGGCGGTATTTTTTGCCGTGGTAATTGAATTTTTGAAGGTATACGGCGTGCTGCTTTCCTGCATGGCGGCGATTCTCGCTTTGGCGTGCACGCTTTGTTTGTGCGTTATGAAGGTCAAAAAACTGGAAGGCGCAGTAAAAGAAATGAAAAAGGAACTCCTTGAGAAGATGGACAATCAGGAAAAGGAGTTTTTGCAGGAACAGAAAAAAGAGCGCCGGCTGCTCAATGAGAGCATGTCGAATCTTTCGGAATCCGTCACCCGCGCTGTATTTTCCATCAAGGCGCAGAGCGAAAACAAAAAGGCAGAATGATTCCAAGAGGCTTACGCATACCATCAAGCGATGCATGTTTTCTTCTGGGAGGGATGCCGCTTGAAAAAGGGCTGCGTTTCAGCGCTCCTTACGTGGCTTGACGACGTTCTGCCCGGGCGCATACGGCTGTATGCGGTGGGGTTTGAGCGGCTGATGGTCGAAAACTACAGGTTTGTATCCGAGCTTTCTCAAAATCGGATTGTGCTTGAGGGTTCCGACGGAAATGTATTGATCGAAGGAAACGGCCTTGGCATCTCGGAAATGAGAAAGGGCGCGCTGATCGTTACAGGCGCGGTTGCGTGCGTTGCTTTTCAAAGGCGCAGGCTGGACGGGTGAAGGGCGAAATCCTGTTTTCCGTCAATACATTTATGGGCGTTCGGTTGCTTGCGTATGCGGCGCAAAGCGGGATAAACGCAAAGAACGTCACCATGCCCGATGACCATACGCTGAATGTATGGGTGCGCAAAAAGGACGAAAAGGCTTTTCGCGCTTTGATTGAAAAATTTTCTCTTTCCTACAAGGTAGTCTCGGTCCGGGGCTGGGCAAAAACCGGCCGTGCGGTCAAGGCCCACGCCGTGCTTGCGGCGGGCGTCGCAGCGGGCGTTGTCATCATCTATCTTTTGTCCCTTCGCATCTGGATGATCGACCTTGTAAACGCGCCGGATAAACTATATGAAAGCATTCGCCGCGCGGGTGTTTTTGTCGGAAACAAAAAATCCGAAATCGACGTAAATGCCGTTTCAAGGCTTCTGGAAGCCGAGTATCCGGAATATGCGCACATCGGCGTAAGGATCGCGGGCGTTGTTTTAAAGGTGAACTGCGTAAAAGCCGAAGACGCGCCGGAGGTGTATGATATCGGCCGGACGCGGAATCTGATTGCAAAGACGGACGGCGTGGTTGAGAGCGTAAATGTCTTTGCGGGACAGGCGCAGGTCAAAAGCGGAGACACCGTATTCAAGGGCGACGTCCTGATTTTGGGTCAGGAACGCGCAGGCAAGGACGGAGAAGTGACGTTTGTCCGGGCCGAAGGCAGCGTGACGGCGCGCGTATGGACAGAGGCTGAAAGCGCGGTCGCATGCACCGTTTCAAAACAGACGCCGACCGGCCGGAAAAGCACAGTCACCGAAATACAGACGCCGTTTTTTACCCGCAAACTTGCGGGAGAAAATCCGTTTTCTCAGTGTGAAACGGTGGTTCATGAAAGCAGGGTCGTCGGCCTGTTTTTCCCGGTTCGGCTGATCACAACGACATATATTGAAACGAAAAGCGAAACATCATTGGTTTCCGAGGAAGCGGCAAGGCAGATTGCCGAAATGAGCGCGCTTTATAAAGCGCGCCAAAAAGCGCCCGGCGGCGCTGAAGAGATGCGCCGCTGGACGCAGCATACCAAACAAAGTGAAGACACAGTCGCCGCGAAAGCGGTGGTTGAATGGATAATGGAAATTGCTATCGATGAGCAGGGAGGATAAACAATTGGAATTTGGACCGGAGATTATTTCCGACAAGATGTACGTGGATGAGCCGGAGAGATTCATTGCGCTTTTCGGACTGAACGATGAAAACATCGACCTGATCCGCCGCGCGCTGAATGTTCAGATTTTTGCGCACGGAAATGAAATCACGCTGACGGGCGAAGAGGAAAAGGTTCGCCTTGCGCGCCTTACGCTGGATAAGCTTTTAGAGATCATCGCGCGCGGCGATCCCATCGACCGTTCACGCATTCGCTATGCCATTGACCTTGCTTCCGAAGGCAACGCCGACAGAATCGGCGAAATCATGCGCGACGTCATTGCCATCACCTATAAGGGAAGGCAAGTGAAATGCAAGACCCTGGGCCAGAAAAAATATGTCGATGCGATCAAGAAAAATACGCTGTCCTTCGGCATCGGCCCTGCCGGTACCGGAAAAACCTATCTGGCTGTGGCGATGGCCGTAGTCGCGCTCAAGAACAAGGACATCGAGCGCATCATTCTGACCCGACCCGCCGTAGAAGCGGGCGAAAAGCTGGGCTTTTTGCCGGGCGACCTTCAGCAGAAGGTAGACCCCTATCTGCGCCCGCTGCATGATGCGATCAATGAAATGATGGGCATGGAAGCGTATCAGCGCCTGCTTGAAAGGGGCGCTGTTGAGGTTGCGCCGCTTGCCTACATGCGCGGCCGCACGCTCAATGACGCGTTCATCATCCTGGATGAAGCGCAGAACACGACCAGCGAGCAGATGAAGATGTTCTTAACCCGCATGGGACAGGGCTCCAAAATGGTCGTCACCGGCGACGTCACCCAGATCGACCTTCCCGGACGCAGCAAGAGCGGCCTTGTGGAAGCGCTTGAAGTTCTGAAGGATGTAGACGATATCGGTATTGTTACGCTTACGCACAAGGATGTTGTGCGCCATGAGCTGGTGCAGGCGATCGTGCGCGCGTATGAAAAGCACGCCGGCCAGAAAGAACAGCCGTCTGAAAGACGGTTTATGCCGAGAAAAATGTAATCCGCAGTTTTTCACCGAAAAACCGCGCTTTATCCGGAAAAGCGCATAAGATTTTTGTGCGCCATGAACGGAAAATGTGCCTTTACTTCCCCCAATGCACGGAGGTTGATACGGAAATGACCAAAAAGAAAATGCGCGCAGGCAGAAAAATCGGCGCAGCGCTCAGCTATACCCTCTTGGGCGTATTTGTGTTCTTTACGATGTTTGCGCTGCTTTCCGCCGCCATCACGCCTGAAAGATACGACATCCAGGTAGGCTCTCCCGCGCCCAACACCATCAAGGCTACAAAGGACGTGGAGGACACCATCACCACCAACAAGCTGCGTTCCAACGCGGCCGGAAGCGTAAAGAGCATCTACATCGTGGATGAGTCCGTGCGCAAGACGGTGGAGGAGGAAGCAGGCGCACGCTTTAAGGTGCTTGCGCAGGTGGCGTCTTTGTCCCGTGTGAGCGAGGGCGACACGACGGTTACTGAAAATCAGCTTTTAAGCGCAAACGAACAGTTTGCGCCGGTTGAGGTTACGCTTGAGGAGCTGACCGTGATCGGCAGGTCTGAGGAAGACGATCTGAACGCGCTCATTTCCCGCGCGATGGGCATGCTCAGCGAAAAAATGGCTGCAAACCTTATGGAAAACCAGACGGAAGCCGCCGTTAAGGATATTTCGGACACGCTGATTTTGGAAGGCGGAGACGAAAAGGTCGTCGCCGTTATCGGAAAATTCTTAAAGGATGTCATTCGTCCCAACTACTTCTTTGATGAGGAAGCCACGAACGCCGCCCGCCGCGCGGAAATGGACAAGATTCAGCCGCAGGTGAAAATCAAGGGCGAAGTCATCGTGTCGGACGGCGAAATCGTTACAGAGGCGCAGTATAAAATGCTGGATTCGCTGGGCATCGTCAAGGAAAGCGCGCTGGATATCACGCTGTACTACGGCGTTGCGCTGCTGGTTCTTCTGCTGACGACGGCAGTGGTCGTATATATCTGGCTTTTCGATCCGGAGATCATCCAAAGCGTAAAGAGCCTGTTTTTGCTTTCTCTGATCAGCGTGATCGTTGTCGGCATGTCGCTGCTTGTCAGAGACATTAGCCCCTATCTTATGCCTACGACGCTCGGCATTCTCTTGGTTTCCCAATTGGTCAAGCGCAGGCTGGCCATCGTTATGAATGTGGTATTGTCGGTTGCCGTTTCCCTGTTTGCAAGCGCGTCCACCGGCTTTTTCAACATGGCCATGTTCACCATCGTCATCAACTCGATCGTAGGCGGCATGGTGGGCCTTCTCGTGCTTAAGAGAAGACAGCAGAGAACCATTACGCTGATTGCCGGTCTTGCCATCGGCTTAAGCAATATGATCTGCACCTTTGCCATCGGCCTTATCAACAACGCAAACCTCATGAACGTGCTTGTCATGGCGGAATGGTCCGCCGGAAGCGGCATTCTTGCGGCGTTTTTGTGCATTGCGCTGATGCCGATCATGGAAGCTGTCTTCAATATCGTAACGCCTTCCAAGCTGATTGAGCTTTCCAATCCCAATCAGCCGCTTTTAAGAAGGCTGCTTCTTGAAGCGCCCGGCACCTATCACCATTCGATCATCGTTGCCAACCTTGCCGAAGCCGCTGCCGGCGAAATCGGCGCAAACGCGCTGCTGGCCCGCGTCGGCGCATATTATCACGACGTCGGAAAATTAAAGCGTCCCAGCTATTTCAAGGAAAACCAGATGGGCGACAATCCTCACGACAGGACCGACCCGCGCGTGTCCACCGCCATTCTGACCGCGCATCCGAGGGACGGCGTTGCCATGCTGATGAAAGAGCGCATGCCCGAGCAGATTATCGAGATTGTGCGCAGCCACCACGGCGATACGCCGGTCATGTATTTCTACAACAAAAGCCGCATGGAAAACGGCGGCGATGTGGACGTAAACGATTTCCGCTATGACGGTCCGCGCCCCGTTTCCCGCGAAGCAGCCATTGTCATGATGGCCGACACGGTGGAAGCCGCGGCGCGCAGCATGCCCAATCCGGATTCTGAAAAGCTCAATCAGCTGATCAGAAATCTCGTCCGCCAGAAGACGGACGACGGCCAGCTGGACAATTGCCAGCTGACGTTTGCGGATATCGACAAAATCTGTACGTCCTTCTACACGGTATTAAGCGGCGTGTTCCACGAGAGAATCGAATATCCGTCCATCGAAATTCCGCATGTCCGCGCGCGCGTCCTGACGGAAGGCGCACAGGCGGATGCTGCCAGGAAGGAAGAGGAAAAGAAGGAAGAAAGTGCTTCTGCTGCAGAAGCGCTGAAAGAAGAAAAGAACGAAGCGGAAGCAGCCGTAGAAAATGCGCCCGCCGAAGGAAAACAGGCGCCCTCTGAGGAGGCGGTCAAGGAAGAGACGGCTTCTAAAGAAGCAGTCAAAGAAGAAACGCCTGAAAAAGAGAATGCTCCGAAGGAAGATCTTGGCGGGGCAGAGAACACAGACACACAGGCGGATACGGATCAAACGGAGGAAAAATGACAGAAGAAGGAAAATTTCCGCGTTGCCTGATTGAAAAAATCGACGATCAGGCGCTCGCGCCGGACGGCTTTTTTGAATTGGCCGAGGAGGTTTCAAACGCCTGTCTGAAAATCGAAGGAATTTCCGGCGCATATGTCTCCGTTACGCTGGTTACGGGCGGGGAAATCCGGAAAATCAACCGTGAGATGCGAAATGTGGATAAGGAGACGGACGTACTTTCCTTTCCAAGCGTCAGCTATGCGCCCGGTAAAACGGCGAGGACAAGCGAAAAGCGCTTGAAAAAGGCCTATGATCCTTCTGTCGGCCGCATTTTTCTGGGCGATATCGTATTAAACACCCAAAGAGCCATGGAGCAGGCGGAGGAATACGGCCATTCGCTCAAGCGCGAGCTCGGCTATCTTACCGCGCATGCCATGTTCCATCTGTGCGGCTATGACCATATGACGGAGGAAGAAAAGACCGTTATGCGCGATATGGAAAAGCGCGCCATGAGAGAAATTCAGCTTTACCGCAAGGAGGAAGCAGCAGTGACGGACGAAAAAATGCAGGCGCTTGCCATTGAAGCGCTTGAATATTCCTATTCCCCTTATTCCAGATTCCGCGTCGGCGCATGCCTTTTGTCCGATGACGGACGAACCTTTCAGGGCGCGAATTTTGAAAACGCTTCCTACGGCGCGACCATCTGCGCCGAGAGGTGCGCGGTATCCAATGCGCTCATGGCCGGTGCAAGGAAGTTTACAAAGATCGCCATTACGACCGACGAAGGCTATGCCTGGCCGTGCGGCATCTGCCGTCAGGTGCTCAATGAATTCAAAAAGGGCGATATGATCGTCATGGTCGGCGGAAAGAACACGCCGTGGAAAACAAAAATGCTGTCCGAGCTTCTGCCCGAGTCCTTCGGCCCGGAAGATCTCGATATTCAGGAGGTTTAATCAGTGGAGAATACGAATGCATTCCGCTCGGGCTTTGTTGCCATACTGGGCCGTCCGAACGTTGGGAAATCCAGCATTATGAACCGCTTCGTCGGCGAAAAAGTTGCCATCGTCTCCAATAAAGCGCAGACGACCCGAAGCCGCATCCTCGGCGTTTCCACACAGGAAAACGCGCAGATCGTGTTTGTCGACACCCCCGGCCTTCATAAGCCGCGCACCAAGCTCGGCGAATTCATGATGAAGGCGGCCAGCGATGCGCGCGAAGGCGTGGACGCGGTCATGGTGGTTGTGGACGCAGAGAGAATCGGCAAGCCGGACATGGATATTTTAAAGGACGTTTCCCAGATGAAATGCCCGAAATTCCTGGTCGTCAATAAAACAGACCTCGTAAAGCCGGAAACGCTCATGCCGAAGCTTGCTGAGATCGACGCCGGCGCGTTTGATCAGGTGGTTTCCGTTTCCGCCAAGACCGGGCGCAATATGGACGTGCTTTTGAGGCTGATCACAGAAGCGCTGCCCGAAGGCCCCAAATATTTCCCGGACGATATGATCACCGATCAGCCGGAGCGCGTTTTGTGCGCCGAGATCATCCGCGAAAAAGCGCTCAGGCATCTGCAGGATGAAATTCCCCACGGCGTAGGCGTAGAAATGCTGTCCATCAAAAAGCTGTCTGACGAGCTTACGGAAATCCACGCAAACGTCTACTGTGAACGCGCTGCCCACAAATCCATCATCATCGGAAAACAGGGCTCCATGCTGGGCCTGATCGGAAGAGAAGCGAGAGTGGACATCGAGCGCATGATGGGCACGCGCATCATGCTCAAGCTCTGGGTCAAGGTGCGCGAAGATTGGCGCAACCGTGCGGGCGATCTTGTAACCCTGGGCTATACCGATGAAGGCTGACGGACATGAATAATTCGCTGACGACCCAGGCGATTGTTCTAAGGCGCGCCGACTGGCGCGACTACGACCGCATGGTCACGCTGTTTACGCCCGAGCATGGGCGCATTGATGCGGTGGTGCGCGGCTGCCGAAAGCCGAAATCGCCGCTTCTGAATGCCGCCGAACCCTTCTGCGCGGGTGAATATCAGCTGCTTAAGGTGCGCGATCGGGTGACGGTCACGCAGGCGCGCATCTTAAACAGCTTTTTTGAGCTCCGCGCCAATTACGACCGGCTGAGCCACGGCGCGTTCTGGCTGAGGCTCCTTTCGGAAGTCGTGATGGAGGACGAGCCGAACGAGGCGCTTTTTCAGATGACGTTGAACGCGCTTGCCTATCTTACGCATTCCGATCTTCCCGAGGCGCTTCTCACATGCATGTTTGAAATGCAGTTGTGGCGCATGACGGGTTTTTCTCCGAACGTCACGGAGTGTGTGATCTGCCGAACGCCCTATGATAAAACGGCGCTCCGCTTTGACGCGCAAAAGGGCGGATGCGTCTGCGCCTTCTGTGCGCCGGGCGCGCATGTCCTCTCGGAAGCTGCCCGCCGGATCTTGCAGAAAGCGCCGAGAACGCCCTATTCCGCCGTTGAAAAGCTGTATTCCCGGGAAGAATGGCCCGAGGCTGCCAGGAGAATCCGCGAATTCACGCTGGCGCGCGTGGGAAATATCAAAAACATCCCGGAATAAAATAGGTATACAAAAGCCGTCTTCAGCGTTTTTCGCAGGGGACGGCTTTTTGTTGTCCAACGAAAACCCCCGCATCGTGCGGGGGTTCGAAAAAGCTTATAGCTATGAGTCCATTCGTCCAACCCTGTGCTAAAATGGAAGAGGTCTGGCAACCGCAACCATGACGAAAGGAGAAAGACGAATGGACAAGAATAGTATATCACACACGACAAGGAATTTCAAATACCATATCGTATTTGTGCCGAAGTAGCGCCGTGAGATAATCTATGGAAAGATAAAGGCAGAGATAGGGAAGATACTGCGAACGCTGTGCGAGAGGAAAGGT
>JAEDIV010000119.1 GCA_016296675.1 Clostridia bacterium
CGCAGGATTTCAGGGGATCGGCCCTTCCCATCAAAAAAGGTACTTTTTTGATGGGAAGGGCAAGCCCCCGCCGTATAAATCTGACAGCAGAATTACAATAGCCCCTCAACCATGCCGAGCTCCGCACCCTTTAAAAGGCACAGATAGGTCATCGCCGCGTCAAATCTTGCATCGTGCTGATTTCCGCTGTCTCCGAACCATTCGCTGGCTTTCGCCTGGATGAAATCATCTTCAATGGAAAAATATTCCTTAAGCTCGATGAGCTTGGGCGGTTTGGGCCGATAGCTCTGGAATTTTCGGCGCATTTTCATGTTTCCGGTAAAGTGGTTCATGGTGCAGAAGGTTTTGGGATTCACAAGCGCAAGGTTCACGCGCTCAAATTCCGCTTTCAGAAACCGCATGTCAAAGGCCACATTGTGTCCGACGATAGTTTCGGCAGAAGAAAAGTCGTCAAAAATCTCCCTGGCACAGTCCGAAAAGGTTTTGCCGCCGGATAAGGTTTTCAGCATTTCCATGCTGAAGCCGTGAACGCCCTGACTTCTTTCGTCCATCTGATCGACGGTAAAAAACATGCTTTTCCCCTGAACGCACCCGTTTTCAACTGAAAGATACGCGATCTGACAGATCTCTCCGGGCTTCAGCGAAGTCGTTTCCGTGTCAAAGACGATGATTTTCAACGTTCACGAACCGCCTTTTCGATTCGTTCAAGCGCGGTCATGATGTTTTTATGGGTGGTGGCAAAATTGAGACGCATGTGGCCCTCGCCGCCGTTTCCGAAGAACGTACCGTTGGTGGGAATGATGCCGCACTTGTGGATGAAGAAATCCTTAAGT
Organism: Clostridia bacterium; assembly: GCA_016296675.1. Classification (GTDB taxonomy): domain Bacteria; phylum Bacillota; class Clostridia; order Christensenellales; family Aristaeellaceae; genus SFHK01. Next base: position 834 of record JAEDIV010000119.1, read on the forward strand.
TCGTCATCCGTGAGTTTGAGCTCGCGGCAGTCAAGCCACAGCAAATACGTGCCCTCAGGCGCATGCGCGCGGATACCGTCGATCTTTTCAATGCCCTGCATCAGGATATCGCGGCTGTCAGAAAGATACTCATTAAGCGCGTCCAGCCAGTCCCATCCGGTTTCATAGGCGGCTCTGGTAGCAAGGCGGCCGAAGAGATTGACTTCCGCCATAGCGCTGCTTAGAGAATCCGCGATCTTCTTTCTGAGACACTCATCCGGGCAAAGGATCGTGGAATGGCGGATGGCGGCAAGATTAAACGTCTTGGTCGCAGAAATGAAAACAACAGCGTTTTCGCCGCCGGGAACGCTCAGGATAGACGTATGCTTTGCGCCGCGCAGTTCAAAATCCGCGTGAATTTCATCGGCAATCAGTAAAACGCCGTACTGATTGCAGAGTTTTACAAGCGTTTCCAGCTCTTCTTTTTTCCAGATGCGGCCGATAGGGTTGTGGGGAGAGCAGAAGATCATCGCGTCCGCGCCGGCTTTAAAAATATCTTCAAGACCGTTAAAATCGATCTCCCAGCCGTTTTCATTTTCGATCAGGCGGTTTTCAACAAGCTCCATACCCGCTTTCGCCGTCATGCCGGAAAACGGGCCGTAGACCGGCGGCTGGATGACGACGCGCGCGCCTTTTTCCAATGTCGCATTGAGCACATGATAAATGCTGTCCACAACGCCGGGGCTGTAGAGAATCCATTCGGGCTCCACATGGGTGTTGTGGCGGTTTTTCATCCAATTGACAACCGCCTGCTTGTCGCGCGCGCTTTCCTGCGCATAGCCGAAAACGCCGTGCTGGGCGCGCTTGACGAGCGCGTCGATGATGCCGTCTGCCGTTTTGAAGTCCATATCGGCAACCCACATAGGCAGCGCATCCTTGTTTCCAAAGCTCTCGCGGTTGTCCCACTTGATACACTCGGTATTCACGCGATTAACCGGCTCATGAAACTGCATGTATAAATTCATATCCATTTTCTCTACCCCTTTATGTATGAAAGGCAGAGCGCGTCGAAAACGCGCTCTGCCATCATGTCTTTTGTAATCAGCCGATGATGAAAGGCTTGATTTCTTCCATCAAATCGTCGCAGTTGTCATCGTACACTTCCAGTGTGATGGGCTTGGAAAGATCCAGAGAGAAAATTCCAAGAATGGATTTTCCGTCTACTACGTGACGACCTACGCGCAGGTCGATATCATAGGGGTGACGGCTGGCGATGTTTACAAACTGCTTCACGTTCTCAGCCAGGCTGAGCTTTATGTTAACGGCTCTCATTGTGTTGTCTCCCTTACAGATTCGCGCATGCAGCGCATTATTTCCGTCTTATATATTACATTGGGAATTTTAAGGTTTCAAGTAAAACGCAGCGATTTATAAATGATTTAACGAAAGAGACGAAAATTCGATTATCTGCATGGCAAAACGCTCAAAAATCACGTTAATTTCAACAGTATTCACAATTCGTAATCCAGTCAAGCTTGATTTATTACATTGATCGATATATTATTATACTGGAAATGTGTGCAAAGGAGAAAACGGCATGCGCATTGTAGTTCTGGACGGTTTTGCGCTGAATCCCGGCGACATCAGCTGGAGTGAGTTACATGCTCTGGGCGATGTAACCATTTACGATCGCACAGAAGAAAAAGACATCGTTTCCCGCGCAAAAGAGGCAGACGCCATTCTCTTAAACAAGTGTCCCATGACCAAAGACACGCTGTCGCTTCTTCCGAATCTTAAGTATATCGGCGTGCTTGCCACGGGCTATAATGTTGTGGACACCGCCTTTGCCAGAGAAAGAGGCGTTGTCGTGACCAATATCCCCGCTTATTCCACCCAATCCGTAGCGCAGCATGTATTTGCGCTGATGCTGGAAATCGCATCCCATACCGGCGCGCACAGCGAAAGATGCTTATCCGGCGGCTGGGAAAACGCAAAGGATTTCTGTTTCTGGGATTATCCGCTCACCGAGCTCAGCGAAAAAACGCTCGGCATCATTGGCTACGGCGCAATCGGACAGGCTGTTGGCCGCATAGCCATTGCCTTCGGCATGCGCGTTTTGTCCTATTCTCCGTCCAAAAATGCGCCGGAGGCGCTTGAAGCCATCTACAGAGAATCCGACGTCATTTCCCTCAACTGCCCTTTGACGAAGGACAACGCCGGCATGATCTGCTTTTCGTCCATCGCCAAAATGAAAAAGGGCGTCTGGATCATAAACACAGCCCGAGGCGGACTTGTCAATGAAGAAGACGTCAAAAGCGCCCTCATTTCGGGCCGCATCGGCTATTTTGCCGCAGACGTCGTTTCTTTGGAGCCCATCCGCGGCGACAATCCCCTTCTGTCCGCGCCCAACGTCATTCTGACCCCGCACATCGCGTGGGCGCCGAAGGAATCCAGAAAAAGGCTCATGAAAATCGCAGTTTCCAATATAAAAAACTTCATGGATGGAACCATTATCAACCAAGTAAACGTCTAAAGGCAGGCGCATATTATGAAAAAAGCCCTATCTTCCGCAGCCTGGACAGGCCCGCTCTTTGTCGTATTGTCCGCCGTAGCGTGGAGTTTTTCGGGCGTATTGTCTCAGGGACTTATGTGGAACGGCTTTACAAAGACCGGCGTACGCGGCATTGTCGCCTCGCTCATCTTCGCGGCATTTCGAAAGTCCTTTAAAGTCAAGATCACCTTCGGCCTCGTCCTGGGCGCACTGGGCGTTGCGCTGACAAGCCTTTTATACATGTCCGCGACGCTCTATACTTCCGCTTCCAACGCAATCGTGCTTCAGTATTCCATGCCGGCCTATGTCATCCTCTTAAACCTCCTTGTATTCCATCAAAAGCCCCGCCTGCGCGATATCATCACCGTCGTTTTCGTCATGCTGGGCGTAGTCCTATGCTGCATGGAAGGTCTTCGCGGCGACAAGGATTCCATGTTTGGAAACCTTCTGGGACTTTTAAGCGGCCTCACCTTCGCGCTCGTGTTTTTCGCCTCCCGCCTTCCGGGATGCGATTCCATCTCCTATTCTTATTTCGGAAATGTGCTTTCCATCGTGATGGCAGTCAGCCTGTTTTTCGACCCGAACGTGCATTTTGTGCCGACCGAAACCTATACATCGTCCATGATCGCTATGGATTTCACAAAGGGAATTCTGCTCGGCGTGTCCCTTGGCCTCGGATATCTTTTCTTCTCTCTGGGCATCAAGCGGACTTCCGCCGTCAGCGCCGCGATCATTACAAACGTAGAGCCGGTTTTAAACCCCGTATGGGTTTTCGTGTTCATGGGCGTGCAGCCGGGTATTTTTGGAATCCTCGGCGCGCTGATCGTTCTTTTGACTGTAACACTGCATTCAATCGTCCCTCATCGGACAAAATAACCACGCAAATATCTGGAGGATCCGAATGGAAGATCTTTTCTCCTTAAGCACAAAAAAGCTTGCGCCACTGGCCGACCGCATGCGCCCGAGAACGCTTGATGAATTCATGGGTCAGAAACAGATCGTTGGCGAAGGAAAGCTTTTACGGCGCGCCATCGAAGCCGACCGCCTGACCAGTTCCATCTTCTGGGGCCCGCCCGGCACCGGCAAAACCACGCTTGCCTCCATCGTCGCCGAAACCACAAACGCTGCCTTTGAAAAGATGAACGCGGTCACAAGCGGCGTAAGCGATGTGCGCGAGGTACTTGCGCGCGCGGAAAACCGCCTGAAAATGCACGGACAGAGCACCTATCTGCTGCTTGACGAATGCCATCGCTGGAGCAAAGCGCAGTCCGACTCCATCCTGCCCGCCATCGAAAAAGGCGTCATCCGCTTTATCGGCTCCACCACTGAAAACCCGATGATCGCCATGACCCCGGCAATCGTGAGCAGATGCCGTCTGTTCCGCTTTGAACCGCTTTCACAAGAGGACGTAATCGGCGCCCTCCACCGTGCAGTCAAGGATGAAGAGCGCGGATTCGGCCTTCAGTATGTCACGCTTGACGAAGAAGCTGCGCTTCGAATTGCACAGGCAGCCAGCGGAGATGTAAGAAGCGCCTTGAACGCGCTTGAAATTGCCGTATTGTCAACCCCCGTCAACCGCAAGGGCGAGATCCACATCACGCCCGAAATCGCGGACGATTCCATCCAGACCCCTGCGCTGCGTATGGACGAAAGCCTGTTTTACGACATGCTGTCGGCATTTTGCAAATCCCTGCGCGGTTCGGATTCCGACGCTGCGCTTGCATGGTTTGCGCGCATGGACCACGCAGGCGTTGATCCCCGCATCATCGTGCGCCGCATCATTGCCCACGCGAGCGAAGACGTAGGCATGGCCAACCCTAACGCGATGCTGACCGCCGCTGCCGCCTGGCAGTCTTTAAACGCCATCGGCATGCCGGAAGCGCGCCTTCCGATTGCGCAGGCAATCATCACCGTCTGCGAAAGCCCGAAATCCAATGCCGTCGTTATGGCCATCGACCGCGCGTGGGCCGACGCAGAAAAGGGCGAATACGAAAATGTTCCCCTCCATTTGAGAGATACTCACTATAAAGGCGCAGATAAGCTCGGAAGCGGCGAAGGTTACCTCTATCCGCATGACTTTTCCGGTCACTATGTGCATCAAAGATACGCCCCCATCGAAGCTATGGGGCTTCCGTATTACGAGCCAAGCGATCAGGGTTATGAATCCCAGATCCGCGCTCTTCGAAATGAGCGCGAGGAATACGCGCGTATGAACGATCAAATCATCAATCACGCAAACAACAAGGGAGCAGAAAATGACCAAATCGAAAACAAATAAGCGCAAGGGCGTTAAAGATACAGAAAACAAAAAGCGGCTTAAAAAAGCGCCAGGCAAAGCGCGTATTCACAAAAAGAATGCTAAGCGCAAAAAGGCTGCCTCCAAGCGCAGGTGCGCGCCGCACTGTTGGTGGGCGCTTCCGGTCGCATGCCTTATGCTGATCATTCTTTTGGCGTCGTCCGTGTTTGTTCTCCATGAGCTGGGCGAATACCGCCGCTTTGAAGCCATGCGAAACGCCGTAGAGAAAAGCGGCTACTATACCGGAATCGTCGTGGACGGCTATTCCCTTTCGGGCGTTTCAAGAGAAAGAGCCTTGGAGCATTGGCGCGACAACATCGAATCCCCCTTCGAAAACCGCGAAATCACATTGTCCTATGCCGGCAAAACCTGGACCAAGACCGCCAAAGAGCTTGGTTATCAGAGCAACTACGAAGAAGTTTTGGACGCTGCGTGGACTGTAGGCCGCACCGGAACGCTGGAAGAGCGCTATCGTTCCATCAGCCAGTTAAGCGCTGTCAGCCAGAAATTTAATATAGAGCGCACCATGTTTGATGAGCGTCTTTTAAAAAAATGGACCGATGAAATCGCCTCCTCGCTGTCTACCTCCAGCACCAACGCCAAAATCACCGGTTTTAATGTCAATACCAAAGCTTTCACGCTTTCCTCCGCCAGCGCCGGCACGACTGTCGATAAGGACGCGCTTTACAAGCATGCGCTTTCCACCCTGCAAAACGGCGGCGGCAGCGTTGAAGTAAACGTAGTCTCCATTAACCCCGAGGTCACCGAAAAGGATTTCACAAGCAAATTCGGCATGATCACCTCCGCCGTGACCAATGCCTCCAGCTCCAACGCAAACCGCTTGACCAACCTCAAGCTCTCCTGCGCCGCCATCAACGGCTATTGCGTTGAGCCCGGCGCAACCTTCTCCTTCAACGAAGTCGTCGGACAAAGAACCACAAAGCGCGGCTATAAAAAAGCCACGGTCTATCAGTCAGGCGAAATCGCCGAAGATATCGGCGGCGGCGTATGTCAGGTATCCACAACGCTCTGGAATGCAGCGATGAAAGCCAACTGCGAAATCGTCGAATGGCACGAACATTCCCGCCCCGTCGCCTATGTCGACAAAGGTAAGGATGCAACCGTCAACTGGGGCACGCAGGACATGAAGTTCAAAAACACTTCATCCTACCCCATGTATCTGATCGCCTACGTCACGGAAAACAAGCGCGTATACTGCGAAATCTACGGCGAACTTTTCCCGGACGGAAAATACATCACCATTGAAGCCAAGACCACTCAGCGCATCGATCCGCCGGAACCCGAATACGTATACAATCCTCTTCTGGAATCCGGCGAACTTGTAACCATTTCGGAACCCCGCACCGGCTACCGCGCGAAGGCGTGGCGTGTCTACTGGAATGCCGACGGCTCTGAAATCAAGCGCGATCTTCTGGTCGAAGCCTATTATAAGCCCGCCCGCGGCACAATCGAGTACGGATGATGAACGATATGGATTTTCGAAACATTGCCCTTTCGCACGCTGAAAAATACCCGCTTATGCAGGCGCAGGATTACGTAAAGCTCGCCTATCAAAGCGCGTTCGGCGCAGGACACATGGTGTCCGGATTTGAAAACGCCCTTGCGCGCGTGAAGGCCGAGCGCACACGCGAAACCGAAAGTGTCTCCTCAGAGGACATCGGCGGCGGATATGTGCGTCTGCATCTCTCCGGCGGCGAATATCCTTTGTCGAGCGAAACCGCCGCGCGCATGTTCGTATTAAGCGCCGAACCGGTCCCGGAATGCAAAAACAAGTTTTTTGCGTATTCAGAAATTCTTTTATCCCTTGCCGGCGAGGGCGCCATCCGTCCTGCGCAATCGGAAATCCACGCATCCCTTCAGAAATTCAGATCCGGCGATTTTTCGCCCGTCAGCCATACGGATATCTACAGGGAAAACTATCGCCCCGCCTATCGCGTGATCAAAAAGGCGTTTTCCGATAATCTTCCCCTGATTTCAAGGCTGGATGCGCTCAAACAGAAAAAAAACGGCGCAATCATTGCCATAGACGGCATGTGCGCCGGCGGCAAAACCACGCTTTCTTCCCTTCTCGGCGCCGTCTTTGCCTCCCCCGTATATCACATGGACGACTTTTTCCTGCCGCCTTCAAAGCGCACGGAAAAACGCCTGAGCGAACCCGGCGGAAACGTGGACTACGAAAGGTTCAGAACCGACGTCCTCGATCCGCTCCTTTCGGGAAAACCCTTCTCCTTCCGCCCTTTCGATTGCTCCATCATGGATTTTGCGTCCCCCGTCTTATGCGGACCTTCCCCCCTTTCGATCGTTGAAGGCTCTTATGCGTGCCATCCGACCCTGATTCAGGATTATGATTTCAAGATCTTTGTATCGGTCGATCCAGCGCTTCAACTTGAAAGAATCCGCCTGAGAAACGGTGAAGGCATGCTCAAGCGCTTTGTCAGTGAATGGATTCCCATGGAAATGCGCTATTTCGACGTCTTCTCCATCCCCGAAAAAGCCGACTATATCATAAAAAGCGAAGGTTAAACGCTTAAAAAACGATCCATGGCAGTTTAAATCAGGCATACATAAAAAAGAATCTGCGTGAAAACTCACGCAGATTCAGATCATCAACAAACCCCTGGGTGTGGTTTGGAGAGGGAGCGCACTCCCTCT
>JAEDIV010000120.1 GCA_016296675.1 Clostridia bacterium
CAGGAGATCGGCCCCTCCCCATCAAAAAAGGAACTTTTTTGATGGCTTGAAACCGGGTGCATATTTTTCTGCACCCGGTTTGTTGGATTTTTCAGTTTTGTCCATTAAACTCTTCCCACCATGCGACAAAGGCAAAATATGCTTCCTGCATGTGCGCGGGAAGCGCGCTAAGAGCGATGCTTTCGACGTTGGGACAAGGAATGTGCTGATGATTGCATGTCGGCCAAAGCGCCTTGAAGGATTGCGTTTTCATCATCTTAGAACCAAAGGGAATCACAAAACACGCGTCCGTCGGCGGATGATCGAGATCCACATACACACCGTATTCCGCTCTGCCGTCCATGGAGATATATTTGACCGGCGAAACCGAGGGCAAAAATGCGGGAAACTCCGGAAGCGGCAATGCTTCCAAGCCGCATTCTCCGCCTAAATTGCCCGAGAGCGTGCGAATGGTTTTCTGGCTGGTCAGTTCGCAGGAAAAAATTACATCTTCCTGAAATTCGTCTTCGCTTGTCAGAATTCTGCGCTTTTCAACGGTGTATTTTCCTTCTTTTCCAGGCTGATCGGCATAGGTTTCATAGAAGCGGTCAATGGTCTTAAGCGCCGTTTCAAAATCCGCTGCCAAATATCTCTCGGGATAGGCGTCCGGCGTGTCCTGGATGGTAAGCTCGTATACTTCATTTTTGCCGGCCTTCAAAAAGGCTTCGAGCTGAGAATTCATTTTTGAGGCATACATTTTCGCCTTTTGGGCGACAGCATCGTCTGTCTCGCTGAGCATAGAGGCAATCCGTATTTTTTCCTGATAAGAGGGCGCGAAATGATCCGTCAGCGAAAGAAGCTCATCGCCCGTAAAGGCATAATCGTTTTCTTCGATAAATGACCTTAAATCCCGCGAAAAGAAATACGCGACGATCATATCCCGGATATCGTTAAGACGCATGCCGTTCCACCTCTTTTCCTATATGATATCACTTTAACGCGAAAATGCAAGAACAAATCACTGAAACGAAATCCAAAAGTGAAAAACGCCGATAAAAACCCGTCTTTCGACATTTTTCGCTGTAAGGCGGGAATTGGGTTCATACGCAGTTAAAGAAATATATGAATTTTCATGCCTTTTCCACCCACATGAGTTTCGCCGTGCGCTTTTCTAAAAGCAATATTTCCGCTTCGCCCTCCGGCGCAGGGATCACATCACCCGTATCCTCATCCGTCATTTTCCACAGTCCCTTCGCAAACGGGAGCGAAATCTTCAATGCGTCCTCATTGCACTCTTCCTGCCTGAATGCAAACAAAACGCCTTTTTCTTCTTCGGGATCGAAATAGCAGTACGCCGTCATGCCGTTCTTTTCTTCGCCCGAATGCCACGGGGTCAAGGTGTAGAAATCCTTGAGCAGATAGGGATTAACCTTTTTCCACTCAGAAAGGCCGAATCTCAAAATGGAGAAATCCTGATCGGGATCTTCGGCAAACTGACTGTCCACATTGAGCGCGCACAGATAACTTGCACGCCATACATATTTGTCGCTTGTGCCGGTCAGGGCCAGCTGCTCAAGCTTTTCCTTGGTGTTCGCGCCGGAGAAGGGAAGCCATTTATTGAAAGAAGACGTCATCGAAAGGCGAAGCGCAGTTGACGTTCTGTCGGAATCGCTTCTTAAAAGCGGAATACCGCGGCGCATGGATTCAAGGTCGTTTCTTCCGCCGCCGGACGCGCAGCTGTCAACAAAGCCGCATCCGCCGGTGGACAGCGTGGTTTCAATAAGCGCATCCCACATGCGGTAATGGTTCAGTATGAATTTGCACTCCGTAATGCCCTGCCGATTTTCGCCTTCTTTTTCATCCAGAAATTTCCAAAGCGCAGCCGGGTCTGAATTGTTGTCCTCGCGGTACATGTCAATGCCGTTTTCCTTCAAAACCTTTGACACGCGCTCAATCGTATACTGAAGGCACGCTTCATCGCCGATGTTGTTGGTGATGACATTGGTGCCCATATCAATTGCCCAGTCGCGATTGTATCCGAAATTTTTGACCATGTTGTCCGGATCCGTCACGCGTTCGGGCTCAAACCACATAAGCGTTTTGATTCCGTGTTTGTGTCCGTAATCGACAGACTGCCTGAACGTATCGCCCGGCCACTTGTTTTCATCCAGCGCCCAGGTTCCGATGGTATGCCACCAGTCGCGGTCTTGGGAAAACGGCTCGGGACTGCGCATGTCGGGCGCAATATACCAGCCCGCGTCAAACCATCGAAAGTCCACCTTCACATTTTCACTCATCATCTTGTCAAGGCTGCGCTTCCACGTGTCATGCCTTTCCGAAATGCTGCCGTCGCTGTTGGGCCGTCCTGTGTCTGAAGCCAGGCAGCAAGTGGAAAAGGGCTTTAAGGGATTTCCTTCCTTATCGGCCTTGGGCAGATTCCACGCGGCATAAAAGCTGCGCCAGAGATTCTGCGCAAACTGGGGCTGAACACTTTCGTATGGAATGACGGTGAAAAGCGCTGTACGGATACGCTCGCCGCTTTTGAGCACGGTTTTCAGGTTAATTACGCTCTGGGCTGTGAAAATGCATCCATCCTGCGTCCGTTCAAAATCGCTCTTCCATGTGCCCGCCCAGCCGATGGCCAAAAGCGCGCCGCCATGATCAAACTTCAGATCAAAATAAGGGAAATACACATGCGTTGCGCGTCCGCTGTCCGATACAAAATGGACGCCCTTTTCATCCACCGGAAGATCATAGGGGCGGTAGAAATTTACGTGATCGCCGAGAATGCCGGTCGCGCGGGCATTTTTGCCCTGAAACGCAATCTCCGTTTGCGCATTCTCGATCACAAGGCTTTCATGATCCGTGTCGTTTTCAAACCACACCGTCCATTCCGTCGCACCATGGGTATAATAGTGCGTGAGCAAAACAGATACCTTCACGCCGTCCGGCAAACGATAAAAAAGAGTTACATCCTTCCTGCCGTCCTGCGCTTTTTCAATTTTCCCAATGAATGTAAGCGCGTCACAAGAGAACCCTTTGTATATTTTTTCTCCGTAGGAAAAAGAAAACGGGATCGTTTCCGGTAATGCAGCCATATTCTCAAACGCCAGATCCTGCTTATGATTTCTGTAATCCACGTTCATACAGCGCCTCCAAACGTAATTTCCATAAAGATTATACCAAAGCTTGCATCAAATGAAAAGACGCATTGCAGTTTTTGCATTCTTCCCATTCACAAGGCATTGCAGTTTGCATAATTGACAATATAAATATCAAAAATTTTACTCCACGTTTCATCAACTCTCCATGTTTTGACATGCATATTGTGCTATAATAAGCATAGGATCCAATGTTTATTTTTGATAGATGATGAGGAGTGAACTTCATGAAGACTCTCTACACCGGCAAGACCAAAAATGTTCTCTTGGACGAAACCACCGGCATTGTACACCTTTTTTTCAAGGATGACGCGACCGGCGAAAACGGCGTGTTTGATCCCGGCTCCAACACCGTCGGCGGCAGCGTAGAGGGAAAAGGCATCGTCGGCCTCACCGTATCCAAGCACTTTTTTGAGCTGATGGAGAAAAACGGCATTCCTACCCACTATCTGGGAAGCGAAATCGAAAAAGGTCTCATGATGGTTCGCAAGCTCACCGTTCCGAAGCTCGAGTTCGTCGTTCGCTACTATACCGCCGGCTCCATGTGCCGCCGCTTCACCCTCCCCGAGGGCATTCCCTTCGATCCGCCGTACGCCGAGGTTACCTTAAAGGATGACGCGCAGGGCGATCCCCTGATTTCCGAGCGCCTGTGCATCATGAAAGGGCTTCTTAAGGAAGGCCAGTACGACGAAGCGCTGAGCGTCGTTTACAGAGTCGGCGAAGTGCTCAAAAAGGAACTGGCTTCCATGAACCTTACCCTCATCGACTTCAAAATCGAAGTTGGCTATGATGAGAACGGCAAGATCTACGTTGCCGACGAAATTACGCCCGACATCTGGCGCGTAAAAGATGAAAACGGCAACATCCCCAACCAGATCGACTGCGCAAAGATGATCCTCGAAAAGATCAGCAAATAAACAGATTAAAAAAGAGATTGAGCGTTTCATTCGCTCAATCTCAGATCATCAACAAACCTCCGGGAGAGGTATGGAGAGGGAGCGCGCTCCCTCTCCATTTTCAATCGATTTTGGCGGCATGTACGCCTAAATCGCGCGTTTTCACAAAGCGTAGCAACTGTTAACGCTTCCCCTTTCCGATCCCCGCCCGGAAATCCCGCAGGATTTCAGGGGATCGGCCCTTCCCATCAAAAAAGGTACTTTTTTGATGGCTTGAGATTGAGCGTTTCATTCGCTCAATCTCTTTTTTGTTCCTTTTTATTTTTCCTCAAAGGACGCAAGCACCTTTTCAAACATCTTCTGAATTTCAAGATAAGCCCACGTGTCGTTTACCTGATTCGAGGTAAGGGTAATGTAATAAAGCGTTCCGCTTTCGCAGATACAGTACTGTGCGCCGAGGATGCCGTCCCAGTTATAAAGCACATAGGCATATTCGTTGTCACCGAATTTGCATACATCGCCTTTAACCATAAACTCCGCGCCGTTCATGATGGCAGCCATCTGCTCAACCAGAGAGGGCATCAGTAACTCAACCAGCTGCTGCGCGGTATAGGGCATACCGATGTTCAGGCTGACAACGTTGAAATTGTCGCCATTGGGATTGATAAACATGGACATGCCGCTGGTCCTGATCTGTTCGGCATAGGCGTTCAGATCGATATGGGCATACGCGTTATCAGCAGAAACGCCTTCAAGCAAAGCGCCGATGCTTTCCGGATCCAGCGTCAGCCACTCCGTCGGATATACATGGGAATATCCTTTGGTCGGATGGGTGTAGTAGCTGAAGGGCATTTCCGCAGAAGCGGCAAGGGACAAGGCAAACACCAAAATCAGCATGAGGGCAACAAACTTTTTCATTTTCCGCACTTCCTTATCTTTCGTCTAAAGCCAGTATACATGTCACATTCATCCGTGTCAAACAAATATCGAATTAAAATTCAACGCCCGCGCGGGCAGAGATCCCCTTGTCAAACGGATGGCGCCTTTTGATGATCTCGCTCACATAATCCGCCTTCTCATAAAGCGACTCGGGCGGATATCTGCCGGTAACCACGGTCTCGCCATAAAGAAGCGCAGTATCAATCAGCCGCCACATGTCCTCTTCGTCCACAAGGCCGATGCCTGCGCACACGGCCAGTTCGTCCAGAATTATGGTTTCCGGCTTGATTTCCTCGATTTTGTCAATCAGAAGATTTACCTCTGCCTTTTGCCGCCTTTTTTCCTCCTCGAGCTCCTCCTTCGTCATCTGATAGGTGAACTTATTGGTCGAAGGCACTTTTACAACCGTGGCATTATCAAATTTTCTTGCGCCGTCCAGCTCGGAAGATTTTCCGTTTTTCAAAAACTGAGCAATCAAAACGCGGTTTCCATGCCCCAGCGCGCGAAGCGCAAGGCCGAAGGCTGCCGTCGTCTTGCCCTTTCCGTCGCCTGTATACAAGTGAAGCATATTCTGCATTTCTCATCCCTCCGCATCATTTAATAAAAGTATATATCCCCCGGCCGAATCCGTCAATCATTGGCATATTGATGATTGCAAAAAACTTTTTGATTTGTTATAATAAAGAAAAGTTTTTTTCGGAGGGAACGGTATGAACGAGCGAATCACCTACAAAGATCCCGTCACCGGCTACGAAATTGCACGCTACACAAACGGCCCCATGAGAAACGCCAAGCTGTATTTCACCACCGAGAATTTCACGACCGACGACAAATATTTCTTCTTTAACCGCGCAAACGACGAAGGCGACGGCGGACTGTACCGCGCAAATGTCGAAACCGGCGAATGCACGCTCGTTGCCGAACCCGAATACAAGGGCTTTTGTATGGACAGATTTGAAAACTACGGCGTGATCGTAAAAGGCGACGAAGTTTTCAGAATCGATGCAGACACGCTTGAAAAAACAAAGATCGGCGATCTGCCCAAGGGCGGAAACGTTACGGGCCATCTGACGATTGCAAACAGCGGTCTCATTGCAACCAGCTATCACCTGGCCAGCAAAATCTACGCTCTTGTCACCCTCGATCCCAAGACCGGAAAGAGCGAAACCGTGTTCATGACCGACCAGTGGCTGGGTCATGCCCAGATCTGCCCGACCGACGACAACCTCATTTTCTACATCCACGAAACCATGGGCGACGCATTCCAGCGCACATGGATGTTCGATGTCGAATACCGCCAGAACCGCCCCTATTATGTAGAGCATCCGAACGAGTGGATCACCCACGAAGTATGGGCGGCGGACGGCAGCGAAATCGCGTTTATGAAGCTGCCCGGCAGAGTCCTGATCGGCGACAAGGACGGAAGACACTTTGATATCGTCGCCGAGTCCACCCAGCTTCTGCACCCGTGTCTCTCGCGCGACAAAAAGTGGATCGCCGCAGACCGCATCAATTATTTCGGAAGCGATGTTCAGGAAGGCGTCGTTCTGATCAATAGAGAAACCGGAAAGGTCAAGGATCTTGCGGTAACCGGCCGCTGCAAAACCGGCGGAGACCACCAGCACCCCTCCTTCAACCGCAAAGGCGACAAGATCCTATTCTCCGCGCCCGATGAAAACGGCATCGCGCAGGTCTGCGTAATCGACCTGAATCAGGTGGAAAGACCGTAAATGCCGGTCTTCACCCATAAATGGAGGAATCTTTCATGAAGCTGCTGACCAGAAGCATCTTATGTCTTGCGCTCATACTGGCTTTGTGCTGCCCGGCGCTGGCATCCGGAATAACCTATGAAGCCGGGAAAACCTACACACTGACGGAAGAGAAAATCGATTTGTCCGGCGTCAGCGTCTATGCGCCCGGCTATGCGCTTTCTAAGTTCGGTCTTACGAGTGTTGACGAGACGGGACTTGTGAAAGTCGGAACATACGAAGATTTTGCTTCTTCCTATGCGCTCACGCTCCGCTATGCGTCGGATGATTTGTCCACGCTCATGTTTGAAATCGGAAAGCAGGAAGGCATTGCCTGTTTAAGAAACGGCCGGCTGATCGTATGCTTCCCGAACTTCGCCCGCGGCGCCGAGGATACCTACGGCGTATTTGCAAAAATCGCCCAAAGCCCCTATCTGCTCTCCTCTCAAAGCGGCATGACGTTCTCAAAAGACGGACGGTATGCGCTTTTCATCGACAGCTACCAGGTGCTCGCCGTGACCAGATTCGAATACCAGCTGATTATTCTGGATGTGGAAGAAGGCCAGTATTATCTTGGCTATACCTGGCCGGTCAAAATGAGAGAGGGCATGGAAGCTGTCGTCGGCGCGAGTTTTGATGAAGAAGGAAAATCCATTTTCATCAAGGCATACGGAACTGCCTACGGCGAAAACCGGAACCAGCTTTTGCGCTATCACATGGAAACCGGCAAAATAGAGCTTCTGAGCAGCCATGCCTACGATGTGGATTATTCCAATCTTTTCGCCCTGCCTGACGGAACATATGCGCATTCCTACATGTCGCGTACATCCAATCAGCCCGGCGGTATCATCATCTATAAAGAAAGCGGAGACAGATGGCTCGCCGCCGCAAATCATTTCCATACGCCGACCGGCCAGCTGCGCGTTAGGAACATGGATGTCAATCGCGAAAACGGCCAGGCATCCCTCCTGATGTCATTGGCCTACAAGCCGTATACTCAGGAGGATCCATCAGACTCTCTGCCCTGGTCCACGCTGAGTGCAATAGCTCTTCCGGTATTCAATGGCGGCGTTCAGAATCTGAACAATCTCGTTCTGTTTGACGAATCGCTTGCCCATGCCTCCTATGTCCCTGTCCGGGAATATTCATCCATTGCCTCCCGGATGGAAGCATCCGGAAAAAAGCTTCATGATATTATAAACATCGATCTGTCTCCGGACGGAAAATATGCGTTTGTCGTTTTTCTGAATGATGACGGCGCCGTCTCTGCGCGCATTCTGAATACGAAAACGCTGGATGTCTCCTTGATCTTAGCTGAGGAAGGCGTCCTCAGCCGCTTCGCATCCTTCGGAACCCGCATGAGTACCGATTATCGCGTAGCCATTCAGTTTATCGCAAATGACCTGATCGTCATCAACACCGAAAACGGCGTCAGGTTATTCAGAATCAGTTAAACGCATCTTCCCGGACCCCATTTAAACAAACCTCCGGGAGAGGTATGGAGAGGGAGCGCACTCCCTCTCCATTTTCAAT
>JAEDIV010000121.1 GCA_016296675.1 Clostridia bacterium
GCGGCCGTACCGGCGCGGGCATGATGGATTGCAAAAAGGCTCTCGCCGCCACCGAAGGCGACATCGAAAAGGCGATCGACTTCCTTCGTGAGAAGGGCCTCGCCGCTGCCGCCAAGAAGCAGAGCCGTATCGCCGCTGAAGGTCTCGTAGGCAGCTACGTTTGCAAAGAGTGCAACACCGGCGCTCTTGTCGAAGTCAACTGCGAAACCGACTTCGTTGCCAAGACTGATAAGTTCCAGGCGCTCGTCAACGACATCGCCATCCAGATCATCAAGAAGAACCCCGCCGACGTAGATGCACTGCTTGAGCAGACCTTCTACAAGGACGAGTCCACCACCATCGGCGATATGGTTAAGGCCGCTACCGCCGAAATCGGTGAGAAGATCTCCGTTCGCCGTTTCGCCCGCTACGAAGCTACCGGCACCGTGGACAGCTACATCCACATGGGCGGCAAGGTTGGCGTTCTGATCGAGGCTGCAGGTGTCCTCGGCGAGAATGCTGCCGAAGTCATCCATGACTGCGCGCTGCAGGTTGCCGCTGCTTCCCCCGTTGCTCCCGAGTACGTTCGCCGTGAAGAAGTTCGCGCCGATCACCTCGAGCATGAGAAGGAAATCCTCATCGCTCAGGCCCGCAACGAAGGCAAGCCCGAGAAGATCATCGAGAAGATGGTTGAAGGCCGCATCAAGAAGTTCTATCAGGACGTTTGCCTCCTCGAGCAGGCTTTCGTTAAGGACAGCGACATCTCCGTTCAGACCATGATCAACCAGAAGGCCAAGGGCCTTGAGATCGTTCGCTTCACCCGCTACAAGATGGGCGACGGCCTCGAGAAGAAGGTCAACGACCTGGCTGCCGAAGTTGCCGAGCAGACCGCCAAGATGGGCCTGTAATTCAAGCCTTTCAAACCCCGGACGCAGAAATGCGTCCGGGGTTTTTTGTTTATCTTAAGAAAAAGCGCCCCGAAGAAATGGCGGGTGCTCGTAAAACAGTTAAACTAAAAATTTAACTATTTTACGGCATCTGTCAGACGGGGTTGGCTAAACAAAAGTTAGCGATACTTGGTTTGATAACCGAGTATCGCTGTTTGTTTGGTTTCTAAGAATATTTGAAGCCAGATCACTTTATTCGTTGTAAAAAGTGTAATTATTTTTCTAAAACTCGTTGCATTTTTTGCGATTGTGTGATATGCTATACTTGCATTATAATGACGGAGGTGCGTGTATGTACCGGATTGCTATTGAAAAGCTATTAAAATGGAAACAAAGCAAACGCCGTAAGCCTTTGATTATCGAAGGAGCTCGTCAAGTTGGTAAGACTTGGCTAATGAAAGAATTTGGCAGGCAGGCGTATGCGGATACCGTATATATCAATTTTGACTCCAATTCCAGAATGGCAGAGTTATTTGCTTCTGATCTGGATACGGAACGTTTGATTATGGGATTGGAACTGTATGTAGGTCGCAAAATCGATCCCGACAATTCTTTGCTGATTTTTGATGAAGTGCAGGAAGTTCCAAGAGCGTTGTCGTCTCTTAAATATTTTTATGAAAATGCGCCGCAGTATCACATTGTATGCGCTGGTTCGTTGCTTGGCATTGCCTTGCAACAAGGCACATCTTTCCCTGTGGGCAAGGTGGATTTCCTAAAGCTGTATCCTCTCTCTTTCAAGGAGTTTTTGATGGCAACCGATAAAGAACGATTTGCCGAACTGCTTGATAAGCGAGACTTTCAGATGATTACAGGCTTTAAGCAGACTTATATTGATGCTTTGAAGCACTATTACTTCGTTGGCGGAATGCCCGAAGCAGTACAAAGTTTTGCAGAGAATAAAGATTTTAACGAGGTTCGTGAAATTCAAAAGCGAATCCTTGCGGCATATGAACAAGATTTCTCTAAACACGCTCCTAACGAAATTGTACCGAGACTCCGTATGCTGTGGAATAGTATCCCTTCTCAGTTGGCGAAAGAAAACAAGAAGTTTATCTACAGTCTTGTTCGTGAAGGTGCTCGTGCGAAAGACTATGAAACTGCAATTATGTGGCTAAGTGATTGCGGGCTTGTTCACAAGGTTAGCCGTGTAAATGCGGCAGGTATCCCCTTGCGGGCATATGAGGACTTGAAAGCGTTTAAGCTGTTTGCGGTAGATGTTGGTCTCCTTGGCTGTATGGCCGGACTTCGTCAGCGCACTTTGCTTGATGGCAACGACCTTTTTGTTGAGTTCAAGGGCGCACTTACAGAACAGTATGTTTGTCAGCAGTTAAAGACTATTCAAGATTTAGACATTTACTATTACACTAACGACAGAGGTTCCTGCGAGGTTGACTTTGTTGTCGATACGGGTGAGGTGATCGTTCCCATTGAAGTAAAGGCAGAAGTGAATCTCAAAGCCAAGAGCCTTAAAACTTACCAGGAAAAATTCTCCCCCGAAGTTTCCGTTCGTACATCCATGGCGGACTACAAAAAAGAAGAATGGCTCGTTAATCTGCCGCTGTATGCGATAGATCAGATTGCAAAGATATAATATCCTGCCAAGCTGGCCCTAGCCCACAAATGGGGCGGAGATGTGTGGTACAACATGTGGTATCAGGACAATCTGGATACCTTCTATCGAGAAGCGTGGGAGCTGGCACGCTTCGGCGGACGCATTCACTACCTGGGCTACCGCGATCATGCGTATGAGCCCAATCTTCCGGAAGCCTCACAGCCGGGAAAGATGGAAAAAATCGACGCATTGTCAAAGGCTGTTCAGGCGCTGGATGCTTTTCAAAAATCGCTTTCCGACAGCCGCGTTCTTCTTCTGTTCGGATGGGAAAGCGCCGCCAACCGGAAACCTTCCAACCCTGATTCCAGGAAGCTGAAATGAAGAAATCTGCGGCCGCAGAGTTGTCTGTCGCGGACAGGATTATCTGGGCATTCTATTGGGTGATAAGGGCGAAATCCTTGAGGCAGCGTTTACCCGCGCCGAAAGCCTTATGATCGACGGCCATGAGCACATCAAAGACGGAAAGCTTATTTAGATAAAACTTAACTTGACGAAATCGCGATATTTCTATATAATATATGAGGCTGTGAAGCAGCTGTGCCATAGACAGCGAGTGCGTTAGCGCGTAAATCCTTTGGATGCTCGCCGAGGTGCAAAGGATTTGGATTTGAAATTGATTTTTCTGCCGCCCTTGCGCCTATGCGCAGGGGCGTTTCATTTGCCGTCATTTCAGGACGGAATGTGAGGTGTAGAAAAATGTCCAATAAGAACATCGAAAGCAAGAAGGTCATCGTTGCCGGTATCAAAGAGAAGTTTGAGAAGGCATCTACCGTTGTGCTGGTTGACTACCGCGGTCTGACCGTGGCTGAGGATACTGCGCTGCGTAACGAATTCCGCAAGTGCGGCGTTGAGTACGCGGTTCTGAAGAACAGCATGATCGAACTGGCCGTTAAGGATACCGCTTACGGTGAGCAGATGAAGGCTTCCCTCAAGGGACCCACCGCCGTAGCCTTTGGTTACGAGGATATGATCGCTCCCGCGAAGATCGCGGTTGAATTCGGCAAGAAGTCCAAGAAGCTCGCACTCAAGTGCGGCGTTTGCGACGGCGCGTATCTCGACGCAGCCGGCGTGCAGGCTCTGGCAGATCTGCCGAGCAAGGAAGTCCTTATCGCTCGACTCATGGGCAGCATGATGAGCGCGGTATCCGGCTTCGTTCGCGTTGTGGAGGCTATCCGCAAGCAGAAGGCTGGCGAGGAATAATCGCCGCTTAACCATTTAAAAATCACATCGATATGATGAATACTTTGGAGGTAACACAATGAACGCTCAGGAAATCATTTCTGCTGTTGAGTCTATGACTATTCTCGAGCTGGCTGATCTCGTAAAGGCCATGGAAGAGAAGTTTGGCGTATCCGCCGCCGCCCCCGTTGCTGTAGCCGCTGGCCCCGCCGCCGCTGCTGAAGCTGTTGAAGAGAAGACCGAGTTCGACGTAATCCTCAAGGACGTTGGTTCCGAGAAGATCAAGGTCATCAAGGTTGTTCGTGAAGTCGTTTCCGGCCTCGGCCTCAAGGAAGCCAAGGAACTCGTTGACGGCGCTCCCAAGACCCTCAAGGAAGGCGTCACCAAGGAAGCCGCTGAAGAGATCAAGAAGAAGTTCGAAGAAGTCGGCGCTACCGTCGAAATCAAGTAATCGCCGCTTTTCGGTCAAAAGCACCTCTGCATTTTATGCGGAGGTGTTTTTTTTGCGCCGATCCTTCCCCCATATTCCTTCATCCAATTGTCCAAAAATACGCATATTATTGCTTGACTGGATAGGACAACAGTGTTAAAATTATAATGAATTAATATGTAGAAAAGGAAGTCTTAAAATGAACAAATGGACTCGTTTGGCAGTATGTTTTGCCCTCGTCATGTTCTGCGGATTGTTTGCGCTGCTCGCAACGGATGCAGGCATTTCCATCGGCAGTGCCGAGGCAAATGGACAGGTACTGGATTTGTCCGATGTTGCTTCTGACCAGCTGGATGCAAAAATCGAAGAGATCAAACAGCTTGGAAATGTAGACAAGATCCTCTTAATGGACGAAAACGGAAAAAGTCAGCTTTCTCCCAAGGACGTCAAAAAGCTGATGGATGCAATGCCTGGCGTTTTTGTGGACTATTCCTTTGAACTGTACGGAAAAACGCTGAGCACTTCCGATGAAAGAATTGAATATGTAAAAGTCAGAATCGGCAATGAAGGCGTTGAGAAGATCCGCGAAGCGCTGGATATCCTTCCCAACTGCACCTATTTCCTGCTGGACGACTGCGGCATCGATAACAAGACCATGGGTCAGCTCAGAGAAGATTACCCGGATACGAAAATCGTATGGCGCATCTATATCATCAATTACAGCGTCCTTACAGATACCGAAATGATCCACTGCAACGAGGTAAGAGATCAGGATACCGAAGGTCTTCACTATTGTAATGACGTTATGTATCTTGACCTGGGACACACCAAGTATATGACGGACATCAGCTTTATCAGCAAAATGCCGAAACTCAAAATCGCCATTATTGTTGACAGTTCTCCGACCACTTTAGAGCCCTTCGCCAACTGTCCGGATCTGGAGAGACTGGAAATCGTCAACTGCAAGTATATTACCGATCTTTCTCCTTTAAAGAACTGCACAAAGCTTAAGGGTCTGAACATGAGCAGTGCATTCGGCATCACGGATATTACGCCTCTGTATGAACTTCAGAATCTGGAGCGCCTCTATCTTGGCGCCAGCAAAATTACCAAAGAACAGTATAAGGAAGCCTGCGAGAAGCTGCCCAACTGCTGGATTACGAATTACGCAAAAGAATACAGAAGCGTCAGCGGCAACTACGCAGTCGGCTGGAGACTGGAGCTTGACGGATCGAAATCTGACTGGTATCTTGAAGTCCGAGAGATCTTCCAATACGACAAACCCAAGCACTGATAATCTTGTCATCCACAAAGCAGGAGCATTTTCATCCGCTCCTGCATTTTTAAAATCAAAAACAGGTATAAATACAAGTTCCGGAGGATATAATAATGCATGATGATGTAACAACCGTAAGTCAGCTGAAGGATGCAATTCACGCCATGTGCCTTAAGAAGGGCTGGGGCGGCGAGACGGGCGTTCAGAATCCGCAGCACGTCGCGATGGCAATGACGGTTGAAATGAGCGAACTGCTTGAACATTTTCAGTGGCTCGATCCTGACGGCGTACAGGCGCTTCTGGATGGAAAAGACGAAAAAAGGAAACAGAAGATCGCGGAGGAATATGCAGACGTCATGATGTACGGGCTTCAGCTGATGTGGAGCCTGGATATCGACGTGGCGCATGAAATCGAGAGAAAAATCGATATCGTTCTTAAGCGGGATGCTTCCTGGAAGGCGGACGTCCCGCATACCTGATTGTATGTGGGAGGGCATATGCCGGAAAGTTTTGATCATATTGTTGTTATTGATACGGGCGGAACCTCTGCGAAAAGGATTCTTAAAAAACTTCGCGCGCTTGGGGTTGCGTCCGTTTTGGTTAGCGCTGCGAGAATCGAAATAAACGAAAACACAAAAGGTGCGATCATTGCCGGAAACGGCATTGTTCTAAAAGCTTCGCAAGACGCTGAAAATGAGATTCTCATGTTTCCCGTACCGCTGCTGGCGCTTGGCACAAATGCAGAAGCAGTCCTAAGGAGCGTTGGCGGCGAAATTGAGTCCGTCGCTTTTGAAAAAAGAGCCGCGCATGTGGACTTTTATGAAAGCATACTGTTTTCTGACCTTACCGAAGGAGACCGGTATTTTGAACGGCTTACCAATATCCGCTTGCCGGACGGCGCTGTTTCCATTGCCGGCGCAGAAGGCTATGTCTCAGCCTATCAGTTTACGAATAAGCCTCTGTACGGGGCGTTTTTTTCCGTCGAATCCAATGATCCGGACGGACTTAAGATGCTTGATAACTTCGCGCGAATGATCTGCAAGTGCGAATATGTCTGGAATATGGAATCCTTCCTGTCCCGCGCGGTATCGAAAATAGAGTCCCTTTTTCCATCGTCCTATGCCGCCGTCGCGTGTTCAGGAGGCCTGATGAGCACAGTTTCTTTTCTGATTGCAAACCGCGCGCTGGGTCAGCGCGCTGAATGCGTGATTGTAGACACAGGCCTTCTTCCCAAGGACGAAACTGAGCTTGCTCAAAAGGCGATCTATGAAGCTTCAAAAAGAAGCGCAACGATTCTTGACGCTAAAGAAGAGACATTTTTCAAATTAAAAGGCGTAACCAACGCCAGAGAAAAACGCGATATCGTGTATAAAATCATCCATGAAAAAATCAAAGAGCACACGGATCATAGTATCCTGGCCCCTTTCATCGGCGATTATTTTCCAACCAGCGGCCTTTTCAGAGACGAAGTGCGCGCGCTCGGAAAGCTTCTCGGCTTAAGCGAGGCTTTTCTTTCGCGAAGACCGTTTCCCGGCGGAGGACTTGCCGTGCGCATCAGCGGCGAGGTGACACAAGAGAAGGCTGAAATTCTTAAAAACGCGGATCATGTGTTTGAGCATGAAATCCGTCTCTCCGGCCTCGATAAAAAGCTATGGCAGTACTACGCGTCCATGATCACCTCCGACGCCGGCGCGTTCATCATTCTTCATGCGCTTCTTAACGACGATCATGTCGGCGGTTATGCCTATCGACTGCCCTATGACGTGATTGAAAAAACCGTCATGCGCACAATGGAACTCTGCCCGGATACAGAAGGTATACTTTATGATGTTTCCGGCCGCTGGGCGCCGCTTTTCTCTTTGTAGAAAACGGAAATCTGTGCTATAATAGAAAAAAACAAAACAGCAACCGGGGAGGAAATACAAATGAAACTCAAATATCTGGGAACTGCAGCAGCCGAAGGCGTTCCTGCGGTATTCTGCAATTGTGAGCACTGCAAATACGCAAGAAAAGCAGGCGGAAAAGAAGTCCGCACCCGCTCCGGCGCAATCGTGGACAATGTAATCAAGATCGATTTTCCGGCGGACGCATATATGCAGTCCCTCCTTCACGGACTTGATTATTCAAATCTGAACCACGTCCTCATCACCCATACTCATTCCGACCACTACTGCGTAAACGAGCTGGAAAACCGCCGCCACCCCTATTCCCAGAAAAAGAAAACCGAAAAGCCCCTGACCGTGTACGGAAGCAAGCAGGCGTATGAAATGATCAAGCCGCATCTGGAAGAAGGCGTTTTGCAGTTCAAGGTCCTGATCGCCTACGAATCCTTCCCTGTAGAAGATTATACGGTAACGCCGATTCCCGCCATCCACGCAAGAAACGAAGATCCCTTCTTCTATCTGATCGAGAAAGAGGGAAAATCCCTTCTCTATTGCCACGATACCGATGAATTCACAGAAGAGCACCTGGAATTTTTCAAGGGCAAGCATTTTTCCATGGTCTCTCTTGACTGCACAAACGGCGTCCTCGAAATGGACTATATCGGCCACATGGGCATTTCGGACAATCTGCGCATGAGAGAAAAGCTGTATGCAATCGGCTCCGCCGACGAAACCACCGTCTTTATCGCCAATCATTTCTCCCACAACGGCCTTGTTCCCCACGAAGAAATGGAAAAGCGCCTTCCGGGCTTCCTCGTATCCTATGACGGAATGGAAGCAGAAGTCTGAAGCATTGAAAAGTATTTCCGTATAAAAAAGGGTCTGTCTCATTAAGAATAAAACCTCAAAAAAGCAACACAGCGGG
>JAEDIV010000008.1 GCA_016296675.1 Clostridia bacterium
GTCCGGAGAAACGAGCAAGCAACCGCATCCGGAATAATAGTCGGAATCGCAATTCAAGTGCATTCATTATTCTTTATTGCCCCCGGGGGGTATAGTAGGTATTCCACATTGTTTGCTTCTGCGCAAGAAGCTGTTTATATGTGTAGCTGAATTTGTTTTGTACGCAGCTCAATATTTGTGCAACTGAATATGAGCCATCGAGCCAAAACACAGTCCGGAGAAACGAGCAAGCAACCGCATCCGGAATAATAGTCGGAATCGCAATTCCAGTGCATTCATTGTTCTTTATTGCCCCCCGGGGGGAGGGGGGTATAGTAAGTATACCACATTGTTTGCTTCTGCGCAAGAAGCTGTTTATATGTGTAGCTGAATCGTTTATACGCAGCTCAGTATTTGTGCAACTGAATATACGTGTAAGCGGTAATAACCCGTGCCTTCTGAAAGGCACTCTCGAAATGGACATTGCGCGGGCGTTTTTTATGCCTGTTTCTGTTCAAGATTTTTTTGAGGCGTATACGTACGTTTTTAACGCATGCACCCGGTCCAACAATTAAAAAAGCTGAATATCCGTGCTGTAAAAATGGTTGAACACTCCTGAAAGTCGCTGTCATAAAGCATATTGCACAGGCATTTCTATAGTGATATAATGAAATCAAGGAGTCGAATTATATGGTAAGTATTATTGTTATTGCCGCCGCTTTTGCTGCTGTTTGTCTTCTCTACAATTTCGGCTTTATCGCCTATCAGCAAAAGCGCGCTTTGCTGTTTACCGCATCCATGAACGGCTTACGGGCAAAATTTTCCGGATGTACAGGCAAAATCACGCGTATTGTACGATTTAGAAAAAGCGGAAATCACACGCTGCGCTTTCAAAAATCGGCGGAAAAGGGCGCAATAGCCGTTTCCCTTTTTGATCCTCACGGAAACGCATTGATTTCTGAGGGCGAAGAGGAGATCTATTCCATCCCTGCCGAAGCCGGGAAAAGATACAAACTGCGCATTGTGATGGAAAAAGCCACCGGAAGTTACAGTATCGAAATTGAGTAAATGCCTGACAAATTTTCGCAAAGCAGGAAATGAAACCGTCTTCCTTTTGCCTTATAATAGGCGCCGGAAGGAGGGAAAAGCATGGATTGGATATCCGAAATGCAGCGGGCGATTGCCTATATGGAAGCGCATCTGATGGAGGAAATCGGCTATGAAGACATCGCAGGACACGTGCATATGTCTTCATACGAATTCCACAGAGCATTCAGTTTTCTGACCGGGATGACGCCGAATGCGTACATCCGAAAAAGAAGGCTGTCCCTTGCGGGGCGGGAAATCGCTGAAACCGGCGGGAAAATTACCGATATTGCGCTCAAATACTTTTACGACACGCCGGAAAGCTTCACAAAGGCATTCACCCGGTTTCACGGCGTTGCGCCGAAGATTGCGCGCACAGAGGACGCAAAGCTCGTGCTTTTCAACCCCATCAGGATCAAATTGACAGTGGAAGGCGGCAAAAGCATGGATTACAGAATTGTTCAGACGAAGGAAAAGAAGTTTTTCGCGCTCATCCGGGATTTCAGAAACGAAATCATCAACGACGACGAAAATCACGACATCCCCGATTTCTGGGATGAATGCCGAAAAAACAACCTGATCGAACCGGTCCAAAATCTGCGGCCTTTGGGAAAGCGCGACCTGTACGGCCTGTGCACCCCGACTAAAGCAGGCGAGAACACATTTGAATACGGAATCGGCGTTCTGATCGACGAAGAAACCAAAGTATTTGACGAAAAAGAAATGCTGCAAAACGGCTTTCGCATCTGGGACGTTGCGCCGGGCACATACGTCGTTTTCGACTGCATAGGCATTGACGGCGACTGCATCAGCGAAACGTGGGCAAAGTTCTACAAGGAGTTTCTCCCTCAGATGGGCTATATTGCCCGGCAGGAAACCGATTACGAAATCTATTTTGAAAAGGAAAGGCCAGGAGTTTTCTGCGAGCTTTGGATTCCGGTTGAGAAAAAGGCATAAAGCGTTATGATAGACCATCCTGCGGATCTTCATTAGACAGATACTGCGTATCGCCAGGTTCATTTCGCCGTAGGGCGGGGGCTTGCTCCCGCCGCACATCATCAAAAGGCAAAAGACGCGGGAGCAAGCCCACGCCCTACCGATTTAAGACGGATGTGCTCCTCGCCCGCAGACATCTTCCTGTCCGAAGGGCGCATCATAAAGGAAACGACTGCAAAATCTTGCAGCCGTTTCTTTTCTTATCCCACAACCTTACCGGGATTCAATATTCCGTTGGGGTCGAAAGCAAGTTTTATGCCCTTCATAATTTCGATCTGGGTATCGCCCAAAGATTCGCGCAGGAACTCCGCTTTGGCATGGCCTACGCCGTGCTCGCCGGAAATCTGACCGCGAAGGGTTTTCGCGGTTTCATAGAGATCGTCCATAAGAGACGCAACCTTCTGTTTCCAGCTGATATCCTCGATATCGTCCTGACAGGCGTAGATATGCAGGTTTCCGTCGCCCGCGTGGCCGAAGGAGCGCACGCGTACGCCGTATTTTTCGGAAACCGCCTGCGAAGCCTCGACGAAATCGGCAATCTTGTTTCTCGGAACGACCACATCGCACTCGTCCATGCTCTTGGTGCCGCCCTTGATCGCCTCAAGGAATGCGCCTCGGGCGTCCCAGATGGAGGTTTTACGCTCGTCGGTATCGGCAAGCAGCACGTCGTTCGCGCCGGCGTTTAGAAGGATGTCGGTCAAATCGCTCAGCATCGGGTCGAGCGCATCCGCGCTTGCGCCGTCCAGACGCACGAGCAGATATGCATTTGCGCTTTTATCGGGGAACTGCTTGCCCAGATACGTTTCCGCATCTTCAATAACCTCTTTTTCCATGAACTCAACCGCCGTGGGCGTAGTTCCGGAAAGCACCTGAGGCACAGCCTCAACGCATTTTCTAAGGTTGTCAAACGGCGCAAGCACGCTCAGATTCGCCTTGGGTTCGGCAATGAGCTTTACGGTGATCTCAGCCAGGAACGCAAGCGTTCCTTCGCTTCCGCAAAGAAGCTGCATAAGGTTATAGCCGCTGGAGGTTTTGACGGTCTTGCCGCCCAGATTCAGAATCTCGCCGGAGGCAAGCACGACCTTCATGCCGAGCACATAATCGCGCGTGACGCCGAAGCGAACGGCACGCATGCCGCCTGCGTTCGTCATCACATTTCCTCCGACGGTCGCGCTTTTTTCGCCCGGATCCGGCGGATAGAAAAGGCCGCTTCCCTCAAGGAGCTTGGCAAATTCCATGAGCAGAAGCCCCGGCTGAAGGGTCGCCGTCATGTTGACAGGATCGACCTCGATCAGCTTTTTCATGCGTTCGGTGGACAGAACAATGCCGCCGAACTTGGCGACGCAGCCGCCGCAAAGCCCCGTACCCGCGCCGCGCGGCGTGACGGGAATCCTGCGCTCGTTGCAATATCGCAGCACCTCGGAAATTTCTTCGGCGGTATCCGCGCGAAGAACCGCTTCCGGCATGAAAAGGCCGTACTCCGTCATTTCATCACGCGCATAGTCTTCACTGATGGCCTCGCCGGAAAACACGCGGTCGGGAGAGAGCATCTTTTCAAACGCAGCGATATCGGCTGCATTCACTTTGTTATACTTCATACGCCGCGCGCCTCCTTGATCTTTTCGATGAGCTTGGGCAGAATTTCATATACATCGCCCACGATGCCGACGTGCGCCACGTCGAAAATGGGCGCGTCCTTGTCATTATTGATGGCAATGATGTGGTCAGAATTCTTCATGCAGGCGGTAAACTGAATCGCGCCGCTGATGCCGCAGGCGATGATCAGGCGGGGCTTGACCGTTCTTCCGGAAAGGCCGATCTGTCGGGTATTGTTACTCCATCCTTTTTCAACCAGCGGACGGGACGTAGCCCATTCGCCGCCGAGGAGCGATGCAAGTTCTTTAATGAGATTCAAGTCGCTTTCTTTCTGGAAAGCGCGTCCGCCGGCAACGATGATTTCAGCGTCCGATATGTTTGCGCTTTTGGGAACGGGCGTCCGGGAAACAAATCTGACTTTGCTGTCCGTCTTGGGCAGCTTTCTTAAAACGATTTCACCCGTAGGCACATCCTGCCTTTCGGGCGCGTTCATGACTTTATAGCGGACGGTTGCAAACTGCGGGCGCGTTTCGGTGGTCACGATCTGGGCCATGATATTGCCGCCAAAGGCCGGGCGGATCTGCACAAGATCGGAATTTTCACGAAGCAAAAGCTTGGTGCAGTCTGCGGTAAGACCGGTATGAAAGCGCGTAGCAAGGCGCGGCGCAAGCGAACGGCCGAGCGCAGTCGCGCCGACCAATACCACAGAGGGCTTTATGAATCGGATGAGATCTGCCGCGCAGTCGGCGTAGGTTTCCGCGCGGAAATAGGAAAGTTCATTATCATCATAGACAAAGATTTTATCCGCGCCGAAACAGCGTATCTCCTCGGCATATTCCGTTACATTGCTGCCGACCAGAACCGCATAAACGGGATGATCTCCCACCTTTGCAAGCTCCTTCGCCTTCCCGATGAGCTCCAAGGAAACCGGATGCATTCTGCCGCCGGATACCTCGCAGAAAACGAGAATGCCCTTCCATTTCGACTTATCAACGCCTTTGGACTTGGTTTCAAGCTTCATAATGGCGTTTTCGGGGCAGGTTTTGACACAAAGGCCGCAGGCTTTGCAGCTTTCGTTGATCTGCGCTTTTTCGGTAATATCAATCGCCGCAAACGGACAGGCGGAAGCGCATTTTCCGCATGCAGTACATTTTCTCTCGATAATCGCAATGGATGCCATGCTCAATACGCCTCCTTACATAAGTTTTTTATCGCTTAAATGGTTAAACAACTTTTCGGCCAGATCGCCTTCCATCCACGTTTCTTTTTCCACGTCGTTTTCCGGCGGAAAAATGCGCTCTACCTGCGTGGCGCTGCCGCTTAAGCCGTAGTTGTCGGGATTCGTGTCCAAAAACGCGTCAAGACCGATGATGGAAACGGGCTTATCCTGCGTTTCGCGCTTTCTCTTAAGCGACGGAAGGCGCGGCGTGAAAACATCCTGCTCCATTGTGACCAGGCACGGAAACGGCATCCATACCGTTTCGATTACGTCCTGGAGCTGCTGGGTGACGTTTATGCCGTCTCCCGCCTTTTCAATGTGGGAAACCCATGCGGCGTGGGGGATATTCATGTGCTCAGCAATAGCAGGGCCGGTCTGGGCGGTGTCGCCGTCGGTAGTCTGCTTGCCGGTTAAGATGAGATCAAAATCGCCGATGGATCGGATGGCCTGGGAGAGTGTATAGCTGGTCGCAAGAACATCCGCGCCGCCAAGACGTCTGTCGGAAAATACATATCCCTCGTCCGCGCCCATCATATAGGCCTCGCGAATCACCGCCTGCGCCTGCGGCGGCCCCATCGTGCCGACAGTGACGCTGCCTGAATACATCTCGCGCATGCGAAGCGCGGTTTCAAGCGCAAAAAGATCGTAGGGATTCATTTTCGACAAAACGCCCGTGCGCTTGAGCACGCCCGTTTTTTCGTCCACCTGCACCTTATTTGTGGAAGGAACCTGCTTTATGCAAACGAATATATTCACGAAAATCACTCCGGTTTTCAAAAATGAAGATACATGTAGTGTACCACATTTCCAAATCAGAATCAATCAAAGAATTGACCAGAACCGGGGGATCCAGGTCAGACTATCGTCCGAAAGTCAATATGGAGACGAATGCGGAATGGAAAACGCATCTCCCGCGCGAATCACAAGTGGCATTTGAAAAACCGCTCCCTTTATTCCTCCGGCAATACGGTAGACGTGTCAGGCGAGATGTGGTATATTTATGGTGCAAAATATGGCAGGCTCCCTTGTGTAAAAAAAACTAAAAATCGCAGGTTTTGAATGAGGGATTTCGCCTGCTCTCCTCTGCCCGCAGACGGAGTCGATGAGGGTGCTAATCTATATCACAGGAACCATTCCCTTGATATATCAGTGAGAAAAGGAGTTATGTTCAAGAGCAGCCCTGGCGACATGGTTAACAAGCCACAGGAATATCTAAAAAACGGCAAACATGCCGAATTATTGAAAACCAGATGCGGCGTAGGTATTGGATGTATAGACAGGGTCTAATCATTCTTACGCAGTAACAAACGAGCAATCAATATGATTATAGAAGGGACAAAACAATGAAAAAACTGCTCTGTGTGCTTTTGCTTTTGTGCATGTTTTCTTATGCCGCTGCTGAATCCGGATTTCCGGACAGCAGCCTTAAAAGCGCGACGGTCCGTTTTGCCGGCGATTTTGTTATTCATGAACCGATATTCAAAAGCGCGGAAAGGCTTGCCCGGTCGGGAAATTCGGAGCATGATTATGATTTTGCGCCGATGCTCGATCCGATACGCGACGCCATGCAGAATTCCGATTTCACCGTGACCAATATCGACGGATGTCTTGGAAAAAAGGACCTGAAAAAATACCGCTACAGCGGATATCCTGCGTTCATTACGCCGCATCATATTCTCTATGCCCTTAAGGACGCATCCGTTGATATGCTGACGCTTGCCAACAATCACATGCTGGACAGCTGGTACAGCGGCTTGATGGACACCATTGACAATGTGGATTCCTTTGGCATCCGCTATATCGGCGCAAGCCGCACGCAGGAAGAGCGGAACACGCCCGTCATCTGCGAAGTGAACGGCATCAAAATCGGCTTTCTCAATTATACGAAGGACTTAAATTCCATGGATCGGCAATCGGCGCTGGATAAGCGCGCGATGCAGTTCGCGGTTCACGCGATCAAGAATTCTGACTGCATGGCCGACGCAAAACGCCTGAGGGATGCGGGCGCGGATGACATCGTCTGCTATATGCACTGGGGCACCGAATATGAACTTGAGCCCGATCAGAATCAGAAAGCGTATGCTGAAAACCTGATGGAAGCAGGCGTGGACGTGATCATCGGCGGTCACCCGCATGTGGTGCAGCGCGCCGAATGGCTGAAGGGCGTCAACCAGTTCGGCGAAACGCAGGAAACCCTCTGCCTGTATTCGCTCGGAAACTTCTTAAGCTTCCAGAGAACGAGATACAGAGACGGCGGCATCATCTTTGAATTCACCGTCCAGGAACAGCCTGACGGCAGTTATCGGATTGTCGAGCCCGGATATCTGCCGACCTGGGTGTGGGCGGTCGGCGCAAGGGAAAAATATGACTTCAAGGTTGTAAACATCGCCGACTGCATCGAAAACCGCCCGGAAGGAATGATGGACAAGGACTATCAGCAGATGATGGAAAGCTACAATGATTCCATCGCCGCGATGAGCCTGGGTGTTGGAAACCTGCTTACAGAATAATATGAGCACCTGCAAAAATAATGTTGCAGGTGCTCTTTTTATGCGTTTTATTTTCCTTCGGATTGCCCCAGCGCTTCAAGGCTGGTTTTGAGTCCTCTTATAAAGATTTCGAAATTCGGCGCGATCACGGTTTCTTCGTGCGTCTGGCTGTTGATATAGGTTACGCACGGTTCACCGTCGGTTCCGCACACTCTGTAATCCAGAATCAGTATGGCGCGGGACGGAGAGATGCAGTTTGCAAAGGCGATGCCGGCGCTTGCAAGACCGCCTTTGTCCTCCAGAAGAAATCTGCTTCCGAATCTTCCGCACAGCGAATAGGGTGCCTCGCATCCGATGCCCAGAAGATGCGTAATCTGGATATAGTCCTGATACGTTTCCGCCGGGAAATTGATCGGATACCAGCAGCGGTTTACCATGCCGCCGTTATGCATTCTCATAAGCTCGATAAAGGTGTCGGGCAGCTTGAATCCAAGTTCCTCCTGCACGCTTTTGACGAGCTTCATGTCGGGTTTTGTGCTTTCATATCGCCTTTCGGATTCCTTGATATCATGCCAGAAATCCGAAAAATTCATGTCCGTCAGGTGCGCTTCGGGCTCGCTGTCCAAGATATCGTCTGCGGTCAAAAGCGTTTCCGTGACTACCAGCGCGTTTTCCTTTATTTCTTCTATCTTTACCGTTTCCCCGCATTTTTCTTCCACTTTGGCAGCAGGTGCAATTGAAACGTCGGTATTTTCGTTCTCGCTGTTCTTCTTTTTTCTGAACCAATTGAAAATCGGCATGAATTTGCTCCTTATCGGATCATAATAACGCCGCCTGCGCTGCTTTTTTCCGCGGCGCAGGCGGCGCATGAGAAAAATATCGTTTTAGTTGTTCTTTACGCTTACCGCAAGCACAGCGTTTTCGCCGTTGATCTTCATCTCACGGACGAACGCGCCTTCATCTGCTTCGGCACACTCGGCTTCAACAGCCAGAACCGCGCGCATGAGGTCGGCTTTGCCGTTTTCGAGAATCTTTTCAAGCTTCTCGGTGGTCTGCCAGGTCAGGCGGATGCGGTCGGTAACTTCAAATCCGGCTTCCTTGCGCATGGTCTGCACCTTGGAGATGACTTCCCGGACAAAGCCTTCATTGATAAGCTCGTCGGTCAGGTTGGTGTCCAGAACCACAGTGTATGCGCCGTCGGATTCTGCAACATAGCCGGGCTTCTGAATAAGGGCGGTCAGGACATCGTCCTTTTCGAGCTCGATCATCGTGCCGTCGATTTCAAACTTCACGATTTCGCCTCTTTCGAACGCGTCGACGACTTCGTTTCCGTCCATGGAAGCAAGCGTCTGGCCGATTTTGCCCAGCAGCTTTCCGTACTTTTTGCCGAGGGTCTTCATCTGGGGCTTCAGCTGATAGGTGGTAAACTCGCGGGCGTCGTCTACGAACTCAACGGATTTGACATTCAGTTCGCTCTTGATGAGCTCCTCGATTTCGCCGGACAGCTTCTCGCCCTTGACCAAACATCTGGACAGGGGCTGGCGAACCTTCAGGGAAGAAACGTTTCTGCAGGCGCGACCGAGGGTAACAACGGTCATAACCTCTTCCATGCCGGTTTCAAGATCCTTGTCGACGAGGGTCATGTCGGCTACCGGGAAGTCGCAAAGATGTACAGACTCGGGCGCGCCGGGAACATTGTTGGCGACCAGATTCTGATACATGTTTTCGGTCATGAACGGGATATAGGGCGCAAGGAGCTTGGTGAGGGTTACAAGAACGGTGTACAGCGTCTCAAAGGCAGCCAGCTTCGTGCCCTCAAGGCCCTTGCCCCAGAAGCGCTCGCGGTTCAGGCGGACATACCAGTTGGAGAGCTCGTCCACGAAGCTTGCGATGGCGCGGCTGGTTTCGGTGATCTTGTACTCTTCAAGGCCTTTGTCCACAAAGTCCACAAGGGAGTTAAGGCGTGAAAGCACCCATTTGTCGATCAAAGTGAAGTCTTCTTTGTTCGCCTTTTCGCTTGCGGGGTTGTAATTGTCGATGGATGCATACAGCGCAAAGAACGCATAGGTGTTCCAGAGCGTTCCCATAAACTTGCCCTGCATTTCGCTGACGAGGCTGCCTGAGAAGCGGGTGGGCAGCCACGGTGCGCCGTTGGCATAGAAGTACCAGCGAACCGCGTCCGCGCCCTGCTTGTCAAGAACATCCCAGGGATCGACGACGTTGCCGATGTGCTTGGACATCTTGCGGCCTTCCGCGTCCTGAACGTGGCCCATAACGAGACAGTTCTTGTACGGGCTTTCGCCGAAAACGAGCGTGCCGATGGCAATCAGGGAGTAGAACCAGCCGCGGGTCTGGTCGATGGCTTCGGAAATGAAGTCTGCCGGGAAACGCTGTTCGAATACTTCCTTATTTTCAAAGGGATAGTGCCACTGCGCGAAAGGCATGGAGCCGGAATCGTACCAGCAGTCGATGACCTCGGGCGTTCTGTGCATGGTGCCGCCGCATTTTTCACACTTGATGGTCACTTCGTCGATGTAGGGGCGGTGAAGCTCGATGTCGGGCTTGACATTGTCGCCCAGCTCAATCAACTCCTGACGGGAACCGATTACGTGCATGTGTCCGCAGTCGCACAGCCATACCGGCAGCGGCGTGCCCCAGTAGCGTTCGCGGGACAGTGCCCAGTCGATGACGTTCTCAAGGAAGTTGCCGAAGCGTCCGTCCTTGATGTTGTCAGGCATCCAGTTGATGGTCTGGTTGTTCTTCAGAAGCTGGTCGCGAACCTGGGTCATCTTGATGAACCAGCCGCCGCGTGCGTAATAGATCAGGGGCGTATCGCATCTCCAGCAGAAGGGATAATCGTGCTCAAACACGGGCGCGGAGACGAGCTTGCCTTCTTCGTCCAGCTGCTTTAAGATCATGGGATCGGCCTTCTTCACGAATACGCCTGCCCACGGGGTCTCTTCGGTCATTTCGCCCTTGGTGTTGACGAGCTGAAGGAAGGGTATATGGTTTTTCTTGCCTACGCGGTTATCGTCTTCACCGAACGCCAGCGCGATGTGAACGATGCCGGTACCGTCGGACATGGTGACATAGTCGTCAGCGATGACCGTCCATGCGTTGTCCGCGTCGGGATCCTTCTTGACGGCTTCCACCTGGAAATCAAAAAGCGGCTCATACTTCATGCCGACAAGCTCGCTTCCGGGGAAGGTGGTCTTGTTGGTAACGACAGCGCCTTCGCCCAGAACCTTTTCGATGAGCGCATCGCCCATGATGACGGTTCTGCCTTCAAAGTCGAACTTTGCATACGTCTCTTCTGCGTTTACGCAAAGGGCAGTGTTGCTGGGAAGCGTCCAGGGCGTAGTCGTCCAGGCGTAGATATAGGTGTTCTCCTCGCCCTTCACCTTGAAGCGAACGACGGCGGAGCGCTCTTTGACGAGCTTATAGCCCTGAGATACCTCGTGAGAGGAAAGGGCGGTGCCGCAGCGGGGGCAGTAGGGCACGATCTTGTGACCCTTGTAAAGGAGTCCTTTCTTGGCAATCTCCTTCAAAGACCACCACTCGGACTCGATGTAGTTGTCCTCATAGGTGATGTAGGGGTTGTCCATATCGCACCAGAAGCCAACGCGGTCAGACATCTCTTCCCACATGCCCTGATACTTCCATACGGATTCCTTGCACTTTTTGATGAACGGCTCAAGACCGTACGCTTCGATCTGCTCTTTTCCGTCCAGGCCCAGAACCTTTTCAACTTCCAGCTCAACCGGCAGACCATGGGTGTCCCAGCCGGCTTTTCTGAGCACGTTCTTGCCCTTCATGGTCTTGTATCTCGGGATCAGATCCTTGATGGCGCGGGTTTCGATGTGACCGATGTGCGGCTTTCCGTTGGCCGTCGGCGGTCCGTCGTAGAACGTGAATACGTCGTTTCCCTTTCTTAAGTCAAGGGACTTTTTGAAGATCTCATTCTTCTTCCAGAAAGCGAGAACTTCCTTCTCTCTGGACAAAAAGTCCATATTCGTTGAGACTTTTTCAAACATGGTATTGCCTCCCATAATTGATCAAAAATAAAAAAATAAAGCCCCGTCCCCGTATCTATGGGACGATGGCTCGCGGTACCACCCATATTGGCGCATGAAAATACACCCTCTTATCGCGCACAGAAATTATGCGCCTGCGCTGTATCGGGCGCGCCCGGCGAAGCCTACTGATGTAAAAATGTTCGGTTCGCTGCTCCGGGGTGATTCCCGCTTTTCTTCCCTTCCGAACTTGCACCAGTCTTCGGATCGCTAAAAGGGCGTATAAAAAACGGCTGTCCCCATCAATGCATTCTATGGCTATTATACGTGCATATCGTTAAATAGTAAAGGGATAAACGAGCATTTTACAATTAAAAAGAAGAACAGGCGCAAAAATCCGGCGGGAGCAAGCCCCCGCCCTACCGGATAAACTAAAATTTCCGAGTTTTTAAATGCTTACATGCCCACCGACATGCCGTTTACGGTCACACCCTCTTCGGCTTTGATAAGGATGTATTTTACGCCGTCGATGATTCTGGTTTCGATGAGATTGGCATGCTCGGGGCTTACGCGAACGACGACGTCCGGGGTTCTGACTTCAAACTGTCTTTCGTTCACGATGGAAGCGGCGGGAATGTCCATACCGTTTCCAAACGTTTCGTCAAAATTCTTTTTGAAGGCTTCGGTCTTCTCGTCGCTGATGCCGCAGCCGGTCAGCATTTTGGAAACTTCTTCCTTTGAGATACACGCGGTTTCGGCTTCCTTGTCGGCCTTCTGCTCGGCAACGCGGGCGATCAGCTGCTCATTGACCGCCTGAACGACCTCCATGCTGCATTCGTCCTGCAGGGATTCGACCAGCAGGCTCTGAAACGCTTCCTTCTTTTCCTGAGGCGCGGCAAGAGAATCGATATTGAAGGCAGCGAGCGTGAAATCGGAATGGGTATTGGAGATGTCCTTCGTGTAGTAAAGCGCGTCGTGGATGTTGGGGCCGCCGTCTTCAAAGGCCGGGAACATAAAGCCCATTTCCGGCGCCGACACCACCCAGTCCTGATCGCGGATGCCGAAATCGTTCTCGTTGGCAAAATAGCAAAGCGCGGACTTGGACATTTTCACGGGACATACGGCGCACAGGATATAGGAAAATACGTTTTCGCTGTCAGCGGTTTCGTCGTCCTCACCATTTCGGGTTTTAAACGCCACGTCATAGGTGTCGTGAAGAAGGAGGATTAAGTAATTGCCCTCCATGTGCGTGTTTTCGATAACAGCAGTAAAAAACTCGTTGACCAGTTCATCGTCCATGAGCTTGTCGCGGTTCATGTCCATAAGGCGGCCGTGGCAGTCGCCCTCCAGAACCTCGTCCACCGGGAAATGCACCATGGAAAGGTTTTTCCCGAAGTCGCCGGAAAAAATGCGCTTGAAAATCGCCATGAAGCTTTCCGCCTCCTCCTGCGGAAGCGACATGAGACTTTTATGAAACGCAGAAACCACATTTCCCTTTCCGTTTACATACAACCCGCGTACATCGATGGGATTATGGCTTTCGGCATTCAGACGGCGGCGGATTTCGGCAATATCTTTTTTGTTCATAATATACCTCTGATTTTGTTTATTTTCACGATATTTTCAAAAGGCTTCCCCTCACGGGGAAGGCATTGGGGAATAAGGGGATCGCGTTATTCTCCCGCTTTTTTGATCTTCTTCATCCATTTGATCACCCGGTCAATTTTCAGCATCGTGTAGCCCAAAACGGCGGCCAATGGAAGACAAGACCTGCCAGATATCCAAGCGGAACGGATGCAACCCACAAAACAGGATGTCGCCCGCCATTAAGGAGGCGGTATCGCCTTCGCCCATTATGTGTCCGGTGATCATGCAGCTGGCATGGGAAACGCCATAGGTAAGTACGCTTGAAAGCGCTGCATCATGGCGGGGGCGGAGTTGGCTGTCATAAACGCGCCGCCCATTCCGCCGATGATGATGGCGACCATGTTGTCTCCAATGGCGAGAAGGCCGTCCGAAATCAGAACCGGCACCGACACGCGCACATATTCGCGGATCAGGTCGGAACACTTCATGAAGAAGTCGCGGATGCGGCAGCCGATTTTTCTCCCGATATAAACAAAAACGAGGGTGGACAAATGCCCACCCGAAAAAGCAAAACGCCTAATACGCGCTATTTCCAGTACATGTACGGAACAAGGCTTGCCGCCGGAGGCATGAGATAGAGGATGGTTTCGCTTTCGTTCCAGATGATCATGAGCGCGCTTTCGCCCTTCTCCGCCATCACGTAAAGGGTGATTTCATCGTCCTCTGTTTCAAACTCATACACAGGATTATACTCCAAAATCGATAAAGAATCAACATATTCCGAAATTTCGTCAATGGTGATATCGTCTATCGTGATCTTGACTCTGTCCGGCGCAGAGGTGATTTCATTGCCCATGGAATGAACATACAGATCACCCGTTTCGGGCTCGGAGAAAATATACGTATAATTCATCTCCGAAGGCAGCCGCCATTCGGGCATGGGAAACACCTGCGTTTCTCCAACAATGTCCGTGCGGTTGTTTTTGAAAACGCTTACATCGCCCGCTTCCGCAGCCTCAAGCGTGACGTTGTAGAAATATTCGTCAAAGCCCTCGGAAAGAGACTCAAGCGCGTCGATATTCTCGCTCAAAAGATCCAGGTTTTCGCCGGTAAGACGGGCAAGTTCCTCCTGGGAGGTGTAGAACACATCCATTTCGTCTTTGATAACGACGCTGTCTCTTATGATGACATCCCAGAATTTTTGAGACATATCGCCGCCGATCTGGTTCAAAAGGTAGTTTGCCATGTATACAAGATCACGCGCATCATGTAAGATGTTTTGGCGGTAAAGCGCCAGCTGCTCAATCAGGTTGTCAAGCGCAGGCTCAAAATAGATGTCCGCCGTTATGTCATGCGTCAGATTTAAAAGAAACCGGATCTTCTCATCCCTGACAACAGACAGATTTTCATACAAAAGCGCCAGCGATTCAATTTCGACCCCTTTAATCATGTATTCAAAATACTCGTCGTCCGTCATGGACATCCGGGGAAGCTCCATATTCCTGATCTCCCTGAGCGCCGACTGGACCGCGCATCTGGCAATCATAAGATCGTCCTGGGTGCGGCTTTCATTGAACTTTTCCACATATCCGATAGCAAAAAGCGCATCTTCAAGGAGTCTGTCGTAATACAGAAAATAATTGCCAAGTTCGGTATAAACTGCGTCCGACTGATCCTCCGCAAGTGAAAAAACAGGCACAAGCAGGAAAAGAACCGCAACAAGCGCCGTAATTCTTTTAATCACGTGCATTCCCACCTTCATTCAGATAAAGATTCAGCTGATACATGTTTTTCTCAAGTTCTGTCAGCGCTTCCTGCCTGCGGGCTTCGCTGTTAAAAAGATCCTGAAGCGCGCCTTCGCCCGTTTCCTTGGACCGGGCGGTATCAAAAAAAGTCTGCATGCCGGAAAAAAGCGCAATATTCTTCATCCGCTCCGGCTGCCACATATCTTCTTCGCCAACGGCATGCGGCGCGCAGACCACCTGATACAGCTGAACGGCTACAACCGCGTCCGCCTTGATCAGGCCGATGAATGCCGCCTTGAATTCCGGACAGAAACGCATCAGCCGGTCGCTTTCTCTCCACGCATAATACAGTTTTTCCGCTTCCCTGTAAACCTCGCTGCATTCATCGGAAAACAGAATCAGCTTTTTCGCGTTTTCTCCGTCAAACGGCAGCTGCGACCAGGAAACCACTTCGCCGTCCGTTTTCAGCATTTCCTCCAGATAGCGAATGTACAGCGCCTTATGGCGTCCGCCGGTTGTCGGAATAACGGACACATTTTCCTTTTCTTCCTCTTCCAAAAGCACTTTGTATTGATCGGCGGGCTCCATCGTTTTTTTCTTGATTTCCCCGGATTTTTCCGCGTCCATGCGTTCGAGCGTTTTGGCAAGCGACAGTTTCGAAAGATCCAGAATCGCATCCGATTCATCCGTATCGTCCGCTTCTCTCCACTCGAGCCATTCGCCCATGACCGGCAGAACGCACTCTTCAATATAGCCAAATTCATCCATCGGATACTGTTTTCCCTTAAGTCCCCTGATGACTGCTTTGAAGTCCTCGTTTTCACGTTTGTCCAAAAACCCTTCCGGATAAATCAGGCCGTCTTCCAGGAGACGGGCAAGGCTGTCATACACCTGGCCAAACTCCGTATAGCCGCCCACCGCATAGGAAAGGCATTTTTCCGCCGTCTGATCATCGTAAGGGATCTTTGGGATTTCCACTTTGATGATGTAATCTTTAAACCATTTCTGATAGGAAAAATACGCACCCGACAAAACAAGCAGAAAAACAACCGACCACGCGCAAGCCGCCAGACGTTTTCGCTTGCCAATGCGTTTTTCGTTTTCCTTATGCGCTTTTGAAAGATACTCCCCGATTCTGGCATGAGCAATTTTTATGCTGCCGCCTGCGCGGACAATGAGGCCCATGCGGTGAACGAGGATTTCATGAACGATTTCGCCGTAAAACGCATCTTCCGAATCCATAATGATATCGTC
Organism: Clostridia bacterium; assembly: GCA_016296675.1. Lineage (GTDB taxonomy): Bacteria > Bacillota > Clostridia > Christensenellales > Aristaeellaceae > SFHK01. The sequence goes on from JAEDIV010000008.1 coordinate 15,965, forward strand.
TCTATGGCCGATCCACATGGGAAACGCACGGGAGAGATTTTTGCTCTTAAGCGTTTTTCTCGCTTTTTTGACGCACTCAAACGCATCCTTTTCGAGGAGCACGCCGCCCGATTTTTCCATCCGGCGTGCAAGCGCGCAAAGAACATACAAAACCGCAGCGTCGATCCGGTACTTTTGCCCTTCGTCATCGCCAAGCGCATCCTTCTCTTTTTCAAGAAGCGATGCGATATATGCGTTCAGGAGGTCGTCTTCGTCGTTTACAGAAAGCTGACTTCCTCTCTGGGACGCGCGGATAAACACGGAAAGCATGAGCGGCGTTTTCAGCGCCGAACGCATTTTTTCGCTCTCAGGCATCAGAAAACCGCTTTTTCCAAGCGCAGTTTGAATATCCTTTTCCGTCAGATCCGAAAGATGCATGCGCGTAAAGCCGATTCTTTCTTCGTCCGCGCGGCCGGTAACCAGAATGCGAAGACCGGGAAGTTTTGAAAGAAGCGCAATTTCCTGATACAAAAGCGAAGTATCGCCCGTCGCCTCGTTAAGGCCGTCCAGCAGGAGAATCAGAACCGGCTGATCGCCGCCTTTGGTCTTAAGCGGCGAAGCCAGAAGCGCCTTAAGCGCATGGCGCGCGCCGTCGTAGGTTGCGGTTTCCTCGGTGAAGCGAAGGGATTTCAAAATCTCATCCGTCAGAAAATCCGCCTTCCCGCTCATTTTCCCGGCGAGCGACAAATACATCTGCGCCGGCATGGCTGGCGAATACTTCTTTGAAAGTTCGAGCGCGCTTTTTAAAAGCAGCGTGGTTTTGCCCATACCGCCGCCGGATACGACAAATGCGCTTTCGCCCTGTTCGCTGACAAACTTATCAAGAAACTCGCGCATTTCCATGCTTTCCCCGCCGTCATCCGTAAGGCGCACAGGAAACAGGCCGTCGTTTTCCGTAAGATATGCATAAAACGGGTTCTCGCGCGTCAGCTTACAAATGCTTTTTTTGCCTGCTTCCCAGAGCGCCGCATGCGTAACGCCCAGCATATCGATTCTGTGCATGAGCTCTTGAAACGCTTGACGCATTTCACCGATATTCAGATATCTTCTGCCCGGAAGCGCATTCAGGCCTTTTTTAAGAATCGCGGCGGCCTGCGCCTGCACCGTCTCGGGCGCGTCCTTTAAAAGAAACGCATCTTTGATATCCGGCGGATTTTTCTGAAGGGTTTCCATCATCGTAAGCGGGCGGTTCATGAGCATGGCAAAAAAGACCGCCGCCACGGAATACAGATCCGAGCTCCACGAAACGGCAAAGCGGTTTTTATTGACCACTTCAGGCGATGTGAACCCCTGTTTTACGGAAAAATAGGTTTCTTCCCCAAAGCGGATCTCTTCCGGAGAAAAAACGCTGTTAAAGTCAATCAGCATGCATCTTTCGTTTTCACCCTTGCCGACAATGAGGATATTGTCGGGGCTGATGTCCAGATGCAGAAGGTTCGATTCATGAAACGCCGAAAGCGCATCCAGAAGCGAAAGCATGCGCCGCGTGAGAATTTTAAGCGTTTTCGGTTTTTCAGAGGCGCTTATATCCCTTCCGCCGGATTCCGACAGCACAGTATACAGCGTTCCGTTCAAAAAAAACGTGTTTACATTCCCGCCGATTTTGTCGGGATACCGTTCAGCAAGCGCAAGATGCGCTTTGTTTCCGCGCTCAAAAGACTGTTTGTGAAGATTGAAAATCTCCTGCGCTTCGGGCAAAACGACGATGCTGCCCGAGTCATCTCTATAAATCTGCCCCTTCGGATGAAAGGGAAAAAGCTCCTTTACAAGGACGCTGTGCACGGCGTTATCCGTGTGCGCGTCCTTATAGGAGCCTTTGTATACAATTGCGTTGGAGCCCTGTCCGAGCACGGATGTAATTTCAATATCCATGCCCGGAAAGCACAGTTTCGCTCCTTTTTCCAGCGCGTTTCTCAAAATCATCTATCCTGTCCTCCGTTCCGGTTTCCCGTATCCTTTTTCATGCATACAGGATACCTAACGGGCGCATTAAAACTTGAAATCAGTTTCCGTCGGGATACAATTCGGACAAGAAGGACGCAAACCTATCGTCCACATCAAAAATATCCTCGGCGCACATGGCGTACATCGTCATCCAGTCAAATCGGTTTCTGGGATCAAGCTTCATAAAACCGCACGAGGAGAGCATGAGGTTGAGCCTCGCAACCGCATCGGCAAACACCTCGTCGCGCGTGAGCTCCTCATCGTCGTCAAAGTCGTAATCCTCCTCCGCGTCGCCGCCGTTGGTGGCAAGGAAAAGAAGAATGAGTACCTTTCGTGTGACGTCGGTCTGTCTTGACTTCATGCGGGAAAGCGTGGTTTCATCCGGCCAATCGGCTTTGATGAATTTCTGCGCTTCACTCAGATTTTCCTTTTTACCCTTTGCGCCGGCGGGTACGCTTTTTCTGTACAGATAGCTGTCCAGAACGTCCCTGACCGACATGGCCTTTTCATCATCAAGTCCGTCGGTAATGCCGGCGTCTTCCAGCATCCCGATATACTCCATAAACAGATGATAGGCGGTGTTATGGAATTTCCCGAGCATGGGAAGCGTCTTATCGACATAGGCGATCAGCTCGTTTTCATCGGCAATCGAAAGCACGTCGCCCTTGATCAGACTCGTCGCAATATCGGTGTTCCCGTTTTCGCTGCCCGTTTCCTTCGGCATGCGCTCATAAAGCGATTTCGCTTCTGAAAAACTCATACCCTTTGAAAGCGCGTAGGCAAAAACGAGCTCCTGGATGTCTCTGTAGTGAATGCCCTCCTCGGTCACCATGGAAATGAATCTGTCTGCGTCCTCAAGGGAAAGAGAAAGAACGAACGCAAGCTCAAACGCATCCGCCTTCGACACGGACTGCGTTCTTCCGTTGAGCCAGTTGCGGATTTTTTTGTCCACCGCGTCAAACTTCGCTTCCGGATGGTTTTCGCAAAGCCCGTTTGTCAGAACTTTTCTTAAGTCGCGTCCGTAGGCAAAGGCGTCCAGTTTGTCCCGAAAGCTTCTGAATTTCGCGCCTTCCTCCAAAAGCTGAACCGCCTCTGATATGCTCATCGGATCTTTCACACGGTTAAACATCATGCGGCTCATCTCGGTCATGTGTTCCATGATATCTCCTCCTGAATAGGCAGGTTTTTCAGTCGTTTCTCGTTACATTCTGGATCCACTTGTCGCCCCTTAAGCGGAAAAACGCAATGATCCACTTAAAGCACTGGTCGATGCGCGAGGCGAGGAAGACGATGGGACCCGGCAGACGGAAGACGATGGCGGATAAGAACATGCATGGAAGAACGATCAGCCAGCCGCAGATCATATCGACCTTGGCGACAAAGCGGCTGTCGCCCGCGCCTCTGTTGATGCCGACAAAGCACGAAGCGTGATAGCTCGTTCCCATCAGGGTCACAGCACCGATGGCAATCATTAAGGCGGAAAGGCGGTAGACCTCAGGATCCGACGCGGAGTTGTAAAGCGCGGTAAACGGCTTTCTCAAAACAAATACCAAGGCCGCCATGATAACGCCGATCACGGCAAACATGATCTGAATCGTTTTGGAATATTCCTTCGCCGTTTCAACATCGCCCTTGCCGACCGCTTTTCCGACCACGACGCACGCGCCGCCGGCCAGAGCAAAGGTAAACATCGTGCCCAGATTCATCATGGCGCCGGTGATGGCGTTTGCGGAAATGAATTCCTTTGCCATCTGGCCGATGATCGCAGCCTTTAATAGGCCCACAAGCGCCCACTGCATATCGGTAAAGCCGACAGGAAGGCCGTATTTGGCATAATCTTTGAAAAGCACCTTGTCAAAGGAGCTAAGCTGGCGGGGTCTGATATCGAGCACCTTCTGAACGCGGAAGGTGTAGAACCACACAATGATCGTTTCAACGATGCGCGTTAAAAGCGTAGCCAGCGCTGCGCCTTGAACGCCCATCGGTGCAAGGCCCAGTTTTCCGAAAATGAATACATAGTTAAGGCCAATATTGACAAACAGGGAAGCAATCGATACATACAAAGTGACGCGCACAACTTCGACCGATCTGAGCATACCGGTCAGGGCGGTGGTCACGGCAAAGGGAACGTAGCTGAAACACACAATTGCAAAATAGTCGCGCGCAAGCTGCGTTACATCGCCCCCGTCGCCCTTTAAGATCAGGCGGATAATGGTATTCGGAAACAAAAGCGCAGACAGACAGAACATGAGCGACACGCCCACGGAAATCAGAAATACAATGGAAAAGATGCGCTTGATGCGCTCCATGTCCTTTTTGCCCCAGTACTGCGCAATCAGAACGCTCGACCCGCTGACAAGACCGGAAACCGTCGCGGTAAAAAACGCAGTCAGCGCATTGATCTGCGAAACAGCGGACTGCGCAGAAACGCCGGAGCCGATATAGGACACCATGATATCATCCGCGACCACGACCAGAAAGCTCACCAGCGATGAAAACGCCGCCGGAAGCGATATGCGGAAAATGGTCTTATAAAAATTCCGATCCTTGACCATATGTATTGCCCCTTTGATGTGTATTGACCCAAAAAGCAAGGGATCCCGGTTTTGCCAAAGCCCGCCTTATGCAAAGGAGCCCCTTACAAGCAAACCCATTCTTTATTTCTTCGTATCAAACACCATGCCGTCATAGGCGATGATGAGTTCGTTTCCAAGCTTCTTTTCGTTTTCCTCAAGCGTTTTCTGATTGGGATGAAGCGTCCGGGCAAGGTGAGTGACGATGACGGGCGCATTTTCTTTTAAAAGCTTTGCCCCGACGAGCGCTTTTTTCATGTTTCTCACCATGGGGAGCGTGTTGTGCTCAAATACGCGCCAGTCATTGGGCAGCTGATCGCCCACCGTGCCGTCAAAAATCGCGGCGTCCAGCGGCTCTCCCTTTTTGATGGCATGATATGCGCCGTTTAAAAGCCATGCGCCGTCGGTTGCATACAAAACGCGCTCGCCGTTTTTTTCGAGAATATAGATCAGCGTCTGCTCGCCCTTTCGGGATGTGGAATGATTGGCCGGAAGCGGAAGAATCGTAAATCCCGCCGTTTCAAACGGCACATAGGGCGTAAGCGGCTTGGCTTCGCATTCGTCCGCCCAGCTCTTTTCGCAAAAGCTTTCCAGCGGGCAAACCTGATCCTTGAACGCTTTATCAAAGTGATCCGCATGGCTGTGGGTAAAGATCATGGCGGGCACATTCTTAACCGTATCCAGATCTTCAATGATAGACTCCGTTCCGTCAATCAGAAGGGAATTGTCTACAAGCGTAGAGGTAAACCGCCTTTTTTCAGGCGCGTCCGAATGCTTCGGATAATCCGCCGCGCCCGTTCCGAGAAAGTGAAATTTCATTTGACTGTCTCCTTATCCGATGTCCATCTGATCGTCAAGGAACGCTTCCGCTTTTTCAAAGCCGTCCAGTTCCAGAACCGTAAGCTCGTTCATGCCCTTTTTAAGGAAAGGCGCAGGCAGATAGGCGCTCTTCTGCGGGCCGATCTCCCAGTGGCGGGAGAGGGGCTTGCCGTTGATGAAAATGACGCCTTTTTTGAAGCCCGGAAGCTTCACGAAGGTATCTTCCGGCTTCTCCCCTGCGTCAAAAGTGCTTGACAGGAACACGGGCGTTCCGTCAAAGGGCGCAACTTCCTCCTTAAAGGGAAGAAGGGATACATCGTCCATCGGCATGGTCACGGCATCCCAGCCATAGAGGAACTGCTGGCCGAGGCGCACGCCTTCAGTAATGCCCTTTGGGTCTTTCAGATACGGGCCATAGTTGATCCTGCCCATATTTTCAACAAGGATATCGAGTTTCACGCCTTCCTTCGGGATGGAAAAACGGACGGATGCTTCCTTGTCGTTTCTGTACTGAATGCCCATAAACTTTCCGTCCACAAAGATATGCGCGCGGTCGCGGACTTCCTGGATATACAGCGTGTTCTCCTCGCGCGGGCCTTTGACGGATGCAGAATACAGGATAAAGCCGTAGCCCTGATCCAGTTTCTCCATGGGAACGGGATTTGCGATACGGTGCTTTTTGCCAAGAACATTCAGCGCATCGAAAAGCTTTACGGATTTCGTAAAGACAACTTTTCCGTACTTTGCCTTGAGCGACGGCGCAAATTCGGGCGCAACGGCTTTTCCTTCCATTTCGGCCAGCGTTTGATTGAACAGGCAGTATTTTTCCGTGATATCGCCGCATTCGTTCAGAGGCGCGTCGTCGTCATAGCTGGAAATCGTGGGCTGATAGTCGAATTTGGCCGGGCAGTTTGCGCCGTTCATGAAGCCGAAATTCGTGCCGCCGTGGAACATATAGGAGGAAACAGAGCCGCCCTCTGACAGGATTTCGCGCAGCGCTTCATCGGCCACTTTCGGCTCTCTTGCATGATGCTCCTCTCCCCAATGATCAAACCAGCCGTTCCAGAACTCGGTGCACATGAGGGGGCCGTCGGGCTGATAGCGGCGGAGGGAGGCAAACTGGCTCTTCGCACGCGAGCCGAAATTGACGGTCTTGTGAACTTTAGGAAGCGTTCCGCCGGTCAGCATAAAGTCGCTGTCGCCGTCGGAGGTGAAAAGCGGAACATCGATACCGCGGCTTTCAAGGCCGTTTTTGACATATGTCAGATATTCATCGTCGTCGCCGTAGCTTCCGTATTCATTTTCCACCTGAATCATCAATACGTTTCCGCCGCGGGTGATCTGCTTTTCGGCAATGCGCGGAATCAGATGGTCAAAATATGCGTCGACATGCTTAAGATACGCACGATCTGCGCAGCGCAGGGAAAGATCATACTTCAAAAGCCACCACGGAAGCGCGCCGAATTCCCATTCGGAGCAAATATACGGGCCGGGTCGCACGATCGCCCACAAGCCGATTTCCTTTGCAAGATCCAAAAAAGCACCAAGATCCAGCATGCCGGAATAATCAAATTCGTTCTCCGTCGGCATGTGCGCATTCCATGCCACATACGTTTCCACAGTATTGAAGCCGCAGGCCTTGAGCTTTAAAAGGCGGTCGCGCCAATATTCGCGCGGAACTCTGAAATAATGGATCGCGCCGGCAAGTACTTTAAAGGGCGCATCATTCAAATAGAAACCGTCTTTTCTGATTTCAAAAATACCCATATGCTCTCTTCCCCTTTTCGCCAACTTATTGACGTTATTATAACATTTCGCCCTCATAGGGGCAATAGCATTCCAAAATAAAAACTTCCTTATATATGCAAAATCTTTTTTCTTGCGCGCCCTTGCCCTTGATATCAAAGTCAATTGGGTTTATAATGAACAAAAGGAGGGATGAAACATGCCCGAAAGGCTGAAATATCACTTTGAACCCAAAGCCGGCTGGATGAACGATCCCAACGGTCTTTGCTGTTATAAGGGCCAATATCACGCGTTTTTCCAGCATTATCCCTACGCCCCCAAATGGGGCCAGATGCACTGGGGACACGCAGTATCAGGCGACCTTATCCACTGGACGCAGCTGCCCGTTGCGCTTTATCCCGACATGCCCTACGAAAATGAAGGCGGCTGTTTTTCGGGAAGCGCCATTGAAAAGGACGGAAAACTGTATCTTTTCTATACCTCCGTCTCCAGGGAAATGGGCCAGACGCAGTCCGTAGCCGTGAGCGAAGACGGCATCACCTTCAAAAAATATGAAAACAATCCCATTCTCCATTGCCCAATCGACGGCAAAGACGATTTCAGAGACCCGAAGGTCACGAAAATCGGCGATGAATACCACATGGTGGTCGGATCCGGAAAAGACGGAACCGGAAAGATTCTCCATTATGTTTCAAAGGATCTTTTGGCGTGGGAATATCTGGGCGTTCTTCATACAGACGACCGCTCCTTTGCCCTTGAGTGCCCGGACTTTTTCGCCCTCGGCGGAAAATATGTGCTCACCTATTCGCTCATGGGCAGAAAAACCCGATGCAGCTCGTTTCTGATCGGCGATTTTGACGGAAAAACGTTTACCGCCGAAAAGGAATGCATGCCCGAAATCGGCCCGCAGTTCTATGCGCCCCAGACATTTTTGGACGAAAAGGGACGCAGAATCATCATCGGCTGGCTGTACGACTGGGGAAAGAAGCTGGATGAAGGCGCAGATTACGCAGGCGCGCTCACCATCCCGCGCGAGCTGTCCATTCAAAACGGAATACTGCACAATTTCCCGGTTTCAGAAGCAGCGCACCTTCTCACTTCCTCAGACAAGGACGTAGTTCTCGACAGAAACCGCGTATATGTTTCAGGCGAGGGCTTCGACCTTATGTATACGCCCAAAGAAACAGCGATCCTCAGAGACACAAAGACGCTTGAAATTTTCTTTGACGGCGGGCGCGAGAGCCTCACCTACTGGTTCGGCAAATAAATATATAAACGAAAGAATTGTTTTTTTCATGCGAAACAAACTAAAGCGCATTATCGGACGGATTTTCGCCGTCAAGCGCATTCAATGGAACGGCGATCAGCCGAAAACACAAGACCTTTATAAAATAGCGCTCAAAATCGCGCTGCCGGCGACCATCGAAGGCGCCCTGCTTTCCATCATCGGCTCCATTGACAGCATGATGGTCGGCGGCATCGGCCCGGAAGCGCTGACCGCAGTCGGCCTTACCAACCAGCCGCGCATGATTCTTCTGATCATCACCCAGGCGCTGTGCGTCGGCACAACCGCACTGATCGCAAGGCGCAAGGGCGAAAACGACCAGGCTGGCGCAAACCGCGTACTCATGCAGAGTATGTTCTTTATCACCATCGTCGGCATACTCTCCATGCTCCTTGGCTATTTCGGCGCGCATCCGCTTATGTATATTGCTGGCGCAAAGGAAGACACCATCCACATGGCGGTCGACTATTTCAAGATCATTTCGCTGGCGTTTGTGTTCAACTCCTGGTCGATGTGCCTGTGCGCCGGTATGCGCGCCATCGGAAAAACCACCATCACTATGGTCACAAACATCGCTGCCAACATCGTAAACGTCATCCTGAATTACTGCCTGATCGGCGGACACTTCGGCTTACCTCCGCTGGGCGTTCGCGGCGCGGCAATCGCCACTGCGTGCGGCACATTCGTCTCCTGCGTAATCGCGTTTGCCTTTGCCCTCAGAAAAGACGGCTATCTTCGCCTTTCTTTCAGGAATTTCTCTTTTGACAGAAGGACCATCTCGGGCTTTCTGCGCATAGGCTCCTCCTCAATCACCGAAAGCGCGGCGCTTCGCATCGGATTTTTCATCAACGCGCGCCTGATTGCGGACATCGGAACCTTTCCCTTTGCCGGCTATCAGATCGTCCAGCAGGTAACCAGCCTTTCCTTCGTTCTCGGAGACGGCGTCGCCACCGCCGGCGCTACCCTTGTCGGTCAGTCGCTGGGCAGCGGGCGAAAGGACGTGGCCAGCGCATATGTGCAGGTCAGTCGAAAGATTTCGCACGTCGCAAGCATCCTGTTAATGATCATCATCTTCTTTACGCGTCACCTGCTTGCCGGTCTTTTCACTGAGGAAGCCGCGATCGTCGCGGGCGCGGGCATTGCCTTCATGGTCGTCATCACGGGCATCATTCCCCAGAACGGCCGCGTGGTGTACTCCGGATGCCTCCGCGGCGCGGGCGACGTCAAGTTCGTCGCATTCTGTGCGCTGATTTCGGTCACGATCATCCGTCCGCTGCTCACCTATATCTGCTGCTATCCCATGGACGCGCTTCTGCCCGGCTGGCTTTTTGCCTACACGGGTCCGTGGATCGCGTTCGTCATCGACGCATATATCCGCCAGTATCTTTTGAAAAACCGCATCAAGAAGGGCGCATTTTTGAATATCAGACTGTAAAACAACAACTTTCGGAGGAATTCCAATGAAAAAGCTCATCGCCATCGTAGGCACGAACGCATCCGGCAAAAGCGGTCTGGGCGTACGCCTCGCATCCAGATTCGGCGGCGAAATCATCTCCGCCGACTCAAGACAGGTGTTCAAGGGACTGGATCTGGGCAGCGGCAAAATCGCGCCCGAGGAAATGATGGGCGTTCCCCATCATCTTCTGGATGTGTGCGCGCCCAATGATTTTTATTCCATGGCGGATTTCCAAAAGCAGGCCTATGAGGCAATAGACGATATCCATGCGCGCGGAAAGACGCCCTTCATCGTCGGCGGCACGGGGCTTTATGTCGCCTCCGTCACAGAGGGCTATCTGCTTTCAGACAAGATGCCGAACCTTGAATACAGGGACGAGCTTGAAAAGCTTTCAACGCCCGAATTGTATGAAATGCTCATAAAAGTCATGCCCGATATCGAGATCGACCGCCACAACAGAAACAGAGTCATGCGCGTGCTTGAAAAAATCGAAAGCGGCGACGATGCGATCCCTTCCTCCGAAAAAAAATACGACACGCTCAAAATCGGCGTGTCGTGGGACAGGGAAACGCTGAAAGCGCGCATCGACGAGCGCCTTGTGCGTCGCGTAAAGCAGGGCATGATCGAGGAAGTAAAAAACCTTCTTGATCAGGGCGCAACGGTCGAATTCATGATGAAGCTGGGCCTTGAATACAGATTCATCACCCAGTATCTGACGGGCGAAATCGCTTCCCTTGACGAAATGCTGGACGGCCTTTCAAAGGCCATCAAGAAATTCGCCAAGCGGCAGATGACCTGGTTCAGACGGGACAGCGAAATCCACTGGCTCGACATGACAGGCAACCCGGACGATGAAGCGGCAAAGCTCATCGAAAAATTCTTAAATGAATAGTCCCCCCCCCCAAAAAAACAAATTCGGGCGTTCCGTCTTATGCGGATCGCCCGATCTCATTTTTTACGCCATCAGCTTTACCATCAGCGCCTTCTGCGCATGCAGGCGGTTTTCGGCTTCCTCGAAGATTTCATCGGCATGGCTTTCAAACGCGTCCTCGGTGATTTCCTCGCCCCTGTGCGCAGGCAGGCAATGCTGCACCATGCAGTCGCTCTTGGCGGCGGCCAGCACTTTATCATTTACCTGATAAATGCCTTCAAACGCCTCTGTGCGCTTGGCGGCTTCTTCTTCCTGACCCATCGATGCCCATACGTCGGTAACGATTACGTCCGCATCCTTGACCGCTTCAAATACGTCGGTCGTGATGGTGAATTTTCCGTTTTCTTTTGCCCACTTCATGATCTCCGCGTCCGGCTCATAGCCCTTGGGGCAGGCAATGGCAAATTCCATGCCGACCTTGATCGCGCCGACGATCAAACTGTTTGCCATGTTGAAGCCGTCGCCGATGAACGCCATTTTAAGGCCTTCGAGCTTGCCCTTTACTTCGCGGATGGTCATAAGATCCGCAAGCACCTGGCAGGGATGCGCATAGTCGGTAAGGCCGTTGATGATCGGAATCGAGCCGTACTCCGCCAGCGCCTCAACATCTTCCTGACGGAAGGTGCGAATCATGATGCCGTCCAGATATCTGGACAGAACGCGCGCGGTATCCTTGATGGGTTCGCCGCGGCCGAGCTGAAGCTCGCTGCCGGAAAGCATAAGCGCGTGGCCGCCCAGTTCATACATGCCCACTTCAAAGGAAACGCGGGTGCGGGTGGAGCTCTTCTGGAAAATCATGCCCAGCTTCTTTCCCTTCAGATGCGGGTGGGGAATGCCGTTTTTGCGTTCGCTTTTGAGCTGATCAGCCAGATCCAGAATGCCTAAAATATCGCTTTTGGTCATATCGGACATTTTCAGAAGATGCTTCATTTTTATTTCCTCCTTGAAAGAATGCGCTTTTCCGCATTCAAAAATGCAGTATCAAAAACAATATCCCCCATTATAGCACCACGCGTATGATTATTCAACCAAATCACATAAATTAAATCCATAATGTTAATTTATACATTTCTATATGAATATTCATAATTTTCATGCATGCAGGCATATACTCTCAGGCCGCACACCGGCAAAAAGGGAGGAAGATAAATCAATGAACGGCATGTTTTTCGGAACCGGAACCGCCATTGTTACCCCATTTTGCAAAGGGAAAGTGGATTTGAACGCCTTTGAACGGCTGCTCAAACGCCAGCTTCAGGCGCATACCGACGCAATGATCGTATGCGGAACCACCGGCGAGGCATCTGCACTCACGCATCAGGAAAAAAACGATCTCGTTTCCTTGGCAAAAGAGTTTTGCAAAGGCAAAGTGCCCGTCATCGCAGGCGCAGGCGCAAACAGTACGTCCGTCGCAATTGATCAGGCAAAGGCCATGGAAAAAGCCGGCGCGGATGCAATTTTATGCGTAACGCCCTATTATAATCTTGCCAATCAGACAGGGCTTAAGCAGCATTTCACTTCCGTCGCCGACGCAGTTTCCATTCCCCTTATCCTCTATAATGTCCCCTCCAGAACCGGCGTGAGCCTTGAAGCCGAAACGGCAGCCGAGCTTTTCAAGCATCCGCTGATTCCCGCTGTCAAGGAGGCGGCGACTGATTTTTCAAAGGCCGAGCGCATGACGCGTCTGTCGCTGGACGGCGCATATGTCTACTCGGGAAACGACGCCATGACGCTTTCGCTCATGGCCATGGGCGCATGCGGCGTGATCTCGGTTGTTTCAAACGCCGCCCCGAAGGAGATGAAAAATCTGACCCATGCATGTCTTAACGGCGACATGGAAAAAGCACAAAGAGCGCACGCGGATCTTACGCCCCTTATGGACCTTATGAAGCTTGACATAAACCCCATTCCCATAAAAGCCGTACTGTCAGTGATGGGCCTTATCCAAAACGAGCTGCGTCTCCCGCTTACACCCATTTCCAATGAAAACATGAAAAAAATCGAGGCCGTCTTAAAAAAACTTCCTCTGTAACCTCCGTTTTTCCCTTGACAGCATGCATAAATGCATGTATAATACGTCCAATCATACAAGGAGCCTAATAAGATGAACGCAAACTTCAACCAGCTTGATATGTTCAAAGCACCCCGCTTCGGTTGGCGGAGTGCCTGTTCGCGTTCATACTTTTTTGATTGATCATACATATCAGCCAATCAAAAAGCGCGGGCAGGAGATAAAAACATTCCTGCCCGCGCTGTTTTTATGCAGGAAAGGAGAAAAACAAAATGAATACCCTTGAAAATTTCTATACAACGCACGACGAACACGAACGTTTTACCCCGAAATCCGGACAGGTCGAGTTTCTGACTACGATCCGTTACACAGAAAAATACCTTTTCCCCGGCGCTAAAATCCTTGAAATCGGCGCGGGCAACCATGCGCTTGACATTTTAAGAAAGGAATGACACACCATGCTCCCGGAAATTGACATAAGCACCATCACCCTTGAAACCGACCGTCTGATCCTGCGCGCCTTTACGCAGAACGATATTAACGACTTTTATGCCTACGCGTCCGTTCCGGGCGTGGGCGAAATGGCGGGCTGGCCGCACCATGAAAACATCGAAACCACGAAGATGATCCTCGATATGTTCATCAAAGAAAAGAACGTATTTGCCATCTGCCACAAGGAAACCGGCCGCGTGATCGGCTCGTTCGGCTTTCACGATTCGTGGGCCAATTACGCGCCGGAATACAAGGATACGCGCCTTTGCGAAATCGGATACGTGCTTTCCAAGGATTTCTGGGGACAGGGCCTGATGCCGGAGGCAGTCAGGGCTGCTGTAAAGTTCGGATTTGAACAGCTGAACCTCGACTATATCGGCGTGCGCCATTTTACAGGCAACCTTCAGTCCAGACGCGTCATCGAAAAAAGCGGTTTTACCCCCGTATCCACCGGTATCTTCCATGCAAAGCAGCTCGGAAAGAACCTTGAGGAAATCCGCTATCTCATGAAGCGGCCGTAAAAAGGCACAAAAACCGGCGGGAGCTCCCCACCGGTCAAGCCATCAAAAAAGTACCTTTTTTGATGGGAAGGGCCGATCCCCTGAAA